>NZ_JAJLQX010000030.1 GCF_021295095.1 Phocaeicola oris
AATTTCATGGTCAACCTCTTGGCTGCAATAGCAGCATACTGCTGTTTTCCAAAGAAGCCGTGTATCAATGTTACCAGAACAATTGATACACAGCTTGCCTTATTTTGAATTCGTCGAACTCACGTTAAAATAAGTAATATGGAACAGTTGAATAGCGCAATCACCTTTGGTGATATCCGAAAGAAGTTCCCGCATCTTGAGGGATATGCCAACGATTTTCTAATTACCGATTCAATTCAGGGTATCTTTAATAACGGTCACTTCATTCTAAAATACCCGATGCGAATTGATGGTATTGTTATCGTACTTTGTAAATCCGGTGAAGGATGGGTTGAGATTAATTTAAAACGTTATAAAGTAAAAGAAAATGATATATTTATCTGTGCTCCGAACGATTTAATTCAAGCGACGGTACCACAAGGCGAACATAATATTCAAGCCATCATGATTTCCACCTCGTTCCTGAAAGAAATATATATTTCTATGAACACTTTTTTGCCTTATTACATGTCTGTAAAGGAAAATCCGGTGTTCAGTCTGACTAATGAAGAAATAGCCAAACTTAATCTGTGCTTCCAATATATTAAAAAGGAAATTCACGAGGAAGGAAAGTACCATACAGAAATTTTACGCAACTTAGTGTCTATCTATCTTTATAAGCTGGGTAATATTCTTTATGCTAAAACTCCGGAACTTCAAAGTGAGGAGCCGCATCAGTTCAAACGCGAGGAAGTATTGTTCAACGATTTTATTAAACTGGTGAAAGAATATCACTGCAAGGAACGACGTGTGGATTTCTACGCATCAAAACTCTACTTGAGTTCCAAGCATTTTTCATCGGTTATCAAACGGTTCAGCGGAAAAACAGCCAGCAAATGGATAGACGACTATGTCATTTTGGAGGCTAAGACACTGCTCCGCTACTCTACCATGTCCATCCAAGAGGTGGCTTACTATCTGAATTTCAGCAATGCTTCGTTCTTTGGAAAATATTTCAAGCATCATACAGGCATATCACCAAGTGAATATAAGTCGGATTAAAGTATAAAGTCTTCGATTTATAAAGAGAAACTGATTCCTCACGCACGTGGTACACATGGGTCACGCACGTGGTACACGTGCACCACGCAGGTGAGACACGTGAACCACGCACGTGAGACACCTAACTAAGCAAACAAACAGAACAGAATATACCCATGAGTAACAAAAAAGAGGAAGAATAAATCTACTCTTCCTCTGCTCTTTTTATCCGATTAATTAGAATAATTTGCTTGGGTAAACGCCTTTTTCAACCAAATCTTTGAACTTAGCGACTACAGCCGGACGATCTTCCGGATATGTTACACCGAACCACTTGCTGGTCGTATCAAGAACCTCAACGGTTGCAGTATTTTCCTTAATCAGTTTATCCACCATCAATGGGATGAAAAATTCGCTCTTCAGGTTAGACATATTTTTCGGATCACTCAGAAAACCTTTGAAATAATCCTTACTATATGCAAAATAATCAGGAGTAAAGCCCCAGAAATTCATGCTGACAGGAGTATTCTCCGGAGTAACAATCCACCGGTCGTTCTCATCCAAATACTTTATCTCGCCATCCATACGCTGAATCTTGGTACGCTCAACAACCGAGGTAAGCAGATGATGCTCATTTGTTTCACAAATACCGCGAGATACGGTTCCACTTTCACTCAATGTGTTTCCAACGCGAAAACCAACCATAGCATAGGTATTCTTTGACCCATCAGGCAGAGAAGATAGGAATTTTGCCATTACTTTATATGAATCCGGACCATAATAATCGTCACAGTTAATAACAGCGAACGGATCATGAATAACATTCTCACCCATCATAACGGCGTGATTCGTTCCCCACGGTTTCGTTCTGCCTTCCGGAACGGTGAAGCCGGCCGGAATATCTTGTATTGATTGAAAAACAACTTCACATGGAATGTGATCTTCGTATTTAGCTATGATCTTCTCACGGAAATCAGCTTCAAAATCCTTACGGATAACGAAAACAAGTTTACCAAACCCAGCGTGAATAGCATCATAGATAGAATAATCCATGATAGTTTCACCATTAGGACCCAGACCGTCCAATTGTTTCAGACCGCCATAACGACTACCCATACCGGCAGCAAGTAAAAATAATGTAGGTTTCATAATGATTCTTTATTTTGTTATTTCATTTTCTACGTACAAAAATATAAAATAATAATATGAAAGTAGCACAAATGTTCCAATATCTGATTAAGTGTTTTATAAAATCAGAAAGGATAACCAATAGCAAGATGCAGTCCTATGCCGTCTTTGAACTTCGGGATATTATAATATCCACGTTTACCTGTATCATACGGAGCGTGAATTCCGATTCCCATATCCAAACGGATAACCAAAAATTCCATATCGTAACGCAAGCCGAATCCGGTTCCTAAGGCAATACTCTTTCCAAAGTCTTTCAAACTAAGCTTTCCTCCTTGTCGGGACTCATCATTACGAAGCATCCATACATTCCCTGCGTCAAGAAAAGTCGCTCCATTCAAGTTACCCAATATCGGAAAGCGGTACTCTAAATTAGCCTCCAACTTCACATCGCCCACCTCATCTATATACCCGTAACGATTGGTAGCATCCGGATGATAAGTTCCCGGACCGATGGAACGAATAGTAAAAGCACGAACACTATTCGCGCCACCTATATAAAACTGTTCGCTATAAGGCGAAACAGTGGTATTGCCATACGAATAAATGATGCCCGCCATAGCACGTGCTGCCAAATGGCTTTTTCCCGATGCATTCGACAAATAGCGGAACTCAGTAGTTCCTTTTATAAACTGCGCATACACACTGTTAAGCATCTTTTTATTCTTCTCCTTCAAGCCTAATCCACCCACAGCAAACAAAACAGAAGTTGCATTGCCTGCCGAAGTAAATGAAGTTTCCCACCAGTAATGATTCTTAGTGTTAACCTTTGAATTATCGTAAGTGAATGTGTAACTCAGGGCAGGAATAAACTGATTACTCAAACTCAACTGAAGTGTTCGATTCTCATTCATAATAGCGTTAAAAGCCTCTGTAGTATGTTGCAAAGTATTGAAGGTCAGTCGGAAAGGTGTTATAGTATGCTTCCATGTACGCGAAGTCATAAAATCGTACGACACAGATCCTCCAAACGATAGCATGGTAAAATAGCGCGAACGCTTCAACTGGTTGCCATACAACTTAAACGAAGTGTGCTGTGCATAACGATATCGATTACCTTTCTCTTTTACCCAAGGTAAAATCAATTCAGGAAATTCCAATCCAACAGTCAGTCCTATTTCATAAGAATTCAGCTTGTTACGATTTTCTCCATTCAGTTTTGATGAAGTCGTCTGCCACTCATACGATCCCTTTAACTGGAACGAGAGCGCTGCTGCCGATCTCAGGAAATTATTACGTGTCAAACTGAGAATGGCACCCGGTCCGGCTTGATCGGTACTCTTTGTGGCAACGTTCGTTTCCAAGGATACGTCATACGGTTGGTCAAGCATAGCCATCACCCTGATATTCAATGTATCGCAATCCGGTGTAGAATCTTTGGGAGCTACACTATAATCCGTCATCTTAAATATACCCAAACGAGCAATCCGTTCCTGAGAAATTTGAAAACGCGACTGAGAGAACACATTTCCCTTTCGCATATAATAGCGACGACGAATAACCGACGGACGCAAAGCCGGCTTATCACCTATATACTTTATCTTAACATTCCGCACCTGAACCGAATCAAAGCGCAAAATCCGATTACCATCTTGATTACTCACATTATTTTCAAGTAAAATAAATTCGGTATCCCCTACATAATACTTACGAGCAACCTTCTTCGATAAATTCTTCCGGTTCACTAACTTGACAGCTACATATCCCGGACGCTGTATAGTATCGGCTAAAAAAGAAATATAATCCGGACGATAATAAAAATAGCCGTTATTACGAAACAAATTGGATACGCGTGTACGCTCATCATACAATTTTAATACATTGAAATGATCCCCTCGATGTACTAACTTTTCCTGCTCATGAGCTTTAATCAGACTGTCTGCGCGTGCCGAATAGTTAACATACATCAAAGTATCAAAGTAATATGGTTTCTGAAAATCAATATTATACAAAAGTTTAGCCTTCCGGTCGGCAACAGTATCCACTTTATAAGTAACCGATCCGTTAAAGAATCCGTAATCACGCAACAAGTTGGTTGCAACTTTTACCCGAGTATCAGCATTCACTGTTGAAAGATATACCGGTTTCGAAGCCAACTTACGAAATATCCAGTTGCCCGGTCCCTTTTCATTTTGATACTTTACAAATCCATTATATATCCAAAGACCGAACGGTATTGGAAATTTTAAAGAGTTGCTGCTGAGTATAGCATTATTGGGGGGGTAAGATATGGCGGCCTCTACCTCTTCCAACGCTTGAACGCCCGTAGCCGACTTATCCTCGTTATGAATTTTCATCTTCTTTACGCCGGTGTATAACATCTCCCCCTCCAACAAATTCTTTGTCGTTGAACAGCCGGAAAAGATTAGTACCATCAGAAAAACAACTACCTTATATATATATACTGTCCTATTCCTCATTCTTTCGTTTTCTGAAAATAAACAAATCAGTCAATTTATCCACTTTTCTCCGCCATACCAAACCAATACCAGTTTCCACCACTTCGCCTTCCAGAACACTCTCGTAATTCCTATCATGAAACAACTTGAGATAACGCATTCCGGAATTATCCAACCGATATTCAATAGACACATTATCAATAAACGACTCGCGTTGAGTGGCAGCTGTTCCGGTAGTTACCGTGCCTCCTATCACAATTCGTACCCTGTTATTCCAGAATCGACGGGTAAATTGGAAGTTATAATCCGTATGACGGCCGCGGTCATCATCTAATGTCTCCACTCCGAAATTGATATCCATAGACTTACCAACAATGCTTGAAATCTCACTTTGCAGGAACGAATTAAGCGCGTTGGTCGCATCAAAGTTTTTACTCGAAGTATTGCTCTCCGCCATGTATGTACCGGTCACCAACATAGTAACAGCCAGTCGACTCTTCGCTTCTTCTGATAAAGTTGCCAGTTCATTCTGTACCGATGCGTCGTCCGGAGAAGAAAGAATAAACGTCATACCAAGTGCCTCCAGCGTTTGCGACAACTTCACTCCCACGTCAAAGTTCACCATTCGTTGCGATTCACTACTTGAACTTACACGAGCACGCACACGTTCGGTGGCTGTAATGTTCAACCTTGGATTCATCATTTCACCCATCCACTCCAAGTAACTGCCACTTTGTATATTAAAAGTTCGTAATGGAATAACCGGAATCTCGTATTTCATCTCACCACTGTTCAAAGAGTAACGGCCATTCAAGCGCATTTCTCCTTCCGGAGTATACTGAAACTGAAGGTCACCACCTCCTTCCAACAGCATATAATTTGATCCATCTTCATTCAAATCGACATGACATTGCACAGCTTGATCAATATGAATGGCCAACAGAATATCAATACCCGACATAATTACTTCTTTTTCCGGTATTTGATTCTCTGTCGCATCGTTAAAATTAACAAAGGTGACTAATTCTCCCAATCTGTCATTCACCGTCAAAGGAGAATCTTTCATTATATAAGTAAAATCGGTATTACCTAACACATTCATATTTCCGCGCATAATTAGGTTATCAACCGATCCACGCAAAAAAGCAGTCAGGTCGACATACATTTTTCCGTATGTCAAAGCACGTTTAGTCTTCGGTGCATTAAACAATTCATAATTATTCGCCCGCAATCGCAAATCAAGATTAACAGCACTTAACTTGGTCATATCTACCGTTCCGTTGACAGTCATCGGATTCTTTCCGGCTGTAGTAATCTTATAATCAGCAAGAACCAATTTGCTATCTTTTACTTCCAACTTTCTATTATCAATGTTAAACCGAGCCGAATATTCGGGCACCACCATTACAACAGAATCCATCGTCAGTTGTCCGTTTAACTTTGGATTTGACGCTATTCCTTTCGCCGAAAGCGTACCATTAACATCTCCGGTGAACTCTACCAACTTATCCGGTATAAACGGATTCAGCACGAATAAAGGAAAATGCTCAAAGTCTACATCAGCCGTAATAGCTCCCATCCCTTCTTTCGCATCCAAATAGATACCATTAATGTGACTTATCTCTTCCCCTTCATGCAAAATAAACCCATCCACATGATGATCATTCCGTTCACCCGGCAGATATACAGCGTTCGCCTCCCAGTTTCCTAACTTGCTGCCTTCATAAACGAAGTCCTGCATCATGATATCCGCGCTGAACATCGGCTTCTTTTCTTTGACTATATAATGTCCGGTACCTTCTATAATTCCTTTCATATCGGGCATATATGGAAAAACACGACGGAATTCATCTAAATTGACCTGATTCAATTCCAACGTCATATCTTGTTGCGCAAGCGAATCACTATGATTAGAATAGAATTGTATTCCCACACCTTTATCATCATGCAAATTAACTTCCGCGCCAATACGTCCACCGTTATTATAATAAATAAAGTTATCCTCATTCAACGTGAATTTCCGATAAAGGAATGTAGGATGCTCTGGGAAGAGATGCATATTCACTCCATCGGTCTCCACCAGAGTCTCAACTCCCAAATAAGCACCTACCTCCTTCTTAGCGTTCAAATATTCCAGCGTTATTTTACCATTATTATTGTTCATCCAGCCTGTCAGGTTGATTGTAAAAGCATCCTGAGCTTTTTTAGGTACACTCTCTACCTGTCCTAACAAGTGAATCCCTGCCGAATCCTGATTAAGATTAAATGTAATGGAATCTAACATAAACGTATCCTTTTTCAATCCGTAGATATGCCCTGTTCCTAATATTCCTTCTACCGAAGAAGTCTGCAAATCTAATGCTAAGTCACTATAAGAGCAACCTCTAAACTTCAGATAATTATGTATAGGATTGTCTTTCCCTGAAACAAATTTCAGCGATATACTTGGGAAATACTTCATCCACTCCACTTGATGGATGTCTTTCTTTTTCCACTGATTATTTATTTCTGTCATCAATTGAGTTCTCAATTTCGGCAAATCCTCAATCGATACATCCATCATCAAATCCAAATTCAAATCTCCGGTTCGCAAGCATACATTAGTCGAGTCTTTTGACGAAGCCATCTTTGTCCACAGGTCTTTTGCCTTATACGTTTTGCCTTGCGAATAAATAGTGGTACCCGATAAATTAGCATCCAACACATAAAGTTTTCGCATATCCGTCTTTAGAATGGCCTTTATTCGATGCGAAGTACTAACAGGAATATCGGTCAAATGTAAAACTTGCCAGTTCAAATTGTTCACATCTAAGTTTAATTCAGCGGTTATATCATTTCGCTTAATCTGTCCATCGAGTCCGGCTTGCAGTCTTATCAAGTCATTGTCCGCAGTAGCAATCGCAGTCAGTTGATGTTTTGTCAATTTCCCGGACAGTTGCATATTAGTCAGGTTATAGCTGCCATATCGCAGCTTATCTATTGTACCATCAAAATTAATGTGTGTACCTCCCGAATAGATATCTGTTCCTTGCCCATCTAATTTCAAATTTGCAGAAACGGTAAAAAGAGAATCATTCGGCATGAACTCATGCAGATTAATCCGATCAATATTCGCCACAGCAGAGTAAATATTTTTTTCCCAATCGTACTTTGCTACTAACGTAGCTGATGGAGAATACTCTACCGGTTTTAGTTCAAATGTACTATCATTAAGTACCGTCGTATCATTCGCCAAAGCTATCTTTTGCATTGCTGTAGTCAACAAAGCATCCAATCCGATTCGAGTTCCTCTCAATTGAAACTCTCCATCTATTCCACTTCCTTCAGGTATCGTATAGCCTCCCGTCAACGAAGAAATAAAATGAACATCATGAAACTTCGACCTTAATTTTATATTACCAACTCTGTTGATACTATCAGTTAAATTCGAGAAAGTCCCGCCTGCCGAAATATCAAAAGCTGTTGGGAGTTCCGCGGTAAGTGTCGCGACATGAATGAGATTCATGGTACCGTCGGCTCCAAGTCGAACACGCAACGGTTGCGCAGGATATTTCTCTATTATTTTATAATCCAAATGTTTCAACATAAGCATTACATCCGGTTTACCTATATCAGCCATCAGCCGGGCTGAAACCCGAGCATCTTTGTCACCTTTTATTGCACTCCAATCTACATTACCCAGCATTTCCATCGAAGAATTGGCTGTGACCACATTTAAATCCGAAATACTAATAGTGTTTTCATCTGAAATAAGACGCCCGCTTGCAGATGTTAATTCAAGACCGGATCTTTCTTTAAAGTTCAGTTTATTCACTACACCCATCATATCCCTACCATGATAATAAACAGAATCCAATTGCATGTTCAAGTTACTCAAGGCTATTTGTAAAGAATCACTCAGATTTGTATCGGCACTGTAACCTAACTTGCTATTCTGCACATTGAATGAGCTTAGCTGATAAATGCCTTTGTGAAAATCCGCATTCCCGTTCTTCAAACTCAGTTTATCCAAATAAGTTGTTAGGATTAACGTATCCTGCGGCATTACCATACTAAAACCTGTCCGATTGATAATTATATCTTTCGCTTTTATTTTCCAAGGTATCTCAGTCTTAGCAGTATTCTCATCAGACGTATCATTCAAGCAAAGATAGATATCTGAATCGTCTAAAGACAGTTTATTTACTACCGCTTCTTCCCTATTTAAATTGATTCCATGACTGGTTAAGTATAGCCTTCCAATCTTCCCTTTCAAGCACATTCCATCAATAAAATCCTGTGAATCAAGTATTCCGTTACTGAGTGTAATGCCATCCACTTCAATGTGCTTACGAAGTAAAGGAAGCATCTTAACTTTAGCATTTAATATACCGATATTCAAAATAGTATCATTTTCGTTTTTAATGGCTGTAACATCACTCAAGCGAACGTTCAACGGAAAGGATAAATTAATATGACCAATAGATATCCGCATCCCCATTCGTGCAGACGCAACCGAAGCAGCCTTATCAACCAAATAGTTTTGAATGGGTGGCAAATAAATCAAGAAACACAACAAAAAGAACAAAATGAATGGCGCGACAACTATCCATAATGCCCAATGTATGCAATTCCTTTTCTCCATCAGTAGATTTTCTATAAAGATAGTGCAAACTTAATGAATTTTGTGGCAATCAAGACGGTTCATGCGATAATTTTACTATCTTTACGCACTAATTTAATATTAAAATAATGAAAGTTTATAAACTTTTCTTGATACTGGTCCTTATCGCTTTTACGGCATGTGGCACCGGTTCAAACAATCAATCAAAAAATATGGGAAAAGACAAACGTACTTTAGTAAAATTTGAGACTACTGCAGGCAACTTTACTGTTGAACTGTATAATGAAACACCTAAACATCGCGATAATTTCATAAAACTTTGTAAAGAAGGAGTCTACGATAGTACTCTCTTCCATCGTGTAATTAAAAATTTTATGATTCAGGCAGGTGACCCGGATAGTAAAACGGCTTCGGATACTGCCATGTTAGGTGGTGGCGATGTCGGTTATACCATACCGGCCGAATTTATGGCCGACAAATACTTCCATAAACGCGGAGCTCTTGCTGCTGCGCGTCAAGGAGACGATGTGAATCCGGAGAAAGCTTCTTCGAGTTGTCAGTTCTATATTGTAACAGGACGCAAATTTACACAAGATCAGCTGCTTAATATGGAAGGCAACATCAACCAACAGCGCGAAGAGAATATCTTCAACGAACTTGCCCATCAGCGTATGAAAGAAATTTATAAGTTCCGTCGCGCAGGTGATAACGATAAGCTACTGGCCTTGCAGGACTCACTGGAGGTTCAGGCTCATCAGCAATTGAAAGACGAAGGCTATTTTAAGTTCAATCCAGAACAAATTCAGACTTACACTACCGTGGGAGGTGCTCCTCACCTTGATGGTTCCTATACAGTATTCGGTGAAATTACCGAAGGGATGGAAGCCATTGAGAAAATTGAAATTGCAAAGACCAATGATGCTGACCGTCCGATAATCAATATCCGAATCCTTAAAGCAATAGTAGAAGAATGATACGAGTCAACCGTTACACTTTAGACAACGGACTCCGTATCGTCCACGAAGAAGACGACTCCACCCAAATGGTAGCCCTGAACATTGCTTATAATGTCGGATCAAGGGACGAAGACTTCAACCATACAGGCTTTGCTCATCTCTTTGAACATCTGATGTTTGGTGGCAGCATGCACATCCCCGACTACGACACTCCTGTTCAAAATGCGTGTGGCGAGGATAATGCTTGGACAAATAATGATCTAACCAATTATTATATCACACTGCCCAAGCAAAATGTAGAGACCGGATTCTGGTTAGAAAGCGACAGAATGCTCTCACTCAGTTTTAGTCCCAACAGTCTGGAGGTACAACGGCAGGTTGTTATTGAGGAATTCAAACAGCGATGTTTAAACCAACCGTATGGTGATGCCTCTCATCTGATCCGCGCCATGGCTTATAAAGTTCATCCCTACCAATGGCCTACTATCGGAAAGGAAATCAGCCACATAGCTAATGCAACTATGGATGAGGTAAAGCATTTCTTCTTTCGCTTCTACGCACCTAACAATGCCGTTCTTTCAGTTACAGGACATATCTCTTTCGACAAAACTGTTTCATTGGCAAAAAAATGGTTTAGTATGATAGAACGCAGAGATGTTCCCGTCCGAAATCTTCCACAAGAGCCAAAACAAACAGAAGAACGTCGCATGGAGGTTGAACGATCCGTTCCTTCAGACGCTATCTATATGGCTTTTCATATGTGCAAACGTCTCCATCCCGACTTCTATGCATACGATGCTCTAAGTGACTTGCTTAGCAATGGCCGCTCAAGCCGTTTGTCACAGCATCTCATTAAGGACAAACGTATCTTTAACTCCATTGATGCCTATATCACAGACAGTATAGATGCAGGACTCTTTATAATTTGTGGAAAACCGGTACAAGGTATCTTATTGGAACAGGCCGAAGCAGCTATCTGGGAAGAGTTGGAAGAAATTAAAAGTAAGCTCGTTAGCAATGATGAACTGGAGAAAGTAAAAAACCGTTATGAAAGCAACCGGATATTCAATAATATGAATTACCTGAACATTGCAACCAACTTGGCTTTCTTTGAACTCATCGGAAAAGCGGAAGATATTAATGAAGACATAGCGAATTACAGAAAGACTACTCCCCAACAACTGCAAAGAGTAGCCAACGAAGCATTTGTTCACAGCAATTGTTCTATATTATATTATAAGGCAAAGAGTTAACATTTGGACATATCTGATATTTCCACTACAGTTTAAAATCACATTGCATGGATTTTCACATATATAAGCCACATTACAAAGCATTACTACACTTGGGTATTCCTATTATGATTGGTCAGTTAGGAATGATTGTGTTGAGCTTTGCCGATACGCTGATGATAGGACATCACAGCACAGAAGAGTTGGCTGCTGCAAGTTTTGTGAATAACGTGTTCAATTTATTTATTATTTTCGCCAACGGCTTCTCGTTCGGGCTGACTCCTATTGTTGGAGCTCAATTCGGCAGGAATGAACTGCACGATATTGGTCGGAGTCTAAAAAACAGTCTGTTAACCAACATGCTTTTAGCAATTCTAATCACTGCAATTTGTTTTATACTATATCTGAACATCCATCGGTTGGGACAACCTATCGAACTTATTTCACTCATCCGTGAATATTTCCTTATACTGACAAATTCCATCATTTTCATTTTGATCTTCAATGCGTTCAAACAGTTTGCCGACGGCATCACAGATACCAAGACTTCTATGTATATTCTGTTAGGTGGTAACCTGCTAAACATCATTGGAAACTATATTCTTATCTATGGAAAACTGGGATTTCCGGAAATGGGTCTGAACGGCGCAGGGTATTCTACCCTCTTTTCACGCATTATAATGGTTGTGGCTTTTATACTTATCTTCTTCTTTTCAAAGCGTTACAAAGTATATAGGGAAGGATTCTTCAGGAGTTATATAAATAAAACAGACTTTTTACTGCTAAACAAACTTGGTTGGCCTATTGCGCTTCAAGCAGGAATGGAAACGGCTTCCTTTACTTTCAGTGCCGTGATGGTGGGTTGGCTGGGAACTATTCCGTTGGCATCACATCAGATTATGATTACTATTTCGAACATCTGCTTTATGATGTATTACGGAATGGGATCGGCCGTAGCAGTGCGTATTAGCAACTTTAACGGACAACACGATATACAGAATGTGCAGCGGACGGCAAACGCAGGATTCCATCTGATGCTCTGTATCGCTTGTTGTTTAGGAATCCCCATTCTGCTTTGTCGAAACCATTTAGGCAGTTTGTTTACGGATAATGCAGAAGTGGTGGCATTGGTAGCACAATTGATTATCCCTTTCATTGTCTATCAGCTGGGCGATGGTCTACAAATTACCTTTGCGAACGCGCTTAGAGGCATAGCTGATGTGAAACCCGTAATGTATATTGCGTTTATCGCATATTTTATGATTTCCATTCCACTGGGGTATTTCTTCGGATTTGTATTACATCTGAACGCTGTAGGCATCTGGATGGCACTGCCATTCGGACTGACTTCTGCAGGAATCATGTATTACTTGCGCTTTCTGAAAAGCACAAAGAAAAGATAAGTATATGACATAAAAACTCGTCCACAAGACTGTGAACGAGTAAATAATATGATTGTATTTTAAATCTTGTTGGATGAATTCACCAAAGCTTCAAAACTTTTCCAAAGATTATCGTTTGGAACAGGAGCGACGACCGTTATTTGCTTCTTCGAAACAGGATGAATGAAACTAATGCTACGAGCATGGAGTGAAATACTACCATCCGGATTTGAACGCTTGGCTCCATACTTCAAGTCTCCCTTAATAGGGCAACCTATCTTAGCCAACTGACAACGGATTTGGTGATGACGACCGGTCATCAACTTCACTTCCAACAAATTATAATTATCTGAACGGGCAATGACCTTATAGTGCAACACGGCTTCCTTAGCTCCCTGCACTTCTTTATCGTAAGCATAACTTTTATTCTGCTTTTCATTCCGTATCAAATAATGTACCAAGTCAGCCTCTTGCTTTTCCGGACAATCCTTTGTAACAGCCCAATAAGTTTTATTCACATCTCCGTTACGAAACATATCGTTCAGTCGACTCAGCGCCTTGCTTGTCTTGGCAAAGACTACCAATCCGCTTACCGGACGATCGAGCCTGTGCACTACTCCGATAAATACGTTCCCAGGCTTGGCATATAATTCTTTAATATACGCCTTTACCTGTTCCGATAAAGGTGTATCCCCTGTTTTATCGCCCTGAACTATTTCAGAAACGATTTTATTTACTATAATAATATGATTATCTTCGTAAACAACTTTCATACATTACATATTCATACCGCCATCTACCTGAATAACCTGACCGGATACATAACCGGACAAATCACAAGCAAGGAAAGTAGCCACATTTGCAATATCTTCCGTAGTACCTCCGCGGCGAAGAGGAATCTTCTCAATCCATTCTTTACGAATATCTTCAGGAAGAGCCTGAGTCATAGGCGTATCAATGAATCCCGGAGCAATGGCATTCGCACGGATACCCTTGCGTCCCATCTCTTGAGCGATACTCTTAGCCAACGCTATCAAACCGGCCTTCGAAGCAGCGTAATTACACTGTGAAGTATTACCATGAACACCTACTACAGACGACATATTTATGATGCTTCCACCACGTTGACGCATCATAATCGGTGTAACAGCGTGGATAAAGTTGAAAGCGCTCTTCAGGTTTACAGCAATAACCGCATCCCATTGTGCTTCTGTCATCTTCAGCATCAAACCATCTTTCGTGATACCTGCATTGTTCACCAGAATATCAATAGAACCGAAGTCGGCTTTCACTTGATTAACCACCTGTTCGGTCTCTGCAAAGTCGGCGGCATTCGAAGCGTAGCCTTTAGCTTTTACACCCAAAGCAGTAAGCTCACGTTCTGTTGGCAGTCCACCATGTTCCTCATCAATAGCAAGATCAGTAAAAGCAATATTCGCGCCTTCTTTTGCGAATTTTAATGCGATAGCCTTACCAATGCCACGAGCAGCACCGGTAATTAAGGCAGTTTTACCTGTTAATAAACCCATCTTTATCAAATTTTAAATAGTTAATATTATTATCTTCCAGTCCAGGCTGACGTCCGAGTGCACCATACACAACCTTTGCCACATAGCTCCAAGCCGTCTCATCGGGAATATCCTCTGCTATCTTATCGCGGATATAAGGAACTTCTATTCCCTTTATACAGTAATGAAGTATACCGGCCATGATCTCTACATTTGCCGGCTCTATATTAAAAATACCTTGCTCCACGCCATCGGTGAGTATTCGCCGGAAAAGATTGATTTCTTTATTATCGAAGTTCTTGCGGACTCCTTCTACACGCCAAATATTTCGAAAAAATCCGGCTCGAAGCGTTCCGTTACGATACACCACTACTTTGATGGCATCAAGATGTGTCTTGATCAATTTCAAGATTTTTTCATCCGATCGGATATTTTCCTTTCCTACCTCTTCCATTGCATCGGAAAGTTTCTCAAGTTCCGACTCTACTACGGCAGAATAGATTGCTTCCTTACTCTTGAAATAGGTATAGAGTGTCCGCCTTCCTTTTTTGGAGGCCGCGGCAATGTCATTCATGGTAGTATTATCTACTCCATTCTTCGCAAACAATTGACGAGCAACGTCAACTAACTTAGCTCTTGTTTTAGATAATGACATAGTTTGAATTGCACAAAAACCTTTATATGTGCAAAATTACACTATTTCTCTATTTTATCCAACATTTCAATATAAATATTCTTAATTATACGTTTAGAATTGAATAAACAGACAGCACAAACATTTTAAAAAGAAAGGGGAAAATAAAGAAATATTCAGAATTATCCTCGAAAAAATATTATTACAATAATAACCTATTAATCAACAAAATGCGGACTAATTTCATAATAAACTCTATCATTGAATTAAAAAACTTCCCTGAATTGTTTGGAATATCAAAAGAAACTTCTTATCTTTGCAATCGCATTTAAGAAATATCGCGGAGTGGAGCAGTTGGTAGCTCGCCAGGCTCATAACCTGGAGGTCGCATGTTCGAGTCTTGCCTCCGCAACATGTAGCGGATTAAGTAAACTGAATAGTAGTACTTAATCCGCTTTTTTGTTATCAATCCGGGACGAGATTGAAACAAAATAACAGAACTGCCCGAAAACTTTACATCACCGTTTTTTTTCGATGATGTAAAAAAAATGGCGAAAGACAAAGTATAGATTCAAAATAGAAGTGTAATCTATATTTTGTTTTCTTTCCTTTTTCATCCACAAGATATCTTTCTGTAACGTCAAAATAATTGGCATATTGTCCAAAGTCAACTTCTATATTAATCTTAGAGCTCAGAAATCTTCCTATTCCAACAATTTTACAGTACACACGATGGGGCTTCCAACTGTCACACATACTAATGTTAACAGAGCAATACATTATAATCCTTTCATAAATATTTCATTTTAAGTTATAGTGCTATAAAGGTATAAAAAACAGCATGCGATAAAAAAAGAGCTAAATAAACTCCCCCAATTCATTTCTTTTTATCTTTCCATACCAATAACAACAAAAAAACCGCCCACCTATCACAGACAAGCGGTCGAACAACAATTATCAATCATTTACTTATAAAAACTAATATCATGAAATTTTCAGATTAGCATTACAAATATAGAATATTGCATTGCTAAGAAAAAGAACAAATCAGATACCCTTATAAATACACACGTTTAAAAAGTATTAATAATACTACTTTTTAAACGAAAACGTTTGTTATTGGTATTATTTTTACTACCTTTGTATTGTCAAGCAATAACAATATGCAACAATGAAAAGGTATAAGGTCAAAGAGGTGATAAAGATGCTTGAAGCTGACGGCTGGACACTGTGCAAAATCAAAGGAGACCATAGGCAATACAAGCATCCCTCAAAATCAGGAAAAGTAACAGTGAGAGGTCACGAAAATGAAGTCCTCAATCAGTTTTTACTCAACAGCATTTGGAAACAGGCAGGGTGGAAATAACCACCTTGCCACATAAAACAAGAAAGGAGATAACATGGAAAAAATTAAAATTGACATTCAGTGGTGTGATCACAATTTCGGCGCGACGTTTAGCAATAACGTACCGGGTGCTGTGGTTCTTACAGCTAAAACATACGATGAACTAATGAAAGAAATCCCGGAAACCCTCCAATTTCATATTGATGGAATGGTAGCCGACGGTGATGATGTTCCTGAATGGTTGCGTAACGGCGATTATGAATTCGAGTATGTTTTAGACACAGCCGCCCTTATCCGTTCCTGTGAGCAATACGCCAGCCTTGCCGCCATTTCCCGTGCGTCAGGGGTGAATGAAAGACTACTCAGCCACTATGCCAATGGATTAAAAAAACCACGTGCCGAGCAACGCAAGCGTATCGTAAACGGGCTTCATGAAATTGGGCGCAAGCTTATAGCCGTTGTATAGTAGTTATTGTTTGACAACAAACTTCAATGGTTAGGCCGGAGTGACATCTCCGGCCTTTTAAATTATCAGTATAGACCTAACCATACGATACGAAAAGAGGGCATGTCAATTATGACACACCCTCCCACCCCAGCCAAGAGCTGCTTGTTCAAAAGTGGGAGAATATTCCTCAGACTATAAGGTGTCCGCAGCCCGTCTTATGCGATCCGCTAAATCATAAAGTGCCCCTTTCAGCTGTTCTTTTTCATCAACGGAAAACGACGTCGGTTTGCCGTTACCGTCACGTCCATCCATCTTATGATACAACCACGAGTTAGATTTTCCGAAATAGGTTCTCGAAAGGTCCGCCCACGATATAGCTACCAGTAGATCATTTAATTTACTTTTCATCGTTTCCTGTTTTGTTTCAATCAACGTTTCCATATTATCTTTTTTTAATTCCCCCGAAGGGGGATGTTTAACTTTCTTCATCTTTTTTCTTCCTGTTCAAGAGGTTCATCCATCAACTCCGCAAAGAGTCTTTCTATATACCATCTTATCTGTGGAAACCCGTTAGAATAACTTCTTTTATAATTTCTTATCGACATTATCAATATCGAATTCTGTTTCTGTTAGTTTCACTGTTCATATTCTTTTCTTTTGAACAAAATAAAGATAATACGAATAATCGTACTAAATATAAAAAACTACATTTTTAACTGTTCGGAAAAATTCTCACTCTGTAATAGAGCGTAAATCGGATCCCATCTCTTGCCTCCGCAACAATAAAAAGGAGGGTGTGTCAAAATAGGCACATCCTCTTGTTTTATGCACAAAACTTTTGCCCTCTCAAGCCAAAACGTAATTACCATATAAGAAAATACCACAAACCATATATATGAACGAGTAAAATGATACGGATGAGTTGAGCAACTGATGCGGATGAGTTGAGCAACTGATGCGGATGAGTTGAGCAACTGATGCGGATGAGTTGAGCAACTGATGCGGATGAATCGTTCAACTGATGCGGATGAATCGTCAAACTCATCAATATGACTTCACAAGATGATACGAATAACAGCGGAATGTTATGTTTTAAACAACATTATCTCTTTCAATAGTCTGCTCACGATCCGGACCTACGGAAACAATTTTAATTGGGGTCTCCAATTCTTTCTCAAGGAACGCGATATAATCCTTAAACGCTTTCGGAAACTGACTTTCATTCGTCATCTTAGTCAAATCGGCATTCCATCCCGGAAGTTCCTTGTAAACAGGTTCAACAACTTCGTTCACATCGAATGGGAAGTAATCGATAATCTCACCACTCTTCAACTTATAAGCAACACAAGCCTTAACAGTTTCAAAATTATCAAGGACATCACTCTTCATCATAATCAACTTAGTAACACCATTAATCATAATGGCATATTTTAAAGCGACCAGATCAATCCAACCACAGCGACGTTCACGCCCCGTGACAGCTCCATACTCATGCCCCCTGTCACGAATCTTTCGGCCGGTATCATCGAACAGCTCAGTCGGGAACGGTCCAGCGCCAACCCGGGTACAATACGCCTTGATGATGCCGAATACCTCACCGATGGCATGCGGAGAAACTCCCAACCCCGTACAAGCTCCAGCGCAAACTGTATTTGAAGAAGTAACAAACGGATAAGAACCGAAGTCAACATCGAGCATGGTGCCCTGAGCACCTTCACAAAGAACAGCCTTTCCCTGTTTCAGCAAGTTATTAATTTCATGTTCACTATCTACCAGATGGAACTGCTTTATGTATTCGATTCCCTCGAACCACGTCTTTTCCATATCAGTAATATCATATTCAAAGTCCAGACTTTGCAAGATAGCTTCGTGACGAGCTTTTGCCTTGGCATATTTCTCTTCAAAATTACTAAGTATATCACCTACTCTCAAACCGTTACGACTGACTTTATCGGTATATGTCGGGCCAATTCCTTTTCCGGTAGTACCCACTTTTTCTTTACCTTTGGCAGTCTCGTATGCACGGTCGAGCATACGATGAGTGGGTAAAATGAGATGTGCCTTTTTTGAGATACGCAAACGTTCCTTCAACGGATGACCGCTTGCTTCCAAAGCCTTGGCCTCTTCCATGAACAAAGCCGGATCGAGAACCACTCCATTACCTATGATATTTATCTTGTCGCCCTGAAAAATCCCCGATGGGATAGAGCGTAATACATATTTCTGTCCTTCGAACTCCAATGTGTGACCGGCATTTGGGCCACCTTGGAAACGTGCAACGACATCATAATGAGGAGTTAGGACGTCAACAACTTTTCCTTTTCCTTCGTCACCCCATTGTAAACCTAATAAGACATCTACTTTCATAATAAGTATTTTTTAGAATTATTTTTTTTCATGACGTTTTCTCCACATGCACTTACTACATACACCATATACATATAAAGAATAGTACGTGACATTAAACTTCTTCAGCTTCGTATTTACGATAGCTTGTTTCAAGTTATCATCCTCAAATTCTGTTATCTTTCCACATACGGTACAAATCATGTGATGATGCGTCTCATTTTTATAAGCCCGCTCATACTGCGTAGCTATTCCAAACCGGTGTTTGATGACCAGATCGGCATTTATAAATAAATTAATGGTATTATAAAGTGTGGCACGACTAACACGGAACTTTCTTTCACCGGCCATTTTATGATAGAGCGTTTCAATACTAAAATGTCCGTCGATAGAATAAATCATATCAAGTATGGCATAGCGTTCAGGCGTCTTCCGATATCTGTTTTGTATCAAATACTCCGTCAGCTTCTGCCTGACTATGCCTTTTATATTCTCCACTATGACTCATTTTTTGTTCCGACGTCAAAGTTAATCTTTTTTATGTAAACAGAAAAGATTAAAAAGAATATTCTATATCTGATTTTATTTCTCCGGCCAAGGCTTTAACCTCCTCTTTTCCGGAAAGAAGAAGCGGCATCAGCTGCTTACCAAGTTTCCTTCGACTATTCTCATCCTGACTTCCAAACTTACGGAGAGCATTCGCCGCAGTTTGACCGACCAGCAGATTATCTGTTTGTATAGCTGTCAGCGACTGATCAAGGAACTCATCCTGCTCTCGTTCTTCCAACTTTTCCCCTTTCATCAGCAGACGTCCCATCAACGTAAAGCCACAAAGTTCATGATATTCCCTGCCATCGGCCATCCATTCAAACGATTTCTTCTTGGCAAAAGGCAGATTCTGAAACAAATTCATACAAGTGAGCTGAGCAATCTCCGGATTATGAATATTTTCTATCCATATATCAGCTATGTCTTCATTAAATTCCTCAACCGGCATCAAAAGCCCGGCAAGAATCTTACATTCCCTGACATTATCCTTCCAAAGCTCTTCAGCTACTTTAAAGTTCTTATCGTACTGAGAAGCTATTTCTTTCAGACGAGGTAACTCAATACCCCAATTAATCTTATAATCAAGACCTTTATCGCGCATACTTTTTGAAGCCGGACCGTTCATGAACGACCGGAACTGACTCTTTATGTCTTTAACTATCTCATGAGTTTCCATTATTCATTTATATAAGGAAGATTAGCATAATCCCGACTGTAACGGAGCATCTGTTCGGCATACCCCTCTCCATAAGAAATCGTCACGTCGGTAATATTTCCTTCAGCATCTTTAATAGCTGTATAAACAGGGTTAATGAATCCTTTATAAGGTGCCAAATGTAATTTTTCATAACGAGCAAGCACTTCTTTATGCAGCTCAGGGTCAATCTTTACGGCATAATTTTCAACTAACTGACGAGCGGCTTCAAAATCACCTTCACTCTTCACTCGCTGAATCTCTACAAGTAGCTGTCCAAACAGATATCGAAGCTTTTCGTAATCATTAATCATAACGAATGTCTTTCCATCCCGTTCTACCATCTCAATCACTTTATCCTCTTTGCCTTTCTCATAGGTCCATCGGGCTATCAACTGACGATTGCGCATGTGAGCTTCCTCCACATCATTTCCCAACTTTATCCGAACCAATTGAGTCATCAATCCGTTCATAATATAAGTATAGTACTGAGATTTATATGCCTCCATATTTGGAGTCAGTCCCAACTCAACCATCTTCGGATCGGCCAAATAATACAATCCAAAAAGATCAGCCCGTGCTTCCTCTATCGTAGAGCTATATGCTTTCAGAGAGTCAGGATCCACTCCCGGAAGCATCTGCCCTGAACCATGTCCCAAGCATTCATGCAAATCGGTATGCAAATCATCCGTAATATCGGCATACTCATTTATCCGATCCAATTCTTCTTGACTATATACAAACTCTTCTCGGAACCCGTTCCCTCGGGCTGCTTTATTATACGCGTCAGTCAGATTTCCTATAGTTACAGACTTAGAACCATGCACGCTCCGAATCCAATTTGAATTCGGCAAATTAATTCCTATGGCAGAAGAAGGATACAAATCGCCGGCAAGGATAGCTGCCGTTATCACTTTCGCTGATACTCCTTTTACTTCCGGTTTCTTAAATCGGGCGTCAACCGGTGAATGGTCTTCAAACCATTGCGCATTTGCACTTAACACCTCGGTACGAAACGTAGCTTTCAAATCTTTAAAGTTTACAATTGCCTCCCAACTGGCTTTCAATCCAAGAGGATCGCCATATACTTCAATAAAACCATTGGTAAAATCGACCCGAGAATTCGTATCGTTTACCCAAAGAATAGAGTATTCATCGAAAGTCTTTAAATCACCGGACTTATAATATGCAACCAATTTCTCAATCCCTGCTTTCTGCTCTTTAGTCTCCGCAACGGATTCAGCCTGATTCAACCAATAAACTATTTTATCAATTGCAGCGCCATACAGTCCACCCGACTTCCATACCCTTTCGTAAATCTTTCCGTTATTCTTTACCAACCGACTATTCAGACCATACATCACCGGAGTTGAATCGTGAGGATCTTTCTTCGCGTTATAGAAAGCCTCTGCTTCTTTTTGACTCACTCCTTCATAGTAATTCGAAGCGGAAGTTTGAATGAGATCTGCTCCATCTTTCTGACTAACCCGCTTAGGCATCACTGTCGCGTCAAAGATAACAGGAAAAATTTCATCACAAAGTTCGTCAATTGTCTGTCCGCCGGACAAAGGCAAATCTGCCGGATTAAGGCTATTCAACGCGGAACGAAAGAAATCTGCCGAAAAATGAGGAACAAACTTATCGGTTGCGTAATGATGATGAATTCCATTAGAGAACCAGACTCGTTTCAAATAAATAGTCAGTTGCCGGAAATCCTCACACATTCTGTCGCCCCGATAATCAGTATAAACCGCCTCCAACATTTTCCGAATCCGAAGATTAAACTTTCCATTCTGGTCGTATAAAATATCACGTCCATGAAGAGCTGCTTCTGAAAGAAAATAAATTAATTCTTTTTGCTGAAGCGACAAATTCTCAAAATCAGGAACTCTATAACGCAGTATCTGAAGGTCAGCGAACTGTTCATCGACATATTTAAAACTATCTTTTATCATCATCATAAACAAAAAGCTATGTTATTGTCAAAGATAATAGGAAATTCCTACATCAACAACAACATAGCTTAAAACAAATCTATAATTTGGAATTATTTTTTGTTCCTTTTGCGAAAGCTGTTAGGCGTTTCACCCATATTTTTGTAAAATGCCGCATAAAAAGACTGACGATTGGCAAAACCAACCATCGCGGCAATGTCTTCTATATTCTTGTCAGCATAACGCTTATCAAGCAACATGTGCTTGGCATCTTTAATTCTGTATTCATTAAGGAGACAAGAATAATTCTCCCCAAAACGGGAATTAACAACGGCAGAGAGATAACGTGTATTCGTTTTAAGCTCTCTTGCCAAATCCTTAGCAGAGTAGCTGGAATCTCTGTATTTTTTTTGAACGACAATGATATTCAATATTTTATCATATAGTTCATCAGCCAATTCTGCACGGATCAATGATCTATAAGCAGCGACTTTTTCTTTTTTTTCTCTCAGGTTATAAGGCCTCCTTAACGGTTTCTCTACCTGTTTCACTTCTAAATTAACTTTTTTATTCATTGGGATATATGCTTGTTTGGTTATTGTATAATAATCCATCGACCATTAAAACAGTCACAAATTTGATAAATCATTTCGTTTTATGCAAATATTTTTTGTTATTTTATCATTTAAATACAACATATTCAGATATTGTATTTATCTTTGGAATAAAAAGTGAAAGGATTTAGTTAAATTGTTTAAACAATACAAGGTAGAGATATGCTGAACATACTGAAAGAATACTTCGGTTATGATAGTTTCCGACCTCAGCAGAAAGAAATCATCGCAAACGTAATTGACAAAAAAGATACGCTTGTCCTAATGCCGACCGGAGGTGGGAAATCTCTTTGCTATCAATTACCGGCATTAATGATGGAAGGTACTGCTGTCATCATCTCTCCTCTTATTTCACTGATGAAAGATCAGGTTGAAAGTTTACAATCGAATGGAATTTCAGCTTACGCTCTGAATAGTTCAAATAATGACGCCGAAAATTTTCAAATACGACGTTCATGCGTTCAAGGAAAAATAAAGATCTTATATATTTCTCCCGAGAAAGTTCTCTCAGAAATAAATTATC
Source organism: Phocaeicola oris (assembly GCF_021295095.1). Taxonomy (GTDB): domain Bacteria; phylum Bacteroidota; class Bacteroidia; order Bacteroidales; family Bacteroidaceae; genus Phocaeicola; species Phocaeicola oris. Next base: position 23,376 of record NZ_JAJLQX010000030.1, read on the forward strand.
TGCTAAAAGATATTCATATAGCGTTAATTGCCATTGATGAAGCACATTGCATTTCACAGTGGGGACACGACTTCCGACCGGAATATACACAATTGAAAACTTTAAGAGATGAATTTCCAGAAGTACCCATAATAGCATTAACGGCTACCGCTGACAAAATAACCAAAGAAGATATTATAAAGCAACTAAATCTGCACGAACCAAAAATATTTGTTTCATCATTCGACCGTCCAAATCTTAGTCTGGAAGTACGCCGCGGATATAAAACAAATGACAAAAACCGAATAATACTAAAATTTATTGACCGCCATCCTAATGAGAGTGGTATTATTTATTGCATGAGCAGAAATACAACAGAGAAAGTGGCAATCATGTTGAAACATCACGGACTGGGCGTTGCCGTATATCATGCCGGATTAAATAACAAAGACCGTGATAAAGCACAAAATGATTTTATCAATGATCGCGTCCAAATAGTATGCGCGACTATCGCTTTCGGAATGGGTATAGATAAATCGAATGTTCGATGGGTAATACATTATAACTTACCAAAAAGTATTGAAAACTATTACCAAGAAATCGGTCGTGCGGGCAGAGATGGATTAGAAAGTGACACACTTCTCTTCTACTCTTTAAGCGATTTGGTTATGCTCTCGAAATTCGCGGCCGAAAGTGGGCAACAAACCATTAATAAGGAGAAACTGAGAAGAATGCAACAATATGCAGAAGCAGATATCTGTCGAAGAAGAATCTTGTTAAACTATTTTGGAGAGACAATGGATCATGACTGCGGCAACTGCGATGTTTGCAAAAATCCGCCCCAACGTTTTGATGGTACTGTTTTGGTACAAAAAGCATTGAGTGCCATAGCCCGAACGAATGAGAAAATTAGCATTTATATGCTCATTAATATATTAAAAGGTGGTGTAAACAAAGAGCTGATAGATAAAGGATACAACAAACTAAAGACTTATGGAGTGGGACGAGACATTCCGGCTAAAGATTGGAATGACTATTTGATGCAAATGCTCAATTTAGGATATTTTGAGATTGCGTATAACGAGAATAATCATATAAAAATGACAAGTTTAGGAAAACGTGTCTTGTTTGGACAGGAGAAAGCTTTGTTGGCTGTACTCCGACATGAAGAAGTCAAACCTAAGCCAAAGAAAAAAACAAAAGCTATTGCAGAAGAACAGTTATTCTCCGATAAATCAATGGTCTCTCATGAAACAGAAGACAAAGCACTGTTCGAACAACTCAGACTTCTACGGTCGAAGTTTGCCGAAGAGCAGAAAATTCCTGCCTATATCGTTCTTTCTGATAAAACATTACATCTGATTGCCGGCAAAAAGCCAACCACTATCAACGAATTCGGATTGATAAACGGCATTGGTGATTATAAAAAGGAAAAGTATGGAAATGATTTTGTAACCGAGATTAACAAGTTCTTAAATAACGAGAATTAGATGAATATATAAATATGGTATAAAGAGACTGAGAAAAGTCATACGCATCATCGGACAAATACTGGCTGATTTATTATGTGAGTTCGACATAAAATCAAAAAAAGGGGGCTGATTGCGGTGAAGCAACCAGCCCTCTTGCTAAATTAAAAAATTATAAAAGTGCAATAAGTTTGTTTCGGACTGCATTATTCTTTTAATGGGTAGTCCGCCTTGCCGCCCTTGGGCACGGAAGGTTTCTTGGCATTCACCGTCTTTCGTGTGGCGAGTACCGTCTTCATGCGGTCGATATGCGCGTTCACGGGGTCGATGAACTCAGCGTAAGGATCCTCGTCGTTCACCACGGCAAGGGCGTTGACGATTTCAACGAGCGAGCGATAAGCGGCATCGGCGGCTATGCGGCTCTGCTTGATGATGCCTACCTCGACGGCACCCTCCTGAACGGCACGTTCCTTGGCGGCGGCGAGGAACTCGTCCTCGCGTTGGCGCAGGTTGTCGACCAAGGGCGTGAAGTGGGCAGCGGTCATGCGTGCCTCGTCCACGGCTTCGAGGTCTTGCAACAGGTTGTGCAACCGACCCGTCTCTTCGGTCTGCGACAGGGTGGCTAAGTCGCCGTATTTCTTGAACAGTTCGTAGACTTCGGAGGCGGTCTGCGCTACTTCCGCCACGGGATAACCCGTTGAGGCTTTCACATACTCGCGCATGGCACGCCATGCCTCGTCGCGCAGCGCATCCTTCTCGGTGGCAACCTTGGCTGCCGGAACGGAGGCAGACGCTTTCAGCGCGTCATCGAACATCTGATACGCATGTATAAACGTTTGGACAGCCTTCTTCAGCCCTTCGGCATACCCGGGCTTGCTGTCTGTCAACGGCAGTTTATCGGTTTCGGCGAGGACGAGTTTCTGAAATCCGAAATCTTCCTCCACACGTGTGTGGGCGAGGTCGAATGATTTGATTTTTATAGTTTTCATAAGCGTTTCATTTTTTGAATTGAACATTAAGTCGATTTTTATAAAAAATGGCTCGGCGAGTGGCTCGCCAGCCCATTTTTTTCCGTAGAAGCATTATCGAGCAGCTCGCCAGCCCATTTTCTCTCGTAAAAGCATTATCGAGCAGCTCGCCAGCCCATTTTCTCTCGTAAAAGCATTGTCGAGCAGCTCGCCAGCCCATTTTTTTTCAAAAAAGCACTGTCGAGCGAAATTCCCGACGCTTCTACCAACATACAGACACATTGACAACACGACGGGGAAACGAAATTCCGTTCCGAACGGTTGAAAACAACCGTCCCACGCTTCAATTTAATTGAAACGTGGGACGGGAAGGGATGAAATATAAAAGACTACGATTGGAGCAGATTTGCCAGCAGACTCTTAATATAGGCATCCGAGACATTGGCGAGCTCGCCCTTGTCGTAAATGGTGAGCATCGTGATTTCGAGGTGATCGTGTGAGGTTTCCACATGATAGACTATCACCCTTGCACCACCACTCTTGCCCTTTCCTTTTGAGCCGATGGCCATTCTCACCTTGCGCATGCCACTACCGAGGTCAGTCCCTTGCATAGGGTCGGTTCCCATGCCTTGCACGAAAGCCTTGAAATCGGTAGGGAGCGAGCGGTATTTCTTTGCCAGCCGTTTGAACTGTCGCTTGAATTCCTCGCCTAAATAACGTGAGTTCGACGAATTCAAAATAAGGCAAGCTGTGTATCAATTGTTCTGGTAACATTGATACACGGCTTCTTTGGAAAACAGCAGTATGCTGCTATTGCAGCCAAGAGGTTGACCATG
>NZ_JAJLQX010000031.1 GCF_021295095.1 Phocaeicola oris
AAACCAAAATTAAACCTATGTAAACTTTTTGCCCCAAAATGTAAACTTATAAAATTGGGCTGAAAGTGTTAAAAACAAAGGGGTTAAGTGAACTTATCGTTATATACGCTTCGTTTTGTGCCCCATAAGAGTTAAAACTTGCTTTTGGAGCAAATGTCAACATAGGCGGGCTCCTTAATATTGATGTCAGCCTTGATAAGGGAAAAATAAGAAAGAAAACCGGATTGTTTGCAAAAATAGTACAACGGAATTACACTGTTGACATGGACCTTCCTGCTGATGGAAATATTCTTTTGAATCATGATGATATGAAATATGTCGGTAAGTATGATCCTATTTATATCAGTTCCATTACTTATGGAAGAATGGCTTTAATTTTGATAGAATCTTCTGAAAGTTATGATAAAGTAAGAATTGCATTACAAGCTGCTTTACAAGCTAAAGTTGTAAATGGGAAATTATCTTTTAATCTTGAACAAGAAAAGATTCTTAAAGAAGCAGAGGTGAACGTCATGGTGTATAATGGAGAAGGTGAAGGCACTGTTAAAACTGCGAAGGGGTGGAATGAGTTTCAAGATTTTATAATTCAAGGAGGACGATTTTCTAAAGATTTGCCGGGAGATGCCATATTCTATACTGCCAGTTATTTGTCTGATAACTCTCCTTTTTACTCCAAATTTAGAATCCATTTAGAAAATTAACAATAACTTAGAACCATGAGAATCTTAAGATATACTCTGTTTTTATTTGCTATAGGATTAATTTCATGTGAACAAGAATTTGACAAAAAAGAACAGCAATCAGATTGCTGTTCTTTTCAAAATCTACCTAAGTATCCAGAACAAGTGGTGAATATAAATGTGCATAACTATATTCCTGATATAGGAGATAAGGTTTTATCTTCTCCTTCGCATATCCATACAAGAGCTTCAGAAATCATTTCTGAGACATTATGGGATAATGGGGTTGGTAAAACAATTCATGCACAGGCAGATGAGTCGATAGTTTTGGATAATCTGAATCGATATATTTATCCTGGCTCTATCTTGGATGGGGCAAGCGTTGCCAATCAGGATTATAAAACAATCAGTGTACACTATAAGCCTATAAATGTCTCTGTATCTTTCCCTGCCCAAAAAGTTACAGGTGTACTTGAAAAGCCCTCTTTGTCTTCATGTAGGCAGTTGGTAATGGATTTGATGCATCAGAAAGGTATAGGTCAACAATCAGCTTCCGTACACTTTGATATACACCGTTTTACATCTTATGATGAGCTGAAAATGATTTTTGGATCAAATGCCAATACGAGTTTTTTATTTTGGGGGTCGTCATCTTCCCAACAAGAACATAAGGAACGAATTAGTAAAAGTAGTGGCTTATATATAAGGTTTGTTCAGAAATATTTTACGATTGATATGGATATTCCTGAGAAGAGTTTTATTGAAGGTAGTATCAATGCCCAATACTCTCCTGTCTATGTGAGCTCCATAGCTTATGGAAGGGTCGGCATATTAACTCTTGAAACCGATGAAATATACGAGAATGCGGAGTCCATTGTAAAGAAAGCCGTTAATGGCTTTTTATATAACAAAAAAGAATTTCTGACAGTTGAAGAAAAGAGCTTTTTTGATGAGGCCAGAATGAAAGTATATGTAGGGGGAGGAAATGGTGACAGTGGTGTAAAGACCCTTACCGGATTTGACGATTTTATTAAATTTATAAGTGAAGGAGGGCATTTTTCTGCAGAGACACCTGGTAAACCTATATTTTGCAGTTTTGCGTACTTGTCGGATCATTCACCTTATAAAGTTAAATTTAAAATTGATATTGATAGCGATCCTGTATATGCAAGAATTGAATATCGGAATCTAAAAAATGACTCTTATGCGGGGAGATCTTTACAAAGAGAAAAGATAATTGGCGATGTACATCTTGCCTTTTATGCTGATAGAACCGCTAAGATTCCGACAGTTGCTCCAAGATACATTTCTTTTAATATTGTAGAACATAGCAGACATTATTTGAAGGCTCGAATACCAAGAATGGAAAAGGATGATACAATAGTAGAAGAATTTGTCAAGAGTAATAATAGTCGTGGGACTGAATTACAATTAAAACATGATTTGTTGCTCACAGAATTTGTTTGGACGCATAATAACCCAAGAAGAACTCGAAATGAACAAAACACTTTCAGATATAGTCTTAGTGAAGGTGGTTTTTACAAAATTCTCCCTGCTATAAATGAGCCAAAGAAGTGGCAATAATTTGAAGTTGGTGCTCCTTGCTGGACACATAAATAATCCTCCGGCAAAGTTTAGACAGAGAAAGAAATTGGAAGAGATAATAACCTTCAGAAGAGATTTTACAAACGATGAAAACAGAGCTTGAAAAGTGTTTGGCAGGGGAGTGGTATGACTACTGTCATGACGAAGTCTTTCTGAAGCTGAAAGAAAAGACGAATCGGCTGCTTTTACGCTATAATGCGCTGCTTTATGATGAGCAGGTTGAACGCTGTGCAATCTTAAAATAATGTTAGGTAGTGTTGGCGTGAATGTATCTGTTGCCACTCCATTCGCCTGTGACTACGGTTGTAATATCCATATCGGCAACAATGTCAGCATCAACGCATGCTGTACGTTTATTGACTGCAACCGCATACTTATCAGCAGCAATGTCCTTATCGGTCCGATGTGAAGATTTACACTGCCCCCCACCCTGTAAAACTACGTAAAAGGCTATATCCTACAGAATACCCTGCTCTCCAGTTCAACGAAGCGGTTGTAAGATACCGCGTCGGGAAAATCCGCGTGCGTGTACCTTTGATAAAAAACAGATAGTAATGCTTGAAATTGCGGAATGAACCAAAGTGGAACACAAGCATGATCGTCATAATCTCGCTGTCAGAAAGAGCAGACGCACGTCTGCGGTGGGGGCGGTTTTCGGAGGACAAAAGCAGTTTTTCTGCGTTTGTCTCGTTAAGATGTATCATAAACTCATCAATAATAAAGAAAATCCCTGTAACTTTGTCTCTTGTAATCATAGCTTGTTCGTTTTGTAACTTATTGTAAGTCAATTATATAGGAATAAAATAAAACTATAATTACCTACTTTTAAACTGACTTTCTCCTCAATTTCTTATTCCGAACCGGGGGTAACGAATAATAATCTTTAAAAGTGATTCCCCGTTACGATGTTTTAATGTGGATTTTTTTCATCATGGCATCAAATACTTCGCAAAATATATTTGGCATAAAGACAATTTCTGTATCTTTGTTTTCCGCATGCATAGCGATGATTGCATGTGACACTTTAAAAAGTTGAATTATTTATTTTTGAAAACTATTTAATAATAACTCTATGAAAAAGCATTTTGTGATGACATTGTTGTTCTCTGTCTTTTTTATGACAGGGCAGTTGATGGCTCAGAACTTGGTCGATGCAGCAAATTTTAAGAAATATGCTGCCGGTAATGAAAAAATTCTATCAGAAGAACCTGTTCAAGGTTCGCGTGTCGTATTTCTCGGTAACTCTATTACTGAGAATTGGGTGTCGTATCACGGCGAGTTCTTTACTCAGAACAATTATATCGGTCGAGGTATCAGCGGGCAGACTTCGTATAATTTTTTGCTCCGATTCCGTGAAGATGTCATTGATTTGAATCCTGATTTGGTGATTATTAACGTGGGAACGAATGATGTAGCTGAGAATTCCGGTCCTTATAATGAAGATATTACCATGAATAATCTGATGTCAATGGTAGAATTGGCTCAGGTTCATAATATTAAAGTAATTCTGACTTCAGTTTTACCTGCCGCTCAGTTCGGATGGAGAAAATCTATTACCGATGCTCCGGAGAAGATTATTAAGTTAAATTCTCGAATCAAGCAATATGCGAAAGATAAGAAACTCCGGTATGTGGATTATTATAAAAATATGATTTCTAAGGATGGTCGCTCTATGAATGCCGAATATACGAAAGATGGGGTACACCCGACACTTGAGGGGTATCTGATAATGGAGGAGATGATACAGAAAGCTATTGAAAAAGAAATAAAGTAATGGCAGGGAGGAATTAAAATGACAGCGAAGAGAATTGGAATGTTGGGCGTCATTATGATGTTCTGGTTTGCTATTGCTTTTATATCTAACATTTTAGGTGCTATCATTCCGGATATTATTGATAACTTTCACCTGAAAGATTTAACATTAGCCGGATTCATTCCAACTTCTTTCTTTGTTGCTTATGCTGTTATGTCCATTCCTTCAGGCATATTAGTTGATAAATATGGTGAAAAAGGGGTGCTGTTAATAGGCTTTATATTGTCGTTTATAGGAACTTTGTCTTTTTCATTGCATCCTATATATACTATGCTGTTGTTTTCTTCTTTCATAATAGGAATTGGCATGGCTATGCTTCAAACGGTGCTGAACCCGTTGCAGAGAGCTGTGGGGGGTGAAGAGAATTACGCTTTTGTTGCCGAAGTTGCCCAGTTTATTTTTGGCATTGCATCCGCTTTAGGTCCGTTGGCTTATATGTATCTGATGCATGCTCTTTCGCCAAGTGCATATATTCCGGGGAATAATCTTATCATTGATGGATTTGCAAAGCTGACTCCCACAGCATTACCGTGGGTTGCTCTTTATTGGTTGTTTACCATTATTCTGTTTATCATGATTTTGCTGGTTCTCTTTATTCGTTTTCCAAAATTGGAAACAGCAGCGAATGATGGCGTTACTACCGCTTCATCGTATAAAGTGCTAATGAAACAAAGATACGTTTGGCTGTTTTTCCTCGGCATATTCTGTTATGTTTGTTCGGAACAGGGAATATCTATTTATATGAGTGAGTTCTTGGAACAATATCACGGATTCGATCACACAACTTTAGGAGCCGGTTGTGTGAGTCTGTTCTGGGGACTGATGATGATAGGCTGTATCTTTGGCATGATATTACTTAAGTTAGTTGATAGTCGGAAACTGTTGTTTCTTTCCGGTATCGTATCAATTATATTGTTTGGTGTAGCATTATTTAGTATTGCCGGTATATCTCGTTGGGCTTTTCCTTTCATGGGCTTTACCATTTCCATGATGTATTCCATCGTTTTCTCCTTAGCTTTGAATACGGTATCACAACATCACGGTGCTTTTGCCGGTATTTTGTGTAGCGCTTTAGTTGGTGGAGCTATCGGTCCGCTTTTTATTTCGAAGATTGCCGATCTTACATCACTTCGTACAGGAATGATGTTTATATTCTTCACTTTAGCATATATCACCGTGATAGGCTTGTGGGCAAATCCGTTGATAAATAATAAGACGGTCTGTTTAAAACAATTATTCTGTAAAAAGAATTAGCCAACGAAGACTCGGGCTGCTTTCTTGCTCATCACTTTATGTATAAAGGCAATGATAATCCAGCATACGGCGAATGTACAAAGTGCTCCGCAAGGAATCTGAATGTAGATAGGAATATTCAATGCTCTCATCAATGTGATTATCGGGCCAACTATCAGTTCGTGTATCATGTAAATTCCGAATCCGCATAATGTTAGGTTGGCCAGTAGATTGATAATCTTCTTAGATTTGATAGTTATCTTCTTAGCGATAAGGAATATTGGGATAGTCTCTAAAACTACATTGATAGAATTAAATGTGAAGAATAATTCCAACTGATCTTCTGTATGCCCATCAAGATTTGCCATATAGCTGAATCCGAAATAGGTAATAAGATACCCGACAATGAACATTGGAATGCCAATAATTAAAGTTTTCTGTAATGACCAATTGATGTAATGACGAATATAGTGCCCTAAAAGCAGATAACCATTAAATCCGGCGAAGTAATATAACATGCCGTATGCATTCCAAGAACATGTTCCCCAAAGATATTCATTTACATAATTGTAGTAATAAGGAAGAAAAAGCGTTACACCCCATGCGAGGAGGAAATAAAGCTTTGCTTTTTGTGAGGCTTTCTCTACCCAGGCAGAAAAGATAGGTATATACAGGTATAAACCAATTAGTAAATAGATGTACCACATGTGAATGTCGAACGAGGAAAAGTTGAAAGGGATGTTCGATATGCGTATTGCAGCATCTCCAAGAGTCAATTTGAAAACATCGGCAGAAGGATAGTATTGGATTAAAGTATTTCCGTCCAATCCGAATAAACCGAATATATAAGGTGTGATACAATAAATGAACGACCAGATAAGAAATGGCCACAGTACGCGGGTAATTCTTTTTTTATAAAAAAAACTTGCTTCATCTTTTACAGGGAGTAATAAAGCGCCGGTCAGCATAGCAAAAAGTGGAACACATGGACGGAAAAATGAACCGTAAATCTGTCCCCAGAAATTAATCTGATTAATGTTTGATGTATCATTGCCACCATAAAAATTAAAAGGATCGGCACTGTGACAGCAGATAAGAAGAAACATGGCGAAGAACCGGACAACGTCCAGCCAAACTACTCGGCTTGGTTGATTGATTGTGGAAGTCATTTATGTGGATTCAAGAAATTTAAAAAAGATAGCAGCATATTAATTCGTTATCAATATGCTGCTATTATAAATGCCGAACTAATGTCGGGGGGGGAATTATTTATCTAAGACTTTAACTTTAATGTTACGGAACCAAACATTGTCACCATGATCTTGCAAGCCAATGAAACCTTCATGGTTGTCACCACCGCAATTGTTCAACAATGCAAATGCTTCCGGCCAAGCTTTCTCACTGAACTTAGAAGCCTGTAACATTTCTGTCCATTTTGGAGTCCAGAGATGATATTCGAGAACTTTTTCACCATTCTGATAGTGAACAATAGTTCCTTCGTATACTAAGATTTTAGTCTCGTTCCATTCTCCAAAAGGTTTAGAGTTTTGTGGATCAGCCGGTATCATATCATACAAAGAAGCAGACTGACGATTACCATCCTTGCCTAACTTAGCATCCGGGTGGTTTACATTATCCAATACCTGATATTCAGGAGCAGAGATGTAAATAGGCTGGAACTGCCCCGGTTTATCTTTAACCGGAACTTCTTGAGCTAAATAGAAGATACCTGAGTTAGAACCTTTGTCAACTTTCCATTCAAGTGTCAATTCGAAATTCTTAAACTTATGAGCGAAAATCAAATCGCCACCTTCTAATGACTGACCTTCACCTGTACCGGAACCATTGATTTTCAAGGCACCGTCTTCAACAATCCAACGAGCAGGGATAGAATCCTTGCCATAGCCACGCCAACCTTCAGTAGATGAACCATCAAAGATGGTGATTACACCTTCAGAGTCAACAGGAAGAGTAATTGTCTTGTTCTCTTCACCAACCGGTTGAGTAGATACAGCTAAATCAATTGTAGTTGGAGCAGTAGGTGCAGCTTCTTCTGCGGCTTGCTGTTGTTTTTTGCCACCACATGATGTAAATGCTGCTGCAATAGCCATGCATCCCATCAACGTTAACATTTGCTTTTTCATATCTATAATAATTAAAGAATAAAATTCTCTTATAAAATCGTACGAAGTTACTATTTTTTTTATTTGATTGTATGGATTCAATGATAGTTTAAAGTTTTATTAACATTAAAGATTGCTAAAAGATAACATGCGCAGATTCTATAATTGAGTACAAAGCTGCACAATTTATCTCAATTAGAGAAATGAAAATTGTTATAACTTCATTATGAACATTCTATTTTCATTAGCAAATTATTGCTTTTTTTGATAATGAATCTGTGGCATTGACGGCTACACCTCTTATTACTCCATTACGCCTAAATTATTATAAAGAGACCGAAAAAAAGTGACGCGGATAAACCGATCAACTCATACGTATGAATCGCCTAACTCATCCGCATGAAACGATCAACTCATCCGCATCAATTGATCAACTCATCCGCATGACTTTGCTAACTTATATGCATGACTGCGCAAAATCTTCTGATGATTGCAACAACTCGTATATATCTCTTTCAGCATTCTTAAGTTCGATGGGCTTACGTTAATTGATGAGTCATAAAATACATTAAAACAGGAGGATGCATTCTCTTATTTCTTCAGTAAAATTTTTTATACATGACAATATGAGTCATATTTAATGGCTTGCCTCTTATTTATTTAAATAGATATCTTATTTATCAATATTTTTATTTAACTTTGAAAGCTAAATATACACGAACGAATGGACGCTCAGAAGAAGTCTTTATTAGGTTGTACATTATACGAACTTCAGGCGATAACATCGCAACTTGGCATGCCTCGGTTTACTGCTAAGCAGATAGCTTCATGGATTTATAGCACGAAAGTGAAATCCATTGATGAGATGACTAATATTTCTTTAAAGAATAGAGAGTTGCTAAAACAGCATAATGAAGTAGGAGCTTCGGATCCTGTTAATGCACAGCGTTCTGTAGATGGGACGGTTAAGTATTTGTTTCGGACAGGTGATGGAAATTTTGTTGAGACTGTTTATATTCCTGAAGAAGAGCGGGCTACACTTTGTGTTTCATCGCAGGTAGGTTGCAAGATGAATTGTTTGTTTTGTATGACAGGCAAGCAGGGCTTTACGGAAAATTTGACAACTAATCAGATTCTTAATCAGATTTATTCTGTTCCGGAACGGGATTCATTGACAAATGTAGTTTTCATGGGGATGGGAGAACCTATGGATAACATAGATAATGTGCTGAAAGCTACGGAGATATTGACGGCCGACTACGGTTATCAATGGAGTCCGAAGCGAATCACTGTTTCTTCTGTCGGAGTAAGGAAAGGATTGGAACGATTCTTACAGGAAAGCGAGTGTCATTTGGCAATTAGTTTGCACAATCCGTTTCCCGATCAGCGGGAGGAATTGATGCCGGCAGAGAAGGCATATAGTATTCTTGATTTATTAGAGAAGTTGCGTAATTATGATTTCTCTCACCAGCGTCGACTTTCGTTTGAATATATTGTGTTTAAGAATTTAAACGATTCACCATCCTATGCCAAAGAATTAGTTCGTTTACTAAAAGGTATGGAGTGTCGTGTAAACCTGATTCGTTTCCATGCAATTCCCAATGTTCCACTTGAAGGAGCAAGTATGGAAACGATGATTGCTTTTCGGGATTATTTGACGCAACATGGAGTTTTTGCAACTATTCGTGCCTCGCGAGGTGAAGATATATTTGCTGCTTGTGGAATGCTATCTACAGCAGAAAAACAAAAAAAAATAAAAACATAGATTTATGAGAAACGTTATTACTTTTTTAGCCTGTTGTTTGATATTTGTCTTATCGAGTTGTGGTGACAAGACTATATTTACTCCGACTTCAAGTGGCCGGCCTTACGAGGTATTGATTGTCATGAGTAACACCATGTGGGACCGTCCAATCGGGCAAGCACTGTTTACGGCTTTAGACTCTGACGTGCCGGGATTACCTCAGTCGGAGCGTTCTTTTAGAATTACAAAGGTTGATCCGAAACATTTCAATCAGACATTTAAAATTTTCCGTAATATTATTATTACAGATATCGCTCCAATTTATACACAGACCAAGTTGAAATATACACGCGATGTTTATGCTTCCCCACAGATGATCATGACTATTCAAGGACCAAGTGAAGAAGACGCTGCTCAATATCTTCAACAGTATGGTCAGCAGGTGGTTGATTTTTTTACGAAAGTAGAAATGAACAGACAAATTAAGGAGTTGAAGAAGAAACATAATATAGTTGCTTCTCAATTGGTTGATAGTATTTTTGGATGCGACATTTGGATTCCTACCGATTTACAGAGCCATAAAAAGGGAAAGAATTTCTTGTGGATATCGACTAATCGTGTAAACGCGGACTTAAATTTTGTAATGTATACCTATCCTTATAAAGATAAGAGAACCTTTACTTTAGATTATTTTATTCACAAACGTGATTCTGTGATGCAAGTCAATATTCCGGGTGAACGTGATGGTATGTATATGGAGACCGATTCGGCTCATGTCAGTTCTAAGAATATATCTATTCGAGGTAAGTATGCTCAAGATGTTCGTGGACTTTGGGACGTGAAAAATGATATTATGGGGGGACCGTTCGTCTCTCACGCTGTTGTTGATGAGGTGAACGGACGTGTAGTTGTGGTAGAAGGGTTTGTTTATTCTCCGGATAAATTAAAACGGAATTATATGCGTTTGATGGAAGCTGCACTATATACATTAAAACTACCTCAAGAACAAGAACTTCCTGAGATTGTAATTGAGGCGCCAGGAGATATACAAGAAGAGGAAATTGATACTGTGGCATTGCAAAAGAAATTTTGATTACAGTATAAAAAAGATATAAAAATGGAAGATAACAAGATAAGGGTGGGTATCACCCATGGAGATATTAATGGTATCGGGTATGAAATCATTTTAAAAACTTTCAATGATCCAGTCATGTTTGAATTTTGTACACCTATCGTGTATGGATCTCCAAAAGTAGCTACCTATCATCGAAAAGCACTTAATATTGATACTAATTTCAGTATTATCAATAATGCGACGGAAGCAGAAGATGGACGATTAAATATTCTTCCGTGTGTTGATGATGAATTGAAAGTGGAGATAGGACGTCCGTCTAATGAGGCCGGTCAAGCATCATTGGATGCTCTTCGAAAAGCAATCAAAGATTATCGTAACGGATTGATTGATGTGCTTGTGACAGCTCCTGTTGATAACACAACAATGCAACTTGGCGAATATCACTATGTTGAACAGTCAGATTATATTGCTCAAGCGTTGGGAGAGGAGCAAAAAGCGTTAAATATCTTTGTTAAAGATGATTTCAGAGTAGCTTTAGCAACCGGATATATCGCTTTTGGAGATGTTGCTTCTTCGCTGACAGAGCAAATATTGAAGGAGAAAATTGAGATATTTCATCACGCATTAGTTGATGATTTTGGGTTGGATAAACCTCGTATTGCTGTTTTTTCTTTAAATCCTCACGCAGGGCTGAAGGGTTTGTTAGGAAAGGAAGAACAGGAGATTATTATTCCGGCTATGCAAGAAGCTACGTCAGAAGGTATTTTATGCTTTGGCCCTTATTCTGTGGACGGATTGATGGGTTCCGGCAATTATACTCATTTTGATGGTATTCTGGCTATGTATCATGATCAGGGTCTTGCTGCATTTAAGTCATTGACGGCAGAAGAAGGTGTAAAATATATAGGTGGATTGCCCATAGTTTATACATCTACAGTACATGGCGTTGCTTATGATATAGCAGGCCAAGGAAAAGCAGACGAAGATGCTTTGCGTAATGCAATTTATTTGGCATTGGATATATATCGTTACCGAAATAATGAGGAAGAAATCCATGCAAATCCTTTGAAGAAACAGTATTTTGACAAACGAGATGATAGTTATAAATTGAAATTAGATAGTACGGACGATACAGAAGACACATTATAAAATGAAATTTGCTATTATTTCTGCAGGTGAAGGTTCAAGATTACAACAGGAGGGAGTAGGTTTGCCAAAGCCACTGGTGGAGTTGAACGGAGTTTCAATGATCGATCGACTGATTAAAATATTCATTGACTGTGGTGCTACGGAGATAGTTATTATTATTAATAATGAGCAACCATTGACGAAGGCTCATTTGCTTGAAGTACAAAAAAAATCACGAATTCCTATTCAGTTGGTTATTAAATCAACTCCAAGTTCCATGCACAGTTTTTATGAACTGAGTAAGTTCCTTTGTGATGATAAGTTCTGTTTGACAACAGTTGATACTGTATTTAAAGAGCGGGAGTTCAAGATTTATATTGATAAGTTTATGCATTCTGACGTGGATGGTTTGATGGCTGTTACAGATTATATAGATGATGAAAAACCTCTTTATGTTGGAACAGATGAAGCATTAAATGTGACAGGTTTTTTTGATTCTGTTCAATCTGATTCCAGATATATTTCCGGAGGTATCTATTGTTTGAAGCCTGTTGCGATTGAAATTCTCCAATGGTGTATAGACAAAGGAATGTCGCGTATGCGTAATTTTCAAAGACAACTGGTTGCTGATGGTCTGCGGCTGAAAGCATATCCGTTTAGTAAGATATTGGATGTTGATCATGTAGAAGATTTAATAAAAGCGGAAGCTTTTTTAAACGAACAGGGTAAGGAATGAAAGAGTTGAAAGTTATAGGTGTAAGTCGTGCTAATAAATATTCGCCGAATATGGTTGATAAAGATGCTGCTATATTCAATCAGGTGACAGAGAAACTTAGAGAAAAAGGGTGGACTGTTGCTGTTTATTCGGAAGAAGAGTTTGTAAAAAGGAACTTAACCGCTGATGTAATCTATAACATGGCTCGTGATGCACAGACACTTGATAGTCTTTGCAAGTTGGAAGATGGCGGAGTAATGGTTATCAATTCAGGTTATGGAATTAAAAGTTGTGGTCGCCAACAACTAACGGAACTTTTCCAGAAAGGTGGAGTTCCTTATCCTAAAAGTTTTATTATTGCTACTAATGTTCCTTTTAATGAAAATTTTTATCCTTGTTGGTTTAAACGAGGAGATTCTCAAGCAGTAAAGAAGAATGATGTCAGCTTTGTCTCATCCAGTGAGGATGCAAACAGAATATTGGAGGATTTTCAACGAAGAGGAATAAAGACAGTGGTTGTCAGTGAACATTTAATAGGTGATTTGGTAAAGTTTTATGGTGTTCAGAATACTGATTTCTTTGATTGGTATCGTTCAACACCGGTAACTCATAGTAAGTTTGGTTTAGAAGTAATAAACGGAGAACCAATCGGGTATGAGTTTGATGTGAAAGAATTGAGGTATTGGAGTGATGAGGCTGCTCGTATATTGAATGTTCCCATTTATGGAGGAGATTGTGTGGTGGCAGCTGACGGCTCTTTTAAGATAATAGATTTTAATGATTGGCCGAGCTTTTCACATTGCTGTGATAAAGCAGGAGTTGCCATTGCAGATTGTATAAGTGGTTTAGTCAAAAAGAAATTTAATTATGGATGAGGTATTGAATAAGGCAGGAATAGAATCTACCCTGAAGTCGCAAGATACCGAGGAGTGGCTCGATATATATTTTAACAGGCCGATTGGATATGTTTGGGCGATGCTTTTTAAAAAGTTGGGTGTGCATCCAAATGTAGTAACTGTTTTTTCTATTATATTGGGAGTAATGGCAGGGATATTGTTTTATTCCACAGATTTAAAATATAATATAATAGGAATTTTTCTTTTGATTTGGGCAAATCATTATGATAGCTGTGATGGTCAATTAGCCCGTTTAACAGGAAAGAAGACTCGTGTAGGAAGAATTCTGGATGGATTTGCCGGTGATATCTGGTTTTTTACTATATATGTTGCAATAGCATTGCGTTTAATGGATCAATCTATGCCGTTTAATATTGCTAATGGAAGACATTGGGGAATCTTTATTTGGATTTTAGTTATTTTTGCAGGAACTCTTTGTCATAGTAAACAGTCTACATTAGCTGACTATTATAGAAATATCCATTTGTATTTTTTAAAGGGAAAGAATGGAAGCGAGTTGGATAATTTTAAGCAGCAAAGAGAGTTGTTTTATAGTCTGCCGTGGAAAGGAAATTTCTGGTGGAAGATATTTCTTTATTTCTATGGAAACTATACGCATTCTCAGGAGAAGATGACTCCTAACTTTCAAAGGTTCTATGCTATAACTCGCCAGAGATATGGCGATGATATACCCCAGAACTTACGGAATGAATTTCGTTTCCAAAGTTTACCGTTGATGAAGTATGCAAATATACTGACATTTAATACACGGGCTATTGCTCTTTATGTTAGTTTATTATTGAGTCAACCATGGATATACCCTGTATTTGAGATTGTAGTGATGACATTGTTGTTCCTTTATATGAAGCATCGTCATGAAGTGATGTCGTTAAAGTTCTATGAAAAATTGATTGAAAGTGAAGAATAAGTATCGTAACATATTTCTGTTATTTGGTATTGCCGCTATTATTATTATGCTTCTTTCGTTTGATATGGATTATAAAGAAGTATGGCATAATTTGAAGAGAGCCGGATATTGGTTTCCTGCAATTCTTTTGTTGTGGGTATTTATTTATATGGTGAATGCATTGTCATGGTATAATATTATTCGTGATGGGGAGAAATCGCCAATATCATATTTAAAAGTGTATAAACTGACAGTAACGGGTTTTGCGCTGAATTATGCTACTCCCGGAGGATTAATGGGAGGAGAACCTTATAGAGTGATGGAACTCACACCTTATGTGGGGGCGAGTAAAGCGACTTCTTCTGTTATACTTTATGTGATGATGCATATTTTTTCGCATATCTGTTTTTGGTTTGCTTCCATATTCTTATATATCGTATTGTATCCTGTAAATGCAATGTTGGGAGCGATATTTGCTATTACTGGTTTTGTTTTATTATTTCTTATATATTTATTCCTCCGTGGATACAGTAAGGGAATGGCAGTAAAAACCATTCGTTTTTTAGGATGTGTTCCTTTTGCAAAGAATTGGGCGAGACGTTTTTCTATAGAAAAAAAGGAAACATTAAAGAAGATTGATTTACAAATTGCAGAGTTGCATAAGCAACGTAAAGCAACATTTTATTCTTCTTTGGGATTGGAGCTTCTGGCAAGAGTAATGACTTGTGTAGAAGTATATTTCATATTGAATATTTTGACTACGAATGTTAGTTTTCCATCATGTATCTTGATTATGGCTTTTACTTCTTTGTTTGCCAATATTTTCTTCTTCTCTCCTATGCAATTGGGTGCCCGTGAAGGAGGTTTTGCTATTGCGGTTGCACAGTTGGCAATACCAGGTGCATACGGTGTGTATACCGGTTTAATTTCACGAGTGAGAGAATTGATTTGGATTATCATTGGTGTAGCATTGATGAAAGTTGGTACCGGTGTTACAAAGAATAAAAAGGAAGCTAATAAATTGATAGGTGGAGGTTTGACTACTATACAGAAGGAGGAAAAGAAAGGTGTTGACTAATATTAAAGGTATTATTTTTGATTATGGTGGTACTATAGATACGAATAGCCGACATTGGGCTAAAGTGTTATGGAGTTTGTATCAAAAGTATAATATACCGATAGATGAAGATAGTTTCCGCGAGGCTTATATCTTTGGAGAACGTTCGCTGGCAAGGTATCCGTATGTCAGTCCAAATGATGATTTTTATCAAGTTTTGATATATAAGACAAAATTGCAAGTTGAATATCTGGCATCACAGAACAGATTGCCTATGGACGAAACTTTGCTTTGGCAGTATGCAAAGCAGGTTGCGGAAAGTAGTTATCAGTATGTATTAGATGTATTAAAGATAACAAGACCGGTAGTAGAGGAACTTTCTCGTCGATATAAGTTGGTTCTCGTGTCTAATTTTTATGGTAATATTCAAACTATTCTCAATGATTTTGAATTGAATACTTTTTTCTCATCTGTAGTTGAATCTTCGATTGTTGGTGTTCGTAAGCCTGATCCGGCTATTTATCATTTAGGTGTTAATGCCATGGGATTTAGTGCGAATGAGGTTGTTGTTGTTGGCGATTCTTTTTCAAAAGATATAGTACCTGCAAAGAAAGTTGGTTGTAAAGCTATTTGGTTGAAAGGCGAAGGATGGGGAAAAGAAGAAGTGGATGAGTCTTTGCCGGATGCAATCATAACGAGTTTAGTTCAATTACTGAAATTTGTATAACGATTAAATGTTTTGATTATGGCGAAGAAACATGATTTTGTAAATAAAGAATACATAGTGCCATTTATTTTGGTCACTTCTTTGTTTTTCCTTTGGGGATTTGCCCGTGCTATACTCGATGTTCTAAATAAGCATTTTCAGAACATCTTGGATATATCTATAACACAATCAGCACTTATTCAGGTAACCACTTATCTTGGATATTTTCTAATGGCTATTCCTGCCGGTTGGTTTATCAATCGTAGAGGATATCGGCAGGGAGTTGTAATGGGGTTGATTTTGTTTGCAGTGGGAGCGTTAGCTTTTATTCCCAGTTCGCGAAGTGGAACTTTTTATGCTTTTCTTCTTCCTTTGTTTGTGATAGGTTGTGGATTAGTTTTTCTTGAGACTTCTGCTAATCCTTATTCTACCGAGTTGGGTGATTCGGAAACAGCTTCCAGCCGATTGAACTTCTCCCAATCTTTTAATGGGCTTGGTAGCTTATGCGCTACTTTTGTCGTCGGACAGTTTTTATTTGATGAAACGCCGGAAGATAGTCATATTGTAGTGCCTTATACTATTCTTGGAGTGGTCGTTTTGTGTATTGCTGTTATTTTTTCTCGCATTAATTTACCGGAGATAAAGCATAAGGAAACAGATGTTGATCGAGCAAAGGGGGCCCGAATCAGAAAACTATTCCGCTATCATCCTATGTTTGTATTTGGTTTATTTGCTTTGTTATGCTATGAAATTGGAGAGATTTCTATTAATAGTTACTTTATAAACTTTGTTACAGGACAGGGATGGATGAATGATAATACTGCATCTATTGTTTTGACTGTCGCTTTAGCATTCTTTATGGTCGGACGTTTTGTGGGTAGTTGGATTATGCGATCTATTTCGGCTGCCAGAATGTTGTTGATTTGTGGAATCGGA
The DNA here is from genome assembly GCF_021295095.1 of Phocaeicola oris. Classification (GTDB taxonomy): domain Bacteria; phylum Bacteroidota; class Bacteroidia; order Bacteroidales; family Bacteroidaceae; genus Phocaeicola; species Phocaeicola oris. The sequence goes on from NZ_JAJLQX010000031.1 coordinate 16,619, forward strand.
AGTGTAGTTTGCATTGGCATTGTTATATGTAATATAGGAAAAGTATCCATGGTTGCATTGATTGGCAATTACTTATTCGAAGCAATTATGTTTCCTACCATATTCTCTTTAGCTTTGACTAATTTGGGAAATCTTACAAAAAGTGCTTCTTCTTTGCTGATGATGACCCCTATAGGAGGATGCGGATTCCTTTTAATGGGATATGTATCGGAGCTTACTACTAATTCATTTGCGTTTATTGTTCCGTTTATCGGATTTGTTGTCGTACTTCTGTATGCCTTGAAACAGAATGCTATGAAGAAAAGAATGGAAGTGTAATTTTATGCTTTTCTCTATAAAATGATCAAATTATTGGGTAGATGTATGTTTATAGGGTTATTTCTGAGAGATTGATTTTATAATTTCTCAGGACGAAGATTGCTGCACTTGACCATGTGCAGTATATCTTGCTCTGTTCCGGAGAATGGACCATGAACTTCCTGACTGATAGACGCCATAGCAGCGGCGAAGCATCCGGCCTCTTCATACGAAGCGCCTTTGTTTCTCATATACAGATATCCTGTTGCGTAGGTATCACCACAACCGGTTGCGTCTATGATTCTCTTGGGAGGATATGCCGGTATTTTGTAAATGTGCTTATCTGCGTAGATGATAGAACCAAGACTTCCCAAAGTTACCAGTACTTCTTTTACTCCCCAATCACCTATTTGTTTTGCTGCGTCAATAGGATCAGAATATCCGGTGAGTAATTCCATTTCGAATTCATTTATTTTTAAAATGTCGATATATTTTAGTGCTTCAAGTTTCTCAGGCCAGTCGACAGAATAAACCTTGTCGCCACGGACTTCGCGTAAATAACCTTGCACATCCAGACTGAGAATACCTCTTCCGGAAAGATATTTGATGATGTCCAAAGAGAAGTCGTTACTTAATAAGCTGCCTAAATGGTATATGCGAGCTTCTACATCTTTTAAATCTTCAACGTTAAAAGGGTCGGCTTTGGCTAAGACACGTTGCGTCCGGTTATCTTGATTAGTGCCATATTTATTTTCAAAATAGACAGTCTTGCTGCTTGGAATGACTTTTACTTTTATTCCTTTTTTACGGATTTCCTCTACTGAACTCATTTCTGTTTCAGCTAATGAAGTTACCAGCTTATAATTCTTATAATCGTCTAAATGGCTGATACCATGAGAGAAATAATATGATGTACCACCGGGTAAATATATTATATTGTTGGGCGTAATAATTTTATCTAAAGTGATATGCCCAATGCAGCAAATGTCATTCATATCGTGTAGCCTTGAAACTTAATTTGGCAAAATTATAAAAAAAGGTTGATTTATCAGCCATATATTGGAAGATTTATACAGTATTACGCTAAAAATAGGATATTTAGAAGATAAAAAAGGAATGTGTAAGGAAGATAAAACGTAAATTCGGAAAGGTTGAAGAACGTGTTAGTTTATCAAATCGTAACTGCCAATCCAACCAACCTCCCGAGCTGTTTCTACATAAAGAAAGAATATCTTTCTCCACAAAAATAAAAACACTTTAGATATAACATTTATGATTTATAGACCACTGTCCCGTTTGCTTGATGAGTAGCAAGAACCAATACTTCAGCTATTTGAACATGAGCCGGAGCACTGGCTGCGTAATAAGCTACGTCACCTATATCGTTGCCGGTTAAAGGTTGAATACCTTTGTACACGTTGGCTGCACGTTCTGTGTCTCCATGAAATCGGATGTTTGAGAAATTGGTCTCTACTAATCCTGGTTTAATATTTGTAACGCGGATAGAAGTCGGTGCTACATCAATACGGAGTCCGTCGGTGATAGCTTTTACCGCGGCTTTTGTTCCGCAATATACGTTTCCACCGGCATAAGCAGCGTCACCGGCAACCGACCCTATGTTAATAATGTGTCCGTGATTACGCTTCACCATTCCCGGGACAATCAGGCGAGTCATAGTGAGCAATCCTTTTATATTCGTGTCTATCATCTGGTCCCAGTCATCAAAACTGCCTTCGTATTCCGGTTCCAGCCCACGAGCCAAACCGGCATTGTTAATCAGTACATCTATGTCTTGCCACATTTCCGGAATACTTTCCACAGCTCTCTTGGCAGCTTTACGGTCACGCACGTCAAAGGCTAAAGTCAAAACCTTTATCCCATAAGATTCTAACTCTTTTGCTTCTTCGCTTAACTGCTGCATGTTCCGAGCTGTAATAATTACATTATATCCGTTTTCGGCAAACTTGCGAGCACAACCTTTACCTATTCCGCTGGTTGCGCCGGTTACCATTACAATCTTCTTTTCCATGATAAAATTCTTTTGGTTTCCGCGACAAAGATAACTAAAAAATGAGTTGAAGAATGCTGAAGGATGCAATATTTAAAAGAAACATTTTTTGTAAATTTATAGTTATATTTTTACTTTCTATTTTGTTGACAATTAGAACTTTTTTAATAACTTTGCCATATCAGTTATGAGCATCTGTTAAGTGGAACTTATGAGATCGAACGGCTGAAGAGTAAAGATTCTTTTTTAAACAAATCAATATGGAAAGATCAATAGTAAAGAAAACGATGATGTTGTTTGTCCTTTTGTGCATGATTGCTTCTGTAGGAGTGATGGCGCAAGGACGTATGTTTAAAGCTCCTAAACCGGGGACAGGTGGCAATAAATACGTACCTTACAATCAACGTGAAGGTAAAGAGTCTGTTGTTTATTTCACTCGGAATCTAAATGCAGATGGTTTGATAAAGGCCTACGAACAGGTAAACGCAAATATCAAGGGAAAGATTGGAATTAAACTTCATACCGGAGAACAAAACGGGCCGAACATTATTCCTCGTGAATGGGTAAAGGCATTGGTGAATAAAGACTTGAAGGACGCGAACATTGTAGAGACGAATACTTATTATAAAGGTGACCGTTATACGACCGAGGCACATCGCAAGACACTTCAGGTGAATGGATGGACATTCTGCCCTGTTGATATTATGGATGAGCAGGACACACTTACACTTCCTGTAAATGGTGGAAAATGGTTTAAAAAGATGTCTGTAGGTAGTCATCTCCCTAATTATGATTCTTTTGTTATTTTGACGCATTTCAAAGGACATACACAAGGAGGTTTTGGTGGTTCGAATAAAAATATAGGAATCGGTTGCGCTGATGGCAGAGTGGGGAAAGCTTGGATTCACACTACTCCCGGTCAGCCCAATCAATGGGATATCAGTGAAGAAGAGTTCATGGAAAGGATGACAGAGTCTACTAAATCTGTTATTGATCACTTTGGAAAGAACATCACTTATGTCAATGTAATGCGTAATATGTCGGTGTCGTGCGATTGTGAGGGAGTTCATGCGGCTCCGGTTGTCACTCCCAATGTGGGAATTCTTTCTTCAACAGATATTTTGGCTGTTGATCAGGCTTGTGTAGATATTATCTATGCCATGACAGAGGCAGAACATCACGATTTAGTTGAACGTATGGAGAGCCGTCATGGTTTACGTCAGCTTTCTTACATGAAGGAGCTGGGCATGGGAAACAATCGTTATGTGCTCATTGATTTGGATAATGGAGGCAAACGTATTACTGCTGCTGAAGCAGCCAAAGGACTGAAGCCGTTTGTTCAAGAGCAGAAATAAATACTTAAGAATAATTGTTTAATAAAGAAGGCTGAATGAGCGATTCGTTCAGCCTTCTTTGTATGTTGTGATTGAGGGTTACTTCAAACCTCTGTTCTCAAGCAGACCGTCAATTTTCGGGTCGTGTCCTCGGAAGTCACGATAGAGTGACATGCCATCTTTAATACCCCCTTTTTCTAATATGCACTTGCGCATGCGGTTGGCAATGCTGGTATCAAAAATGTTGTTAACTTCCTTATAAGCCTGAAAAGCGTCAGCTTCGTAAACTTCAGCCCAGATATAGCTGTAATAACCTGCTGTATAGCCCCCTCCCATAGTATGAGAGAAGTTGGTTACGCGGTAACGGGGCAAGATTTGATGTGGAATGCCACGCTCTTTTAATTTCTCTTCCTCAAACTTCATCACGTCAAAGTGAGCAGGAACTTCGGTAAGTACATGCATATCCATGTCGACTAACGATGCTGCCAGATACTCTACGGTAGCAAATCCTTGTCCGTATTTTGAACCGGCTACAATTTTATCAACTAATTCTTTAGGAATAATTTCACCTGTCTGATAATGCTTAGCATAGACGTTCAGTACTTCCGGCTCTAATGCCCAATGCTCGTTAAACTGAGAAGGCATTTCCACAAAATCACGTTCTACATGACCAACGGTGTTATAATGAACATTTCGCATGAAAGAATGTAATGCGTGTCCGAACTCATGGAACATGGTAGTGATATTATCGATGGTTTGTAGCGCAGGTTTGTCACCGCTGGGCAAAGTCATGCTGCATACATTTTCTACTAAAGGAATGACGCGTTCGCCTTTTTCGTTATACGATTGTCCTCGGAAAGAGGTACACCAAGCACCAGCCCGCTTTCCGGCACGTGGCATATAGTCGGCATAAAATATGGCTAACGGAGTACCGTCTTTGTCATCCACTTCAAATGATTTTACGGTATTGTTGAATGATGGGAAGTCTTTTGTACGGTCTTTGAATGTCAATCCATACAGATGATTGGCAACATAGAAGATGCCTTCGCGTACATTATTAATTTCTAAATAATTTTTCACTTCGTTCTCATCTACCGAGTACTTTGCTATCTTTGCTTTGTCTTGATAATAACGGAAATCCCAAGCTTCAGGTTCAAAGTTTTGCCCTTCCTTTTTTATTTCGGCACGAATGTCATTCAGTTCTTGTTTAGCTTTTTTTACTGCCGGTTCCCAAATCTGATCAAGCAGTTTATATACATTTTCCGGAGTCTTTGCCATCTTGTTGTCAAGTGAGAATGCCGCGTAGTTTGGGTATCCCATGAGTTTTGCTTTTTCCAATCTTAATTCAATAAGGCGTTTTGATATTTCCTTATTATTGTATTCATTGTCTTGATTTCCACGGTTGTAGTATGCCTCGTACACTTTTTTGCGTAACTCCCTGTTTTTGCAGTATTGGAGTACCGGATTACAACTTTGGCGTTGCATGTTAAACATCCATTTGCCTTCTTGTTCGTTTTCTGAAGCCATCTTAGCAGCTGCTTGAATATTTGATTCGGGTAACCCATCCAATTCTTCTGCTTTGTCCACAGTTACGAAAGTCTGATTGGTTTCGTGCAACAGATTTTGTTCGAATTTTACTTGCAACATGGAGATTTCATTGTTCAGTTGGCTTAATTTATCTCTATCGGTTGACGATAAATTAGCTCCACCGCGGACAAACTGCTTATAAATAAGTTCCAGTACACGAGTTTGTTCTTCGTCCAAATTCATAGAAGCCTGATTGTCATATACCTTCTTGACCTTGGAAAACAAATTCTGATTCTGATAGATTTTATCATTAAGAGCAGAGAGAAGAGGAGTAACTTCTGTTTCCAGTTTTTGCAAGTCCTCATTGGAGTCACTATTCGACAAAGGATCGAATACATATTCTGCTTTTTCCAGTAATTTCCCACTCATGTCCAAGGCAACAATTGTATTCTCGAAGTTCGGTTCTTCCTTATTATCAATAATAGCCTGAATCTCTGCTTTTTGAGCGTCAATGCCCTTCATAAAAGCTTCTCTCATGTCATTGACCGTTATCTTTTCGAAAGGAGGAATTTGGAAAGGCGTATCGTATTCCTGCATGATGGGATTAGTTGAAGCCTTTTCCTTTTTGTCGGTACAACTTGTACATAGTGCCAGCGATGTAGCGGCTAAAAGTAGAATCTTTTTCATATCATTATTATATTAGAAATAAATGTTTCAGTTTATCGTTGGTAATCAAGTGCATGTATTCTTTCTTTATTTGATTAAGATAGAGGTTAAAGATAAGTAATTAAAAGCAATTAGACGAGAATAAATATGATTTTTATGAAAAAGTAAAGTAATATAAGTAAGATTGGAATGTCTGACTTATACTGATATAAGTAGACACATTTAATAACCATAAAAATGTGTATAACTTATGCGTAAAAAGTACAAACATTACAGTGAGGAAGAAAAATTAAAGCTTCTTCGCGAGTATGAGGAGTCTGG
>NZ_JAJLQX010000032.1 GCF_021295095.1 Phocaeicola oris
TTGCACTGTCTATCAAAACAGCACGGGTTGCTCGATGGTGTATAGGGAATCAGTATGGCAAGGAAAAAAGTGTCTACAGGTTCAGCTAATGTAGCAAAAAAGTGTCTAGTAAAATCAGGTAAAGTCAGCATCCGCATCAGTTCACCAACTCATCCGCATCAGTTCACCAACTCATCCGCATCACTTTAGCAAATGATACGTATCAGTTTAACGAATGACATTATTAAATTACAGATGGATGCTTAAAAGGTTTATAAATTAAGCTTTCGCCAAATAAAATTGGGAACACAACTCCAAAGCCTTGCCAAAATACTCCAACGCCAATCGATGACACAAATATGCTTTTGACGCATCACGGCACTATAAATCTTACGTGATACGTATTCCACATTCATCAACATCGGGTATTTATGAGCACCACTCAGCAAGGCTGTATCAACAAATCCTGGACGGATATCGGTGAAAGTAATAGAAAGATGACGTTGATTGGCCAGTTGCTCAAGTGCCTGAATATAACAATTCTGAAAAGCTTTAGTTGCCGAATAGGAAGGAGCAGGTCCCAACCCTTTAATTCCGGCTATTGAACTGATACAAGCTATATGTCCGCCTCCATTATTCGCCATATAATTAAAGGCGGCATCTATCATCCGGGTGAATCCTAATCCATTAGTAGCAACTGTTTTGATTTCTATATCAGTATCTAAATTTCTATTCTGTTTGCCTATCCCTGACGCATAAAAGAAAAGATCCATTCCGCCTATGCGATCTATCAGAGACAACAAGCAATCGGGAGCGTCATCGGTAGTAACATCTATGGTTTCGAACTCAATCCGGTCGGGATTCAGTTCTTTAAATGCCATAAGTTTATCAGCGCGACGGGCAGCGATACCAATAGTCCATCCATCAGCAAGCAGTAACTTACTAATTTCCATCCCCATCCCCGAAGAGGCACCGATAACAACAGCTCGTTTCATAATTTATTCAAATATATCATCAAGCCCCTGATTAGTAGTTTCGTCAGGCATATTGGCGTCTAAGATATCACCACAAGGATTGAATCCTTCAGGAATAGAGAATTTCTCATCTTGGGAATATCCCAAACTCTTATCATCATAAACCTTTTGCATATAAAGACCACACACAGGCAATGCCATAGAAGCACCCTGACCATAAAGCATGGTATCGAAGTGAATATCACGATCCTCACCACCTACCCAAACGCCACTTACCAACGAAGGTGTAAAGCCCATAAACCAACCATCGGAATTATCTTGTGTAGTACCTGTCTTTCCCCCCATATCAGCCGTAATATTATAAATTCGCCGGATACGGTTTCCTGTTCCTTCATTGATAACACCACGAAGCATGGTGAGCATTTTATTGGTAGCGTCTTCGCTGATTACCTCGTTCATCTGAGGAGTAAAGGTCGCAATGACATTCCCCTCGTTATCTTCAATTCGGGAAACAAAGAGCAGAGTTGTACGGATACCTCTGTTGGCAAATGCCGTATAAGCACTCACCATCTCTCCTACCGAGATATCGCACGTACCAAGGCAGAGGGAAACCACAGGGTCAATCTCTTTATTCATAACACCAAATGCATGAATCAGACGAACAAGCTGATACGGACTGAGTTTTCCCATCAGATAAGCAGTTACCCAGTTATCGGAATTGGTCAATCCCCATTTAACGGAAACCATCTCGCCATAACGTTTATGATTAGCATTACGCGGAGTCCATGCCCGACCGTTCTCATCAACCAATGTCTGTTCTACATGGCGTACCATATCACATGGAGAAAATCCGTTTTCCATAGCCAACGTGTACAAATACGGTTTAATGGTTGAACCCACCTGACGACGTCCCTGCATGGCCATATCATACTGAAAATATGTATAGTTCGGACCACCTACATAAGCTTTTACAAAGCCTGAACGAGGGTCCATAGACATGAATCCGCAACGAAGAAAATGCTTATAGTAACGTATAGAATCGATAGCAGACATTACCGTATCAATCTCCCCTTTATATGTAAATACCGACATTGGATGTTTCTTATTGAACTCTTTCATTATCGCCTCTTCCTTCATTCCTTGTTTCTTCAAGTAACGATACAAATCTGTCTGATGGATAGAGCGATCAAGAATCATCTTTACATCAGCATCCGAAATCCGATTGGTAAACGGAGCATTCTTTCTTCCTTTCTTCTCAGAAAAGAAATGAGGTTGCAAATAACCTGCTACATGTTCCATAACAGCTTCTTCCGCATACCTCTGCATGCGCGAATTGATAGTAGTATAAATTTTCAATCCGTCGGTATAGACATTATAGTTGGAACCATCTTTCTTTTTATTTTTCGAACACCATCCGAACAACGGATTGTTAATCCAAGCGATGGAATCTTCATAATACTTCTGACCTTCCCACGCCATATAATTACTTCGAACCGGTTTCTTTTTTGTCATAATGCCACGCAGGTACTCGCGGAAGTATGTTGCCAAACCTTCTTTATGGTCAACACGACGATAATGGAGCGTCAATGGTAATTTCTTCAATGAATCAGCCTCAGCCTTTGTCAAGTCACCGGCCTTCTCCATCTGACCGATAACAACATCTCTACGCCCCTTAGCGCGCTCATTGAAACGACGCGGATTAAAAAGCGATGGATTTTTGCACATGCCTACCAATGTGGCAGCCTCTTCAACAGTCAAATCCTTAGGTTCTTTAGAAAAATAAGTATTCGCAGCCGTCTTAATACCTACAGCGTTATTAAGAAAATCGAACTTGTTCAAATACATAGTAAGAATCTCTTCTTTGGTATAATAACGCTCCAGCTGTACTGCAATGACCCATTCTATAGGTTTCTGAAACAGGCGTTCCACCACATTATCGGCTGCAGGTGAATAAAACTGCTTAGCCAACTGTTGAGTCAGGGTACTACCACCACCGGCATTCTTCTGCATAAAGATACCACGCTTGACCAATGCACGGAAAAAAGCACGAAAATCTATTCCGGAATGGTTCTTGAATCGGGCATCCTCTGTATCAATCAGTGCTTTCACCAGATGAGGCGATAAATCTTCATAACCTACATAAACACGATTCTCTTTACTCAGTGACCAAGTACCAAGCAACTGACCATCGTCCGAAATAATTTGAGTAGCAAACTTAAGTGTAGGATTTTCCAACTCCTGAATAGGAGGAACATAACCAACCCATCCTTTCGCAATTGCACAGAAAATAAGGAACACGCCCAAAACACAAATAGCGAGAAAACCCCATAGAATATGTATGAATTTCTTTCTCATCTTCCCATAATATAAAAAAGATGATGCAAATGTAATAATAAAATCGTTGAAGAAAAAAGCCTTTTACATAAAGTTACTTGAAATATCCGCAGAACCTTCTCCATTTTATTTTTTTTATCTATCTTTACGAACTGAAAGTTGTCTTAATATGAACATTCTCATGGAAAACAGAAGTTTAGTTTCTATTGCCCAGTATTCTAAAGAGAAAATTCTCTATATGTTAGAAATGGCAAAAGAGTTTGAAAAGAAACCCAACCGTAAACTATTGGAAGGTAAAGTTGTTGCCACACTTTTCTTTGAGCCTTCCACTCGTACCCGTCTTAGTTTTGAAACAGCAGCCAATAGGCTGGGCGCACGTGTCATCGGATTCACTGATCCGAAAGTTACCAGTTCATCAAAAGGTGAGACTCTGAAAGATACTATCCTGATGGTAAGCAATTATGCCGACATCATTGTGATGCGCCATTACTTGGAAGGTGCCGCAAGATATGCTAGTGAAATCGCTCCTATTCCTATTGTCAATGCAGGCGATGGAGCCAATCAACACCCATCGCAAACTATGCTCGACCTGTATTCCATTTATAAGACACAAGGAACACTGAACGATCTGAACATTTATCTGGTGGGTGACTTGAAATACGGACGCACTGTTCATTCCTTGATTCAAGCCATGCGTTTTTTTAACCCAACATTTCATTTCATAGCTCCACAAGAGTTGGCTATGCCGAACGAATACAAGCTCTACTGCAAAGAAAATAATATTAAGTATGAAGAACATACCGAATTCTCTGAAGAAACCATTGCCGATGCTGATATTCTTTATATGACACGCGTCCAACGTGAGCGTTTCACCGATTTGATGGAGTACGAACGTGTAAAGAATGTGTACATTTTGAAAAACGATATGCTAAAACATACCCGTCCGAATCTGCGTATCCTTCATCCTTTACCAAGAGTTCATGAGATCGCTTATGATGTAGACGAGAACTCGAAAGCTTATTATTTCCAACAAGCTAAAAACGGACTGTATGCCCGTGAAGCTATACTTAGTGATGTACTGGGCATTACCATTGATAAGGTAAAAGCTGACGAGAACAAGTAAATATTGAAAACTATGAATAAGAAACAAGAATTACAGGTTGCCGCTTTAGAGAACGGTACTGTCATCGATCATATTCCTTGCGACAAAGTATTCACCGTCGTGAATCTTTTGGGTCTACAAGATTCCGATTCTAAAATTACCATCGGAAATAATCTGAATAGCAAAAAACTGGGTAAAAAAGGCTTGATTAAAGTTGCCGACCGATTCTTTACAAACGAAGAAATCAGTCGTATCTCGGTTGTTGCTCCATCTGTTAAACTCAACATTATCCGCAACTACGAAGTGATTGAGAAAAAGACAGTGGAAATGCCTGAGGAACTCCACGGGATTGTAAAATGTGCTAATCCTAAATGCATCACGAATAATGAACCTATGATGACTATTTTCCATGTGGTGGATAAGGAACAGCGTCTATATAAATGCCACTATTGTGAAAAAGAACAGAGTTTAGACGACATGACATTATTATGAAACAAGACTGGAGACCTGGAACGATGATTTATCCACTGCCCGCTGTCATGGTCAGCAGCGGAAGCACTCCCGAAGAATATAATATCATGACCGCTGCATGGACCGGAACTATCTGCTCCGATCCGGTAATGTGTTATGTTTCCATTCGTCAGGAACGTCACTCCTATTCTATTATTAAAAAGAATATGGAGTTTGTCATCAACCTAACCAATAAAGATTTAGCCTTTGCCACCGACTGGTGTGGAGTCCGCTCAGGAAAGAACTATAATAAGTTCAAAGAAATGAATCTTACACCCGGGAAAGCAAAATTCGTCCAAGCTCCCATCATTGAAGAATCTCCTTTAAACATTGAATGTAAAGTAAAAGAAATCATCTCGTTAGGATCACATGATATGTTCATTGCCGAAGTGTTGAATGTAAAGGCTGACGAGAAATACTTGAATAAAGAAACCGGAAAATTCGATATGGAAGCAGCCAAACTGACGGCTTATGAACATGGAGGCTATTATGAACTTGGACATAAAATCGGCAAATTCGGATGGTCGGTAGAGAAAAAGAAATAATTAACTATTAATATATTTAATATGAAGAGAGACGAAGAAATCTTTAATCTGATTGAGAAAGAACATCAACGTCAGTTGAAAGGTATGGAACTTATTGCATCTGAAAACTTTGTCAGTGACGAAGTGATGCAGGCTATGGGATCATGCATGACAAACAAATACGCAGAAGGTTATCCCGGGCACCGTTACTATGGAGGTTGCGAAATTGTTGATCAAAGCGAGGAATTGGCAAGAACACGTTTAAAACAACTATTTGACGCAGAATGGGTAAATGTTCAACCTCACTCTGGAGCTCAGGCTAACGCTGCTGTTTTCCTGACTGTTTTAAATCCCGGAGATAAGTTTATGGGATTGAATCTTGACCAAGGAGGTCATCTTTCACATGGATCTGCGGTAAACACATCGGGTATCATATATCATCCTATTGCATATAATCTGGATCCAAAGACCGGTCGTGTCAACTACGACGAAATGGAAGAAATTGCTCTTCGCGAAAAACCAAAGATGATTATCGGAGGAGGATCTGCCTATTCACGCGAATGGGATTATGAACGTATGCGTGCTATTGCCGATAAGGTAGGAGCTATCTTTATGGTTGACATGGCACACCCCGCCGGTTTGATTGCTGCCGGATTGTTAAAGAACCCATTGAAATATGCACACATCGTAACATCTACTACCCATAAAACATTGCGTGGCCCACGTGGTGGTGTTATCCTTATGAATAAAGACTTTGAGAATCCATGGGGGAAAAAGACAAAGAAAGGCATTACAAAAATGATGTCCCAATTACTCGACTCTGCGGTATTTCCAGGAATACAAGGCGGTCCGTTGGAACATGTTATCGCCGCTAAAGCCGTTGCTTTCGGTGAGGCTCTTCAACCGGAATTCAAGGAATATGCAAAACAGGTTAAAAAGAATGCCGCTGTGCTGGCCGACGAATTGATGAAGCGTGGCTACAAGATTGTTTCCGATGGTACCGATAACCATTCTATGCTGGTTGATTTGCGCACTAAATTCCCTGAGTTGGATGGTAAAGTAGCCGAAACAGCATTAGTATCAGCCGACATTACTGTCAACAAGAACATGGTTCCTTACGATACACGTTCTGCTTTCAAAACTTCCGGTATCCGTTTGGGTACGCCGGCCATGACTACTCGCGGAGCTAAGGAAGATTTGATGATAAAGGTCGCAGAACTAATCGACGAAGTACTTACAAATGTTACAGATGAGAAAATTATTACAAAAGTTCGTGTAGAAGTGAACAATATTATGAAGAATTATCCCATATTCGCATTTTGATTTCAAATTTATATTTAATATTTAAGAAGTATGAAAACAAAATTGACGGTTTTACTACTGAGCTTCACCTTGATTCTCAGTGGATGTGGTAATATGAACAACACCACCAAAGGTGGTATCATCGGTGGTAGTGGCGGCGCAGCTTTAGGTGCTGTCATTGGCGCAATTGCCGGTCATGGTAAAGGTGCTGCCATCGGTGCTGCCGTAGGAGCCGCTGTTGGTACCGGTGCCGGTGTCATTATTGGAAAGAAAATGGATAAAACGGCAAAAGAAGCTGCTCAAATTGAAGGAGCGCAAGTAGAACAAGTAACCGATAATAACGGCCTTGAAGCTGTTAAGGTTACTTTCGACTCAGGCATCTTATTCGATTTCAATAAGAGTACTCTCAGTACTCAGGCAAAGAACTCTTTGACTAAGTTCTCTAAAATCCTGAAAGAGAACCCGACATTGGATATTGCCATTTATGGACATACCGATAAGGTTGGCACACTGGAAGCTAACCAGAAGGTTTCCACAGCTCGCGCAAACGCTGTAGCCGACTATTTGAAATCACTCGGTGTAAAAACTTCACAATTCAAGTACGTTGAAGGAAAGAACTACAGTGAATACGATGAGTCCAAATCAGCAAGTGACAACAGACGTGTCGAAGTATTTATGTACGCAAGTCAGGAAATGATTCAACAAGCAGAAGCAGAAGCTCAAAAATCATAAGCTGATAACCCACATTAAGAACAACAAAGAGAGGTGCATCCATTACTTGTTTGCACCTCTCTTTGCTTTTTCGTCAGACGTATTAAATTTGTCATAAAGAGACCGGAGAAAGTGATACGTATGAATCAACAAACTCATACGCATAACCGGATGAATTCTTCTGATGAATACAAAAAGTCATGCGTCTCTCTTTACACATTCTCACACGTCGAATCAGTAGACGATATATATATGCCCTATTAATCTTTATCATTAAACTCCGACGGATCACCTTTCAGCGTAGGCAAACAAATGTTATATCGGACAGCTATCACACGAGTAAAGAATACAGATGAACCGGCAATAATCTGACAAAGTACTTCACCCACTCCACAAACAGATAGAATCCAATAAAGCACTCCTCCCGCCACACATGCCATGGCATATATCTCCTTTCGGAAAATAAGCGGAATCTCATTGATAAACACATCGCGAATCACACCTCCCGCCGCGCCTGTAATACTTCCCATAATGATTGCCACCCAAAAAGGAAAGCCCAACGCAATGCTATGACTCACACCAACAACAGTGAACAAAGAGAGTCCTACACTATCGAAAAAGAAAATAGTATTATTCATGGTAATAACATACTTGCCAAAAGCAATGACCCAGAATAGTGCCAAGGCTGTACAAATAAGATAAACAGGCGTTTGCATCCAAGCCGGAGTAACTCCCAATAACACATCACGAAGAGTTCCTCCGCCAATGGCTGTAGCCAGTCCAACGACATAAGCACCAAACCAATCGAACCGTTTAGCCGAGGCAAGCCGAATTCCACTCGTTGCAAAAGCAAACGTACCGGCAAAGTCTAATATCTGCACAAATGATACCATATATTTGAAAAAAATTAAATACAAAAGTACATAATAAAGCTAATAATAACGTATATTTGCTAAAAGAAAAGAATAAAAGAAATGAAAGTAACTATCATTGCCGGCGCACGTCCCAACTTTATGAAAATTGCTCCGTTAATGCGTGCCATTCAAAAAGCAAAAAGTGATGGAAAGAATATCTCTGCCAGATTAGTTTATACAGGCTCTGCTCAAGAAAAAAGCATAGAACCGTCTTTGTTCCATGATTTGGATATGCCTGAACCTGAAGTCTATCTGAACGTGAATGAAACAGATTTCTTCCAACGCACAGCCGGTATTATCACTGCTTTCTCCATAGAACTGAAGACGCATCCTGCCAATGTGGTTGTTGTGGTAGATGACTTCACTCCTACCATGGCATGCTCCATCGTAGCAAAGAAGATGGGAGTTAAAGTAGCTCATTTGGTTGCCGGAACTCGTTCGTTCGATACTGACACAAAAGAGATTAACCGAGTTATCACCGATGGACTGTCGGACATCATGTTCACTGCCGGAATGATAGCCAACAGAAACTTGTCGAATACCGGAACAGAACAAAATCATGTCTATTTAGTGGGAAACATTCTCATTGATACCTTGCGTTATAATCGCCCAAGGATGCAACGTCCGGTAGCATTTAATATCCTAAATATAAAAGAAGGTAATTACGTTCTGCTAACCATCAATCGTCATGAAATAGTCAACAACGAAGCAAAGATAAAGATGGTCATGGATAGCATTATCAGCAATACCACCGTTCCTATCGTCGCTCCCATGCATACTTACATCAAAAATCGGTTAGAGGAGCTGACCATTGAAACAAAACGTCTGCATCTATTGCCTCCTCAGCCATACCTTTCGTTCGGATATATGGAAAGTCATGCCAAGGCTATCATCACCGATTCGGGGAATATCGCGGAAGAAGCTACTTTCTTAGGAATACCATGCCTTACATTAAATACATACGCTGAACATCCCGAGACCATCACTACAGGTACTAACTGTCTGGTGGGTGAAGATCCTCAGAAGATTCAGGATGCCATACTAAAGATTCAACGCGGTGATTGGAAAGATGCCAAACTCCCCGAACGATGGGACGGACATACCGCAGAACGAATTGTCTATTCTTTATTAAGAGAATTTGGAAACGAATAAGTAGATGTAAGCATTACTTTACTAATATCATTATCCATGATAGAAAATACAAAACTGAAAAACAATGACGACAATAAAATAAGTAGAAAGAAACATGAAGAAACAATTATTAGGGTTAGCAACCCTTATTTGTGCGCTTACAGCAAGTACACAAATCACAGCTCAGCAATTGCAAGCTGACAATATTGATGAGATTATTCAATCTATGACACTCGACGAGAAGGTACATCTTCTTGTTGGCACGGGAATGCCCGGTGTTGCCATTGGTATGCCTGTTATCGGTGCCACTCGTTCATTAGTGCCCGGCGCAGCCGGCACTACCTATCCTATTCCTCGTTTAGGCATTCCGGCCATTGTTCTCTCTGATGGTCCTGCCGGATTACGTATCGATCCAAAGCGCGATTTCTATAGTAAAACATATTATTGCACATGGTTCCCCATTGGCACTTGTTTATCAAGCAGCTGGAATACAAACCTTGTTCAGATGGTAGGCAAAGCCATTGGAGAAGAAGTGCGCGACTATGGTGCCGACGTGCTCTTAGCGCCGGCAAACAACATCCATCGTAACCCTCTCTGCGGCAGAAACTTCGAATACTACAGTGAGGATCCGCTTCTTTCCGGAAACATTGCCGCGGCTTACATACTTGGTATACAGAGCAATGGTGTAGGAACATCGCTCAAACATTTTGCCTTCAACAATCAGGAAACCAATCGTATGGGTAATGACGCAAGAGTGAGCCAGCGTGCCGCTCGGGAAATCTATCTCAAAGGTTTCGAGATAGCTGTAAAGAAGGCTCAGCCATGGACTGTCATGTCATCGTATAACAAAATAAACGGTACTTACACTGCAGAATGCTACGACTTACTGACAACTATCCTACGTGACGAATGGGGATTCAAGGGCGCAGTGATGACTGACTGGTTCGGAGGTAAAAATCGTTCTGCCGGCGTGATGGCAGGCAATGATATGATTCAGCCGGGATTGCCTTTCGATCCTGACAGTATTAAGGCTGGACTTACCGATGGACGCATCACAATGGAAGCACTCAACCGTAATGTACGACATGTTCTCGACCTTATCGTAAAGACTCCTCGATTCAAGAAACAAAGCTATAGCAGTGATCCTGATTTGAAGGCTCACGCAAAGGTTACTCGTGAAGCAGCAACCGAGGGAATCACATTGTTAAAGAACGACAATGCCACACTGCCTTTTGGAAAGAGAATTAAGAATGTAGCCGTTTACGGTTCTACCAGCTACGACATTCTTGCCGGTGGCTCCGGTTCCGGTTCTGTAAACACCTCATACACTGTTTCGCTCATCGAAGGATTGCGCAACAACGGCTACACTTCCGATACGGCTATTCTTGAAAGCTATCGCAAATTTATTAACGACTTCAAGAGGGAACAGAGTAAAAAGCAAACTTCATGGTTTAGCACTCCGGCACATGCAGATGAATTTGTTCCTGTTGCCGACAGTCTGACATTGCAAGCTCAGCGATGCGATGCAGCTATCATCACCATTGGACGTAACGCCGGAGAAGGAAGCGATCGCAAAGCCGAACTCTTTTATCTCAACGACAACGAACGAAAGCTCATCACAGATATTACTGCTGCTTTCCATAAGGAAGGTAAACAAGTAGTGGTACTGCTCAACATTGATGGGGTAATTGAAACTGCCAGCTGGAAAGATATTCCTGATGCCATTCTGCTCCCTTGGCAGTGTGGACAGGAAGGTGGTAATTCTATGGCCGACGTGATTAGTGGAAATCGCTATCCTTCGGGAAAACTTCCTATGACATTCCCTATCGAACTTGACGATCACTACAGCAGTAAGAATTTTGTCAAGGATGCTCCGAGCGTTCGTCCAACCATTGGACAGAAAGAATCAGGTGAACAGCGTAATCTTATCGACTATACCAACTACGAGGAAGGTATCTATGTAGGCTATCGCTATTTTGATAGTTTTAAGAAGAACGTAAGCTATCCGTTCGGTTACGGTATGAGTTATACCACATTTGAATATAGTGAGCCATCAGTAAAAATGAATGGAAACACCATTGAAGTAAGTGTCAGCGTCACCAACACAGGAAAAGCTGTGGGCAAGGAGATTGCCGAAGTGTACGTTACGGCTCCTAAAGGGAAGATTGACAAGCCTGCTCAGGAACTGAAAGCATTTGCCAAAACTCGTGAACTGAAACCCGGCGAGAGCGAAACTCTCAGCATGACCATCCATCCGATCGACCTTGCCTCTTTCAACGAAAATCAGAGTGCATGGATACTTGATGCCGGAAAATATACCTTCAAGGTTGGGGCATCAAGCCGTGACATTAAAGGTGTGACAACTGTCAAGTTGAACGGAATGAAACAAAAAGTACACAATGTATTAAAACCTGTGGAAAAGCTCAATACGTTAGTATGTCGTCCTTAACAGGATGCATCCCATCAGCTGTATTGCGCTTTACTCATGTCAAACGTATGATAGCTGAAAATGATGCTGATAAATAGACAAAGTGACGCGGATGAGTTGCTCGGTTGATGCGCATGAGTTGAGTAACTCATCCGTATGAGTTGAACGATTCATACGGATCATTTTAACAAATCTCTTTATCAATAATGATTGCTATGAAAGATGAAAAGCATTTCAATACTTATGAATAACATTTCTTAATAAATGAAGGATAAATACTTGTTTTACGAGACTTTTAATCATCTTTCTCAATTTGCTATAAACTAAAATAAGCTGCCTCAAAGAATGAAGCAGCTTATTTTATATGAAATATAAAACTACTCTTTTGGAATGGATTCAGACCATAAAACTTCACGCGATTGTTTGTTTATAACATTAATTGTTCCACCGGAGTATTGTAAAACCAATCCTTTCTTTTTTGCCAACATATCAGATGCCATACGAATAGCTTTATTTTTATCCTTAATATTAAATCCTTTTACAGTCTCTTCACGTGAATCCTTAAATAAAATGTCATAAGTTTCCATCTCTCTCTCCTTTTATGCTTTTCTTAAATAGTTAGTCGTGCAAAGTTAGTATATACTTAGAACATACAAATTATTTAGTGACTCTTTTACTTACTAAATAGGAAGAATTTGAAATTTAGATTGTATCTTTACAAAAGATAAAAATCAATTATGCATTCCAATTTACTCGTTTACAAGGCATCGGCCGGCTCAGGAAAAACTTTTACGCTGACCGTAGAATATATTAAGTTACTGATAGATAGACCAGAAAATTATAAGGAAATTCTGGCAGTGACTTTTACAAATAAAGCTACTGCCGAGATGAAAGAGCGCATCCTCAGTCAACTGTATGGCATTGCTATCGGCGACAGTCTGTCGGATGCATATCTAAATGTAATTCTTTCGGAGACCAACCGTTCTGTGGAAGTAATCCGTCAACAAGCCAAGCGTGCTCTAATGTTGATCATCCATGATTACAGTCATTTCCACATTGAGACTATCGACTCATTCTTTCAATCGGTAATAAAGAATATTGCCAGAGAATTAAATCTCGGAGCGAACTTAAAAATCATATTAGATCAGGAAAAGCCGTTGAGTGACGCGGTAGATACCATCATTAATAATCTGAATACCAACGATGTGATACTCACATGGATTACTGATTTTATAATGGAACGCATCAACAATGATAAAAGTTGGAATGTATCTAAAGAAATAAAATCGTTCGGGAAATATATATTCAATGAGATATATATAGAAAAAGGGGATAATGTTAAAAAGAACATGGAAGAAATACCCCATTTTATCGGTAATTATAAGAAACTGCTGAATGCTCTAAGCGATGACGCGGAAAAGGAATTGACTGATATTGCTGATAAATTCTTCAAGATACTCAATGATAACGGATTAGAACCTACAGATCTGAATGGCGGGACAAGAAGTATAGCCAGTTATTTCAACAAACTAAAGGCCTTGGCATTGGATAAGCTCATAAATTCTACCGTTGAAAAATGTCTGGACAGTCCGGAAAACTGGGCATCAAAAACATCAAAACGAAGAAATGAAATCGTTAGTTTAGCAGATTCTACCCTTCTTCCGTTATTAAAAAAGGCAGAATCGGTACGCCCGAAAGATGAAAGCATTATCAACTCATGCAACCTTTCTCTACGATATGTCAACGATCTGCAACTGCTCTCTACCATTGATGACGAAATCCACGAGGAGAACCGGACACAGAACAGATTCTTACTCTCCGATACCAACGCGCTGCTCCGTAAGTTTGTTGCCAACGAAGACTCTCCTTTCATTTTTGAGAAGTTGGGTGCCAGTTTGAATCATATCATGATTGATGAGTTCCAAGACACTTCACGCATGCAATGGAATAACTTCAAATTCCTGTTGCAGAATGGTTTGGCACAAGGAAAGAACAGTTTGATAGTAGGTGATGTAAAGCAGTCTATCTATCGTTGGCGAAACGGAGATTGGCGTATTCTGAACAATTTAAAGAACACATTGTTCAACTTCCCTATCATTGAGAAACATTTAAATGTGAACCGCCGAAGTTACGGGAATATAGTCCGCTTCAACAACGCTTTCTTTACCAAAGTATTAGAGTGTGTCAATAACAATGACGAGAATCTTAGGAATGCTTATAAAGATGTCCGACAAGAGGTATGTAAGCATCCCGATGAAGGATTTGTTCATGTCTGTTTATTACATAAAGATAACTATGAAAAGGAAACATGTAACGCTCTTAAAGAAACGGTTAATACACTAATAGATAAAGGTATACATCAAAAAGACATTGCCATATTGGTTCGCAAAAAGAAATTCATCCCCATTATTGCAAACTATTTCAACAAGAACACGCATTATCAGATTGTCTCCGACGAAGCGTTTCAATTGAATGCATCGTCAGCCATTAATATGATGATCAATGCCTTACGACTCCTATTCAATTCGGAAGATAAGATTGCCAAAGCGCAATTAGCTCTCTCCTATCAGATTGAAATATTGAAGAACGGAAAAAGCATGAATGAGATTTTACTTAGCAAGAATAATTCGGAAACATTCCTGCCTGAAAAGTTCTTGAAACAAATGAACGAATTGCGCCTGATGCCGCTGTACGAATTACTGGAGAAATTGTTCAAGCTGTTTGATATGAGCAAGATAGAAAAGCAGGATGCCTATTTATGTGCTTTCTTCGATAATGTGATGCAATATATTCAAGAGAACTCATCCGATATAGGAGCCTTTCTCGACTTTTGGGATGAAGAGCTATACAAGAAAGCTATTCCTTCTGGCGAAGTAGAGGGTATTCGAATTCTTTCCGTTCATAGTTCCAAAGGGTTGGAATTCCATACGGTACTTCTCCCCTTCTGCGATTGGGCTAAAGAAAACGAAATCAATTATGATAATGTAATTTGGGTTGAACCGAAAGAGGCACCTTACAATGAATTAGATATTCTTCCGGTGGAATACAGTAAACCTATGGAGAAGTCTATTTACGCTGATGATTATAGTCAAGAACAGTATCAGCTATGGGTGGACAACTTGAACTTACTCTATGTTGCCTTTACTCGAGCAGAAAGCAATCTGTTCATTTATAGTCAAAAAGGTATAATGGGAAAAGATAAAATGTCGAATACAGCAAATATTTCCGACTGGATTCAAAGTACATTAGGGATGCTTACTGTTGAAGATAATCCGGAGATTAAACTGAATGTAGTGAATGATGGCTCAACCGAAGATGAACCTCTCATATATGAATATGGTTCCATCGTGCTGACAGAAAAAAAGAAAGAACAAAATACCGAAAACAAATTGCTAACCCCCGCTATGGCTCAGGAAATTCATCTGAAATCATACGACAGTAATATAGAATTTAAACAATCCAATAAGTCGGCCGAATTTATCAACGGAGAAGCAACAGAAACAGAAAAATACATTTCCGAAGGTCAGTTGATGCATCATGTATTTTCAGCCATCTATTCCAAAAGTGATGTGGACAAAGCTATTGCTCAGCTTCGCTTTGACGGAATTATAGAATCAACTGAACAAGAACAGCATGTGCGCAAGCTGACTTTATACGCATTGAATAATCCAAAAGTACAGGATTGGTACTCAGGGAATTGGACACTCTACAATGAATGTACTATATTATACAATAAGAATGGAGAGATACAGACCCGAAGACCAGACCGTGTTATGATAAAAGACGGAGAAGTGGTAGTAGTGGACTTTAAGTTCGGTATTCCTCGTGAAGAATATCACCATCAGGTAAACGAATATATCGGACTATTAAAGCAAATGGGATATACAAATATCAAAGGATATTTATGGTATATCTTCGATAACCAGTTAGAAGAAGTTGAACAAGCAGTGTAACAATGGAAACATTTTTAAAACAAGTAGCAACCGATCTATATAAACGAACGAAGGGGAACCTGGCCCATACAGCAGTTATATTCCCTAATAAACGTGCAAGTCTTTTTTTTAATGAATACCTTGCAAAACAATCAGATAACCCTATTTGGTCGCCTACATATTTAAGCATCAGCGAACTGTTCCAAAGTATGTCGAAGTTGAAACTTTGTGACAGAATAGAACTTGTTTGCATATTATATAAGGTATATAAAGAAGTTACCGGAAGTGATGAAACACTTGACGACTTCTATTTCTGGGGAGAGTTAATGATTAGTGATTTTGATGATGTTGATAAGAATCTGGTAGATGCTAAACGACTGTTTGCAAACATTGAGGATTTAGCAAATCTAACAACCGATTACTCCTATTTAAGCGAAGAACAGATAGATGCCATAAATAAATTCTTCAAAGACTTCTCCATAGAAAAAGAAACAATCCTGAAAAAACAGTTCAAGGCAATTTGGAACTCGTTGAATGCGATTTACGAAGAATTCAATAAAGCGCTGAAAGAAGACGGATTAGCATACGAAGGTATGCTCTATCGAGAAGTAATGAATAAATTGCAAACAGAAAAATACGACCATTACATCTTTATTGGTTTCAATGTATTAAATAAAGTAGAGCATCAATTGTTTGAGACATTTTACCAATCAGGGAAAGCAATCTTCTATTGGGACTACGATACGTATTATGTACCGAAAGACAAAAAAGGAAATCATCTGTTTCATGAAGCGGGACAATTTCTTAATCAAAATTTACGCGACTTTCCTAACGCTCTGCCAATAGAATTATTCAATAATCTTTCAAAGCCGAAAGAGATAGAATATATCGCTTCTCCAACAGAAAATGCTCAAACCCGTTATTTACCCGACTGGTTAGAGCGGAATCTGACGGAAAACGAAAAAGAAACGGCTGTAGTCTTATGCAATGAAGCCCTTCTTCAACCGGTGTTGCATTCGTTACCCGATAAATTAAAGCACATCAACATCACCATGGGCTTTCCTCTTTCACAAACTCCTATTTACAGTTTCGTGAATGCACTGATGAACTTGTATATTACTGGTTATGACGATATAACTAATCGCTATACTTATCAAACTGTTGTCTCTATACTAAAACATCCGTACACACAATTACTCTCAAAAGACACGGCAGAGAAACTGATTTATACGTTAACAAAGAATAACCGATTCTTCCCTTCAATGGAAGATTTATTGAAAGACGACTTCCTGAATATGCTCTTTACTCCTATTAACAAAAACAATATAGAGCTCTGTTCCCGATTAAATGAAATATTGCAAAAAGTAACGGAAATATATAAAGAAAAACCTTCTTCTAATGAGATGACAGCTCAGGAAAAAGCGTTCAATCAGCTATACAGAGAGTCGCTTTTCAAAGTTTATACCACCATCAATCGATTCCATACACTAATAGATAACAATGAACTGATCATCAAACCACAGACACTGACTAAACTAATCAGCCGTGTACTGTTTTCCATGAATATTCCATTTCATGGAGAACCTGCTATCGGACTTCAAGTGATGGGTGTGTTGGAAACTCGAAATCTGGACTTCAAGCATCTTATTCTATTATCCGTAAACGAAGGACAACTACCTAAATCCGAAGGAGACAGTTCTTTCATTCCTTATAACATACGGAAAGCATTCGGAATGACAACCATCGAACACCAAATGGCCGTTTATGCTTACTATTTCTATCGGATGATTCAACGAGCAGAAAAGATTACTTTAATATATAATACATTCTGTGAGGGGCTGAATAAAGGTGAATGGAGTCGGTTCATGTTGCAATTTCTATTGGAAAGCAATCAAAATATCAAGCGCTATTACCTGAAATCAGAACAATCGCCACAACCGGTTGAAGAGATTACAATAGAGAAGAATGCAAACATTAATGAAATTCTCCGCAACAAGTTTGATATGAACAGGAATACTCAAGCTTATCTTTCTCCTACGGCTTTAAATTCCTATATAGAATGTAAACTGAAATTCTATTATCAGTATATTGCCGGACTAAAGCCCTTAGATGAGGTAACTGCCGATATTGACAGTCCGACCTTTGGCAATATATTCCATAAAACGGCAGAAACCATATATAATGATTTAAGTTCA
Organism: Phocaeicola oris; assembly: GCF_021295095.1. Lineage (GTDB taxonomy): Bacteria > Bacteroidota > Bacteroidia > Bacteroidales > Bacteroidaceae > Phocaeicola > Phocaeicola oris. The sequence goes on from NZ_JAJLQX010000032.1 coordinate 18,037, forward strand.
CGTGATTCTCTAATTACAAAAGAACGACTGAAAACTTTATTAAAAGATGAAATAAAGCTCCAGCAATACGTAGACAATTCCTTTAAAACTGAATTCTTTAAGATAGACTTAAAAGAAAAATCGGAATATAACGGACTACAACTTATCAATTACAAAGTTATCTTAGAGTATATCAAGCAATTGCTACGACTGGATAGCAGATACACGCCATTCAGATATATTGGCGCAGAAAAGAAAGTATTCGGAGAATATGATATTCTAATTCCTCAAACCAACGAAATCATTAAAGTTCATATCGGAGGAACTATCGACAGAATGGACATGAAAGATAACACGTTGCGTATTGTAGATTATAAAACAGGACGACACAATAGTACTGTATCGAGCATAGAATCTATTTTTAAAGAGGATAGAAAAGATGGATCCAATTATATATTTCAAATCTTCTTGTACTCAGATATTATCACCCAACAACAAAATAGCATGATTAAACCAGCTCTACTGTACATTCAAAAGGCCGCGAGCTCGGATTATACACCTGATATATCAATCGGAACATATAAAAACAAGCTGACAGTTGAGGATTATAATGACTATAAAGAAGAGTTCAGAGCTAATTTTACTGCATTTTTACAGGAAATATTCAGTCCTGAAGGAAAATTTACGCAAACTAACGAGGAGAATAATTGTAAATACTGTAACTTTAAGGCTCTTTGTAAAAAAGAGAACCTGAAAAACTGATAAAATGAAGAAAGTAAAAGTCGGATTATTGCTTCGAATTGTGATAGCAATCATCGCAGGAATTATATTCGGTAACATATTACCGGAAATCATTGTACGTATATTTGTCACATTCAACGGAATATTCAGCCAATTCTTAGGATTCATCATTCCACTTATCATTGTAGGACTGGTTACTCCTGCCATTGCCGATATCGGACGAGGAGCCGGCAAGATGTTGGCGGTCACTGCTCTGATAGCATACACCGCTACTGTAGTCTCCGGATTCTTTTCCTATGGTGTAGGAAACACTTTCTTCCCTTCCATGATTACTCCCGGAGCGTCATTGGAAGAAATTAGTGAATCACACGACGCAACTCCATTCTTTACGGTAGACATCCCTGCTCCACTGCCGGTAATGACCTCCTTAGTAACGGCTTTCACCTTAGGATTGGGTATCGCATACTTAAACGCTACCTCACTGAAGAATGTGGCAGTCGATTTTAAGAATGTAATTATCCTTACCATTCAGGCAGTCATTCTACCATTGTTACCTATCTATATCTTCGGTATATTCCTTAACATGACACATACCGGACAAGTATATCACGTGCTTTCAGTATTTATTAAAATCATTGGAGTTATCTTCTTGATGCACATACTGTTATTGATTTTCCAATACGGCACTGCAGCACTCTTTGTTCACCGGAACCCGTTTAAGATGTTAGGTCGAATGCTTCCGGCTTACTTCACAGCCTTAGGAACACAATCATCGGCTGCTACGATTCCGGTTACACTGGCACAAGCCATCAAAAACGGAGTGAGCGAAGAGATTGCTGGATTCGTCATTCCTCTGTGCGCAACCATCCATCTGTCCGGTTCTATGCTGAAGATTACCGCCTGCGCCTTAGCTTTGATGATTATGCAGGGCATGCCATATACCACCGGTATGTTCGCAGGATTCATTTTTATGCTGGCTATTACCATGGTTGCCGCTCCCGGCGTACCCGGAGGAGCTATTATGGCGGCATTAGGCGTACTGCAATCTATGTTAGGCTTCGGTGAGAGCGAACAAGCACTGATGATTGCTCTCTACATAGCCATGGACAGTTTTGGTACTGCCTGTAATGTAACAGGTGACGGTGCCATTGCTCTAATCATCAACAAACTTTTTAAAAAGAAACAGCAAGTTCCTATTCCAAAAGTTGTTGAGCCTGAAATTTAATCTTAGTTTTGTACAAATATTAACCCATTTAATTCAAAGAACATGAAAAAGACGTTAGGTATCATGCTGCTTTCGTTCATGGCAGCTACTTATTCGTTTGCTCAAAAGCAGTTCACGTTATCATCTCCCGATGGAAATTTAAAGACTACTATTACTGCAGACAAACAATTAATGTACAACATTATTTGTGATGGACGTGAAATTCTCGCTCCTTCCCCTATCGGAATGAAGACGGACAACGGAACTTCTTTTACCGACAATGTAAAAGTTAAAGGCAATAAGAAAGGTAAAATTGACGAAACCATCAACTCTCCATTCTATCGCAGCAAAACGATGGAAAATAAGTGCAATACACTGACCATCAAGCTGAATAATAATTGGGATGTCGAATTCCGTGCATACAATAACGGTATAGCTTATCGAATAATAACAGAAAACAAGAAGCCTTTTAATGTTATTGAAGAAACGGTTGCCTATAATTTTCCAGAAGATTACGTGGAGACTGCAGCTTATGCTGACGCCGGCCGTTCCGGAGATTTTACATCACAGTTTGGCAACTCATTCGAAGCAACCTATAATGTAAAGCCAATTTCTCAACAGGATCATGGTTTTCTGGCATTCCTTCCTGTTGTTGTCGACGCAGGAAACGGCGTTAAACTCTGCTTGAGTGAAAGCCATCTGGAATCTTATCCTGGACTTTATCTGACTGCTTCAGGCAATAAATCATTAAAAGGTGTGAATGCTCCTTACCCAAAGGAAGTGAAACAAGGTGGGCACAACGAACTTGAAATGTTGGTTCAAAGTACAGAAAACTACATCGCAAAAGTTGAAGGTCCCCGTACCTTCCCATGGCGCGTTGCAATGATCAGCCGCAGTGATAAAGAAATGGCAGACAATAACCTAACTTATCTTTTAGGCGACCCGTCAAGATTAAAAGATATCTCTTGGATCAAGCCGGGTAAGGTAGCTTGGGATTGGTGGAACGATTGGAACATTGAAGGTGTTGACTTCCGTGCCGGCATCAACAACGATACATATAAATATTATATCGACTTTGCCGAAAAGCATGGTATTGAGTATGTTATCCTTGACGAAGGTTGGGCAGTTAATAAGAAAGCTGATTTGTTCCAAGTTATTCCTGAAATTGATTTGCAGGAAATAATCAATTATGGTAAGGCACATCATGTAGGAATCATTCTTTGGGCCGGTTACTGGGCATTCGCTCGTGATATGGAACATGTCTGCAAGCACTTCGCGGAAATGGGTGTTAAAGGGTTTAAGGTTGATTTCATGAACCGTGACGACGCGCTTATGACTCAGTTCCTTTATGATGCCGCTGAAATGGCTGCCAAGTATCATCTTATGATGGATTACCATGGTATCTTCAAACCAGCAGGAATCAACCGCACTTATCCAAACGTTATTAACTGTGAAGCTGTTCACGGATTAGAGCAGATGAAATGGCGTACAAATGAGACAGATCAGGTTACTTACGATACACAAATCCCATATATCCGTCAGGCGGGAGGCCCGATGGATTATACTCAGGGAGCTATGCGTAATGCCACTCGCGAAAGCTATTATCCAAGCAATTCGGAACCGATGAGCCAAGGTACCCGCTGTCATCAACTCGGATTATATGTTGTTCTCGATTCACCTATCAACATGCTTTGCGATACTCCAACCAATTATAACAAGGAGCCGGAATGCACTGAATTCATCGCTGCTATTCCCACAACATGGGATATGACAAAGAACCTCGATGGTGAAATAGGCAAATACATTGTGACCATGCGCCAAAAAGATAATACTTTCTACATAGGTGGTGTAAATAATTGGGACGCGCGCGATATCGTTGTCGATACGTCTGTCCTTCCTTCAGGTACTTATAAAGTGGAAATTTTCCAAGATGGAATCAATGCCGATCGCAAAGCTACTGATTATAAAAAAGTAACTACCAACATTAAGGCAGGTGAGAAAATGAACATTCATCTTGCTCCGGGCGGAGGTTTCGCTATTAAGTTTATAAAGCAATAAGTTCATAATATTGGGCGTAATGGACATTTGGTAGGCTGAAAACCTCTCGTGTTTTAGTAATGGACATTTGGTAGGCTGGTAATTCCAGCCTACTTTTTTATATTCAGGAACCCATCTATGAACTTCTTTTTATTAACCTC
>NZ_JAJLQX010000033.1 GCF_021295095.1 Phocaeicola oris
AACGCCAAGAAGCCTTCCGCTCCCAAGGGCGACCAGACGGACTACCCATTAAATGAATAATGCAGTCCGAAACAAACTGCATAATAATTTCTTTATAATCTTTAAATATCAGGGGGCCGGTCGCGGTGACGCGCTCAGCCCCCATTTTTTATATCCTTGCTAATTTTGATGGAACGTACATCTTCTTTTTGGGTTTTTATATCGAACACACGTTTTTCTTTTCTTTTTTTTAAAATGTTTTGTTTCTACTTAAAATATGTACTAATTTTGCAGCGACTTACAGGTTAGACTTGTAGGCTCATGAAGGGGGTGCCTTAATATGACGGGCTGAGAACATACCCTTATTACCTGAACCGGATAATGCCGGCGTAGAGAATTTTAATATTTCAAGACATGAAGAAAGGTTTTTTGGCCGTGACTGTTTTGGTGACAGCAGGCTTGAACGTACAGGCGCAAAAGACTGTACAGGACACCATGAAGATGGTCCAACTGCAGGAAGTGCAGATTATCGCCACACGTGCGGACGCGAAAACTCCGGTGGCGTATACAAATGTTGGTAAGCAACAAATAGAAAAACGGAACTTGGGACAGGATTTGCCATTCCTACTCCTGACTACACCGTCTGTACTCACCACTTCAGACGCGGGAAACGGCGTGGGCTATACCACCATACGTGTACGTGGAACGGATGCTTCACGTGTGAATATCACTGCTAACGGCATACCGATGAATGACGCGGAGAGTCATTCGGTGTTCTGGGTGAATACACCCGACTTGTTATCATCATTGCAGGATGTACAAGTGCAGCGAGGAGTAGGAACGTCAACGAACGGAGCAGGGGCTTTCGGAGCATCGGTGAATATGAAGACGCAGAACATATCGGCTGTGCCTTATGCCGAGTTGTCGGGATCGTACGGGTCGTATAACACTTATAAGGAGACTGTGAAAGTAGGATCGGGATTGTTGCGCGGACATTGGGCTTTTGACGCACGCGTATCGGGTATCAAGAGTGACGGATACCGTGACAGAGCGAAGACGAATCTGAAATCGTATTTCGTACAGGGAGGTTACTTCGGAGAGAATACATCGGTGAAGATAATTACCTTCGGTGGAAAGGAGAAAACATACCACGCGTGGGATGGTATTAGCAGAGAACAGCTAAAGAACGATCGTACCTATAATCCTAACGGGGCAATGGAGATAAACGGGAAATTCGAGGGATTCTATCATGATCAGACGGACAATTACAAGCAAACGCATTATCAGTTGTTGTTAGATCAACGTCTGTCGCAAGCGTGGAATATGAACATCGGATTACATTATACACATGGATATGGGTATTATCAGGAGTATAAGAACAGTCGTACGCTGGTGGAATATGCGCTGACGCCTTATACAGGAGCTGACGGAACGTTGGTAAAGAAGAGTAATTTGGTACGAAAGAAACTGATGAATAACGACTTCGGAGGAGGTGTATTCTCGTTTAACTATAGAGGAGAACGTGCTACGGCTTCTATAGGAGGTGGACTGAACCGTTATGCCGGAGATCACTTTGGGCAGGTGATGTGGGTGATGAATTATGTGGGGACACTGGATCCTGACCATGAGTACTATCGTAACTTCGCGGGGAAAACTGATGGAAATATTTACGGAAAGATGAATTATAACCTGACGGACGCGCTGAGCGCTTATGTCGACTTGCAGTATCGACAGATTCATTATACCATCAATGGTACGAATGATAAGTGGGATTGGACTGCTTACCCCGGGCACATGCAGAACCTGAACATCGATCAGAATTTCCACTTCTTTAACCCGAAGGCCGGACTGTTCTACCGAATAAATGCTTATAACTCGGCTTACGCGTCGTTTGCAGTAGCGCAGAAAGAGCCTACCCGTAATAACTATACCGATGGTTTATTTACACAGTTTCCTAAAGCTGAAAAATTGTTGGACTATGAGTTGGGATATAGCTATAAGAACAATTGGTTTGAGGCCGGACTGAACTTATATTACATGGATTATACCGACCAATTGGTGCTGAATGGTAAGCTGAACGAGATAGGCGAAGCTATGGCAGAGAACGTTCCCGACAGCTATCGTATGGGTGCCGAGTTGAGTTTGGGAGCCGGAATTGCCAGTTGGCTGAAATGGAATATCAACGGAACATTGAGCAAGAATAGAATAAAGAACTACACGGGATATGTGAGCGATTACGATGCTGACAGCTGGAACGAGATGTACACGCAGACTGCCATACAGAAGAAAGACACGCCTATATCGTTCTCTCCATCATTTTTGGGAAGTAGTGTGCTGGATGCCAACTGGAAAGGATTCAATGCTATACTCACATCGCAGTACGTGAGCCGTCAGTATTTGGACAACTTCGGGAATAAAGAAGATTCGCTTGACCCTTACTTTGTGAGCAATTTGGGACTGACCTATACTTTCAAGACGAAGTACACGAAGGCTGTCGTATTGGGATTTACCGTTTATAATTTGTTTAACGAGCGATACGAAACGAACGGATACTCCCAGACTTGTGCGTTGTATAAGAATGGTGATAAGGGAGACGCCCCCACGTTACATAGCGATCCGCGATTCTATCCGATGGCAGGGACGAATGTGTTGGGGCATGTTACATTACGGTTCTGACAGACAATGAATGAGTTGGCTGCATATATACAGAACAATCTGCTGGAAGTGACAGGTACGCTGGTGGGATTGGTATATCTGTGGCTGGAGTATAAGGCGAGTATCTGGTTGTGGGTGGCTGGAATCATCATGCCTGCCATTTACATCTTTGTATATTATAAGGCTGGACTGTATGCCGACTTCGGCATCAACGTGTACTATTTGATAGCTGCCGTGTATGGACTGGCGCTGTGGAAAAGAGGCACTGCAAAGAAGAAGGAACTTCCAATAACTTTTACGCCGAAGAATGTGTATTTGCCATTGATAGTAGTATTTATCGTAGCGCTGCTGTTGATAGCGTGGATACTTATACGTTTCACCGACAGCAATGTGCCTTGGTGGGATAGCTTCACTACGGCATTGAGCATAGTAGGTATATGGATGCTGGCAAAGAAATACATAGAGCAGTGGTTTACGTGGATAGCGGTAGATACCGTAAGTTGCGGTCTGTACATTTATAAGGAATTGTATTTCACTTCCGTATTGTACGGTCTGTATGCGTTGATTGCTGTATTGGGATATTTTAAGTGGAAACGTTTAATGCAGGAATGATGATGGAAAAAGATTTTATTCCTGAGGCGGTGGTATTGGCTGATGGTGATTATCCAAAGGAGAAAACATTTGCTCGTAAATTGCTGATGGAAGTTCCTTTTGTAGTGTGCTGTGATCATGCCGGAGCTATGTTAGCGCGACATGGAAGGATTCCCGATGCCATAGTGGGAGATGGTGATTCGCTGAGTGCGGCGATGAAGAAATCGTTCGCGTCTGTTTGGTACAGGGTAAGCGAACAAGAGACGAACGACTTATCGAAGGCGATGCGCTTTCTGTTGGTACGCGGAATGAAGAAAGTGGCGATAGTGGGAGCTACGGGAAAACGTGAGGATCACACCTTGGGAAACATAAGTTTGCTGATAGATTACATGCACATGGATTTTGATGTACGGATGTATACCAATACCGGTGTGTTCATACCCTGTATGGATGATAATACTCTTGATGTAGGCGAAGGGAAAGTTGTCTCCATTTTCAGCTTCGGGGCGAAAGATATGAAAAGTGAAGGCTTAAAATATCCGTTACACGACTTGACAAGCTGGTGGCAGGGAACGTTGAACGAATCTGTATCAGAGAGAATAACGATTCGGGCGAAAGGAGATTATTTGGTTTTCATAAAAGCGTAGTGATGGTTTTGTAGGCGGAATAAGCTGCTTTTATAATGGATATTATCTGATGTTGAAAAAGACAAAGATAGGTAGATAGGATTAAGCTCTTTTTGATTAACTTTGCGGTTGATTTAATTTGAGAACGTATGTCTGTTATTTTACCTGATGGTCTGCCGGCTATTGAAGCTTTGGAAAAAGAGCACATCCATGCATATAGCAAGTCGGAGGCTGAAACCTTTCATTTGCGTCCGTTACGTGTGGCACTGCTGAACCTGATGCCGTTGAAGATATCGACAGAGGCGGATTATGCACGCCTGTTGTCGAACTCTGCTCTTTGGGTAGAGATGGTACTCATGAAACTCCGTACCCATAAAAGTAAGAATACGTCTGAAGAACATTTGGATAAGTTCTATCATTACTTTGATGAACTGAAAGAACAGCATATCGACGGGCTGATTGTTACGGGAGCTCCGGTGGAACTTATTCCTTTCGAGCAAGTGGATTATTGGAAAGAACTGACAGAGGTATTCGACTGGGCACACCAAAACGTGCCTTCTACCTTATATATATGTTGGGCATCACAGGCCGGTCTTTATTACTTTTTCGGTATTCCCAAGTATCGGCTTGATAAGAAGATGTTTGGTATATTCCCACATCAAATGAATGTGGAGGGGGAGCCTATCTTCCGTGGGTTTGATGATGAGTTCTATGTACCTCACAGCAGGAATACGGAAATTCGTAAGGAGGATGTGGTAAAGGTCAAAGGGCTGACTTTACTCTCAGAGAGTGAGGAATCGGGAGTGTATGTGGCAAAGGCGAATAATAGTCGGGAGTTTTTTATTACGGGACATTCCGAATATGAGCCTATGCGTCTGGATACAGAATATAAACGTGATTTGAGCAAAGGCGTATCTATTGACTTACCGAAACATTACTATAAGGATGATGATCCGGAGAAGGGACCGGTAGTTCGTTGGAGAGCACACTCCAATCTGCTTTTTACCAATTGGATAAACTATTACGTCGGACAACAGATTCAATTCAAATGAAGCCACGCCCCATAGAGTTATTAGCTCCGGCCAAGAATCTGGAGTGCGGATTAGCGGCTATCGACCATGGTGCTGACGCGGTATATATTGGAGGACCTTCGTTTGGAGCAAGGGTTGCTGCCGGAAATTCCATTAAAGACATTAAGACACTGGTGGATTATGCGCGTATTTTTAATGTAAAGGTATATGTTACGGTAAATACGATTCTTAAAGATGAGGAACTTCCGGAGGTGGAACAACTTGTTTGGAATCTGTATGAGATAGGAGTCGACGCGCTGATTGTTCAGGATATGGCGCTGCTTAAAATGAATCTGCCACCGATTCTATTGCACGCGAGTACACAGATGGATAACCGTACGGTAGAGAAGATCCGGTTTGAGGCGGAGGCGGGGTATCGGCAAGTGGTCTTAGCTCGTGAACTTTCGCTGGAGCAGATTAAAGATATTCATGAGGCAGTTCCCGACGTGCTGTTAGAGGCTTTTGTTCATGGAGCGCTTTGTGTGAGTTTCAGCGGGCAGTGTTATGTCAGTGAAGCTTGTTTCCATCGGAGTGCCAACAGAGGCGAGTGTGCCCAGTTCTGCCGTTTGGCATTCGATATGGTGGATGCTGATAATAATATCATTTTGCGACAGAAGCACGCTCTTTCCATGCGCGATTTGAATCAAAGCGAAGAATTGGAGGCGATGATAGATGCCGGAATCTCCTCGCTGAAGATTGAAGGTCGGTTGAAGGATGTGAACTATGTGAAGAATGTAACGGCTTATTATCGCCGCAAGTTGGATGAGCTGTTCAAGCGACGCCCGGAATATATACGCTCTTCGGTGGGAACGTCGTATCTGACCTTTGAGCCGAAGTTAGATAAAAGTTTTAATCGTGGATTTACGTGCTATTTCCTTCATGACAGAGGAGAGAGCGATGGTATCAGTTCGATGAATACGCCTAAGTCGATGGGGGAGGAAATGGGACGTGTGAAGGAAATTCGGGATAATTATCTGACCGTTGCCGGATTGAAGCACTTTAATAACGGTGATGGTGTTTGTTATTTAGATGAGAATGATATGTTGCGGGGGTTCCGTATCAATCGGGTGGATGCCAATAAGTTATACCCGCAAGAGATGCCGGCAGTCAAACCGAATACCATTCTTTTCCGAAATTATGATCAGGAATTCGAGAACATTTTAGCCGGGAAGTCGGCTGAGCGTAAGGTAAAAGTGGATATGCTTTTCGAAGAGAACAGGTATGGTTTTGCGTTATCTCTGACGGATGAGGAAAGGAAGCATGTTACGCTGCTGATGGAACAACAGAAGGAAATCGCCAGAACGTCTCAGAACGAGAATATACGCAAACAATTGAGTAAACTGGGAAATACACCGTTCCAAGCGCGGAATATTGAGTTGAAGCTGTCGGAGAATTGGTTTATTCCGTCTTCGTTATTGTCCGATTTGCGTAGGCGCGCGGTGGAGGAGTTGCTGATGGTTCGTCGCGTCGGTTATCATCGGCAGGTGTATCGGATGGAGGAGACACATCACCCGTTTGTGACTGACCGGTTGACTTATTTGGGGAATGTGATGAATGAGAAAGCCGCGCTGTTTTATCGGGAGCACGGAGTGAATCGGGTGGATCCGGCTTTTGAACGACAGCATGTCAGTCATGTTCCGGTGATGTTCTGCAAGCACTGCCTGAGGTTCAGTATGGGATGGTGTCCGAGTCGACAGCATGGCCGTTCGCCTTTTAAGGAGCCTTACTATTTGGTTAGCGGTGACGGACACCGTTTTCGTTTGGAATTCGATTGTCGGCATTGTCAGATGAAAGTGTATGAAGGCGAGTAGGTATATAGGATGGGTGTTTGTGCTGATGATGGTGTTCACTTCCTGTCGTTACTATATTGCTATGCCCGATAAAGAACAGGAAATACCGGAACATACGCTGGACTCGCTGAATTATTTGACGAAGTATCATTACACGCTGAATACGAACTTCGAGGTCACTTCCGATTCGCTTATGTTGCAACAGTTGCCGCTCATTGATGTGATACCTGTCTATAAGCACGACAAACTGGTGGTGGCGGAGTTTATGACAACTCCCGGAGACAGTGTCGATTCTGTTTGGGTAAAAGTAGCGCACGACCAGAATGTGATGGGCTGGGTACACCGGAAAGAGCTGATGGAGAAGGTTGTTCCCACCGATGCCATCTCACATTTCATTCATTTCTTTAGTCACTCCCGAGGCATCGCGTCGGCTGTTATCTTTGTTGTCTTCGGATTGTTTTTTATTTATCGTGCCGTGAAGAAGGAACAGCTCCGCTTTGTGTGGTTCAACGATATTGATAGCATTTTCCCTACCCTCCTTACCATGTTGGTTGCTTTGTCCGCGACGCTTTATGCCGGTATGCAGCGTTTTGTGCCGGGCACTTGGGAGCAGTTCTATTATGCTCCGTCATTAAATCCTTTTCACGTACCGCTTATACTCGGACTTTTTCTCTGCGCCGTTTGGGCATTGCTGATAGTGGCTATTGCCACAGTCGACGATGTGTTCCGGCAGGCAAAGATGAATACGGCACTTTTCTATCTGCTCGGATTGGTGTGCGTTTGTATCATTCTCTATTTCTTTTTTACATACACCACTTACATCTATATCGGTTACGCCTTTCTCATTGCTTATTATGTTTGGGCGATACATCATTTGTGTCGGTCTTCGTATCAATATATTTGTGGAAGCTGCGGGGCAAAGTTAAAGCACAAAGGCATCTGTCCGCATTGTGGTGCTTTTAATGAATAAGAGACACTGTTCAAGTTGCCTGTGTTGTCAGACAGAATGGGTAGATGATATTTATCGATTATTTGGTTATCGGTTATGATACCATAAAGTCATCAAAAGCCTTTTCTGATTTGATCCGCATCACTTTGCAAACTCATCAGCATCACTTTGCAAACTCATCAGCATGAGTTGATCAATTCATCCGCATGAGTTGGACGGTTCATCCGCATCACTTTGCCAACTCATCCTCACTAAATAATCTTGAATCCTGTATATGGAGATAGGGTGTCAAGGTATGCTTGATATAATACTATTATTGGTCGTAAATAAAACGAAGATACGTACGAACAGGAACATCTGCCGTACGTATCTCTTTTCTTTTATGAAACAACCATGAGAGAAAAAGAATTTGTTACTCTTTTACCGGACGAATAGCATAACCTGTATCCGTTTCCCAATCCATCAGATTTCGCCCGTCATTACAGAACGACCATGCATTAGGATACGCGGATTGAGTACTTGTTCTGTAATAGCCTGTCTCGGGATTACCAAACCCATGATAAGGAGTGCTGTTATAAGCGCCATCGGTTAATCCTGTATCCGGTAATTCGCTTATACCATCGATATTACCTTTCGTTGGCACTCTCCATCCGTATGGACAAGGATCATAAATGGTTTTTACATCGTCATTCCAGAACTTCATGGTATATTCACTTTCAGACATCCATGCTCTATCTCCCAGAAGTATGAATGTCGTAGGGTGAGCGATGGTATAGGCCATTGATTGGATTGAAACGCTGCGGCTGAAAACAGAAGAGATTGCAGGGATGAAAGAATAAGGTGAAAATCCGCCATTCGCGGCAGAGAAAGGATCCTTGCGTCCCCATTGATATAAGAAACCGCGAATATAATTGTCAACTTCAATACCTCCAAGGTTACGATCCATGAAATCCTTACTGTTATGACTCATTGTTCCGGGTTCCGGAGTTGCCCATATCAGCCAGCTCCACAGAATCTCATCATTCGCTTTATCGTATTGCTTCGCAGTACCGCCACTGCCATCTTTATATACTGCTATATAAGCATCTCCCTGAATGAAGGTATCAGGTGAACGAAAAAAGACATAACCATTAGAATATGATATGTCGTAAGCGGATGATGGATCATACTTGATGGCACGACCTTGGGAATATAGTTCCCAAAGTACTGTCACGCCACTGATGTCTGATAACTTAGTCGCTACGGCATTCGTAACAGGGTCAAGACCTCCATTACCTTTTACAGTAGCATCGAAGCAATATTTTCCGGCAGCACTATATATATAGGTATTGGCATTCTTGCCACCTGCGCTTAAAACTAAAGAAAAATCGCAAGTAAGGTTTATATCTGAAATCTTACTACGTTCAACTTTGATGCTTTTGTCAGGCTTCAGTGTTAAATCCTGTCTGTATTCGTTTGTTCCGTCGGTAGCTATCAGAATGATGTTCAATCGGGTGTAAGTATTAGCCGGTACAGCGATATAAAAAGGTATTGCTGCAGTAGGTTCGATTGCCACTCCTTCCGTGGGACAATTCAACGTTACCCCTGCAGTTCCACTAACTACGGCTGCATTGCTTGTGATAGTGAATGGTCCGCTCATGCCTTGATCAGCCGAGACAATAATCTTCTTTACCTTCATGCCGCTCATGGTGGTTCCAAGATTCAGACGAAGAATACCACAGAGGTTCTTGAAATTAAGATTCCCGGTTTCACTCTCGGCATACATCGGATAACCGCTGATGTTATCGGCTGCATAAGTCTGTTCGGCAGGTAGGACGGGAGTCCCACCATTATAGATGTTTGCCGGATAATAGGCCTTATACGGTGAAGTCGGATTAGTACCTGATTTCAATGTGAATGATGCCGTTTTTGTTTCATCCGACGATGTACTGAATACAGCTCTATTGATATTGATTTCATCGTTGGCTGTCCACATCACGTCATAACCGGAACTGTTTTCTTTTAGAGAAGTCCTTGTATCGGATGTTCCCTCTATCGAGGCCGTGAAAGCCGTTCCTGAAGTTGGACTTTTATCTATATCTATTTCGTTTTGGCAACCGACCAATAAAGAAGCTGTCGCAAATAAAGATAATAATATTGAATGCTTTTTCATCTGCTTATCCTCCTATTCAAAATTGTCATCATTATACTCCGTAGAATACTTACTTACTGATTCTGTACCGCCGCTGATACAGATTACCTGTTGACTTTCTATTTTCAAAACCTTGATTGCGGGCGCAAGATACTCCTGTTTCTTTTCTTTCATATCGTTACTTGATAAAGTAATTCATCTTATTAAAAATATGTTGTAAATATAAGAGAAGTGAAAATAAAAGGACTTACAAATCGTATAAATCGACTTACAAAAGATATTTTGTAAGTCGAAAGATTGGAAAACAAGCCAATATTACGAGACGGCAACTATTTAGAAGCCTCCTCCGATACTTTCTTTTTCCATTCGCTGGGTGTCATGCCGATGATTGATTTAAAAGTGCGGAAGAAAGAGGTCTCGTTAGAGAAGCCGGATTGTGTCCAGACATGGGATAACTTCAAATCGGGCTTATGCTCAATGAGCTGCTTGGCATACTCCACACGGTAAGAGGCCACGAATTGAGAAAACGAGCAGTTGCGACTGTTATTGATGCAAGTGGAAACGGTATTGCGACTGACAGACAGCAATGCTGATATATCAGACAGCTTCAGCGATTCATTCAAGTATAGTTGTTGTTCTTCCATTACATTACAGATAGCGCTCATCAGTTTTTCATCGGTCTTGTAAACCGTGAGTTCTTTCTTGTTGGCTTCACAGTATAGGGGAGAGGTGATTCGGTATCAATATGAGCTATTTTCTTTTGACGTTTCATAACCAAGCCGACTATACACAAAAGAAGAACCACAACGGCAGAGCCAATCCACAGAGAAAAGTTACGATAGCTTGTTGCGGTAGGTTTTGTACCGGTGTGTAAGAGGTAGACGGCAGCAGTAGGGGTGAAGTTACTGCCCTTGGGAATACCGCCTGCCAGTACTATATTACCCTCTTCGGTGATAGTAGACGGTCCGCTCGGCACTTCGGTCATCACATCACTGTAATAGAGAATCAATGGAGCTTTCCCGTTCTCTAAATGATCGTAGTCGATGCCCAGTACATACAGTCGATAACCTTTCTCTTGTTTTTTCTCTATGTTTGGACCACTGCCTATGATATAAGCGCGTCGGGCTTTATGGTCGATCAAGAACTGTGTATTATAATAAATAGGTCCCCACTGACTCTCCATGGGAATTGGGCAGAGCGTGGGAAGTAATGAGAAATCAGTGCCTTTCGTTTTGGTAACAGCCATTTGCGTCTCACTGTTCATTACCGGCAGGAGATAGGAATAATCATCTTTCGATATATCGCCAATGAAACAATTGCTCATGTTTGTCGTATTGATATAGCCTGTTAACTTCCATTTTTTCAGTAGTGGAACTTCGAAGGGATCACCTTTCAACTGGTCTACGATAACAGTGTCAATGCTGTTGCCTTTCGTGTCCAGATTACTTAAGATCATTACATTATCAGCAGCCGTAAGAAGAATATAAGGAGTAGTTCTTGTCTGACTTACGTTCTTGACAAACGAAAAGGTATTTTTTCCATCGAATACCTCAATGCCATCGTCATGATACCAGTTGCCTGAGATGACGATCCGACCGTCATTGAGCTCCTCTGATGAGGACAGACTGCGTTTTTGGTCAAGACAGCCGAAGCCTCGGAATGTATGTGTAACAGGGTCGTACATCTCTACTTCATACGACTGCCCGATACCCAAATTGCGCTCATGACCTCCGTAGAGCAGTACTTTTCCCGAACGGAGTACTTTGTAGGCCCCATCGTCGTGGGCATAGACCGGATTCATAGGATGCCATTTGCCATCAGCGAAATACTCTGCCGACTGTGTGATTACGAAACCGGTAGTGTGCCCTCCGATCACCGTCAGTTCTCCATTGATACAGAACAACGCATGTCCCCCACGAGGCACATTCATGTCAGGTAGCCGCTCCATCGGCAATTTAACTACAGGGCACGTTTTATCTTCCGCCATCGCAACCGGTGAAAGAAGTAATAGCAGCCACAGCATGAACAGGCGGATAGTCTGTAACTTCCAACTAAAAAGAGATATGATGTGAACCGGCCTATTACGTTTCATTCCTTAAAATCGTTTTTAATGTTTTTAATCTGTCGATAAAAACATTAAGAATTTAATTTTTTATACAATAGGGCAAATGTATGCAATATTTAATAGTTAGCCTAAAAATAGTCAATTTTTTCATTAATTGCCTTTTGCTTAAAAAAGCAGACAGAGGAACTTTCACAAGCTCCCCTGTCTCATCATCTATTGGATTAAAGATTAAAAATAAATTTTCGAAATAAACGTTTAATAAATTAGTTAAAACTGGTATCGAAGGTCTATACCTAATTGTAGTGGTTTGTTTATTTGCTTGTAGCCTCGGTTCATACTCTCGAAGTAGAACGTTGTATAGCGATGATCTGTCAGGTTACGTCCCCAAATATTCACATTGATACCGTTCTTTAATTGCAATGCGGCATGAGCATTCAGCGTTCCGTTGAAATCTTCTGAAGCTCCGTTACTTTCGTTCCAGTAAATCTTACCTGCTCCTGTATAGTTGGCACCAATAGTTAAACTTTCCATTACGTTGTTCTTAAAGAAGAATGCATAATCACCACCTATATTCAGCGTATGCATCGGAACGAACGGCACATAATTGCCCGTATAGTTTTGCGATACTCCTCCGGTATTGGTGCCACCGTCGTAATTTTTGAATGTAGCATGTGTATATCCATAGTTGGCAAATAAGCTCAGGCTACGATTTATTTGACTGTTCAGGCTGATTTCTGCGCCGTAACTCTCGCTTTTTCCTGCGTTGACCATCATACGACCGAATCCGTTCTCTGCGAATTTGGCTATCTGTTGGTCGTGTGTATTCATATAGAACACTGCCAAATCCATACGTAACTTGTTTTTAAACAGATTCAAGTGAGAACCAAGCTCGTAGTTCCAACTGTATTCAGGCTTGTATGTGGTTGATCCTTTCACATCCTGCTCTACCCCGTAACTTGGGACATTTTGAGTGATCATTCCCAAAATCATTTGCTTCATGGCACTTACTTGCGGGGCATTGACAATGGCGTCAATCATCTTATTCTTCATGTCATTCTGAACTATATCAGAGAACATCTGGACATTATAGCCTCCTGAGCGATAACCTTTTGTTACGCTGACGTAGATGCTGTTGTCTTTGTCAAAATCGTATTTCAAAGCGAATTTTGGCAATACCTGCCAGTAGTCGTTTTTCATATCTCCCTCAAATTTCGGACTGGCTTTCAGACCATTTAGAGGGAATGAGAATATCTTTCCCATCTGAACCAAGAAGTTAAAGTTCACATCAGCTCCTGATATATAATCCATTTTTAGCTTTTCGTATTCCAAACGGGCTCCTATAGTTAAGGAAAGTCCGTCAACAAACAGATGCTTGAATGTCGATTCGTGGAAGAGGGCAGTACTCAGGGTCGGTGTATCGAATTTGTTTTGGATGAGCATGGACTCATCGGTAATATCGAGTGACATTTGAGGAGCACGAGGGTTCTTAGCGCTTATGTTTTGGAAAATACGATTGACATTACCTTCAATCAAAGAAGAAATTCCGTCGTTATAGAACGTTACAGGGCCTTCGGTATGCAACCATTGGTAAAATCCGCTCACACCTGTCAACCAGTTCCATTGGCGGTCACCTTTGCTCTTGAAAGTGATCTCTTCGCTGAGAGTACTCTGACGCTGTTTCTGCTCAATGGTATAGATGTCGACAGGTAAGTAATCCTGATCCATGTACATACGGTCGCGCAGGTTTTGGAAACCGGTAACCGCATTCATAACAATCTTGTCGGTTTGATATTCCAAATTCAGGCCGGTATTGAACAACCCTCTGCGGTATTTACTTTCACGATTATTTGTAATTTTGTTTATATTGTCAGGGTAAAGCTCTCCGCCTGTAAGTGATCCGGTATAATAATAAGGATAGCCCCCTTGATCGGTATAGTCGTAGCTGGCAGTGAAGTCGAGTTTTAGGTTTTGTAAAGGGATCCAAATAGCACGGATACGACCGCCTCCGGCCTCCATGCCATCCACCTTTTTGTTGGTGACATCATGTCGGAAGAATCCGTTGGAACCTTCATAGTAGCCTCCTGCTGCAAAAGCAAATTGGTTACTGATACGGTGATAATGGGTAAGGGAAACATTCCGATGATTATCCTTAGTGGCGTAGCCCAATTTCAGGTCCGTTCCCTGATATGAGAATGGCGACTTGGTATTGATACGTACTAAACCACCCATTGCATTCCGTCCGTAGAGAGTACCTTGAGGACCACGCAGAATATCCAAGCGTTCTATATCATAGAAGTTGAAATCGAAAGCTGATTTGTCGATGTATGGGATATTATCTACATAAAGTCCGACAGCCGGTGTGTTGATACGCGAACCGATTCCCCGGATATAAATAGCGGAAGTAAGGCGAGAGCCGTAGTCCGGCATATAAAAATTAGGAACTAAAGCACTGGCACCCTTCAAAGATGTAATCTGATTTTCCTGCATTTCCTTTTGGGAAATCAACGAAACAGAAGTTGGAAGACTGCGTAATTTAGAATGTTCCTTCGGTGTTGCAATGACTACAACCTCTTCGATGTCAATTACTTTAGTGGTATCGTTGACATTTGTATTATTGTCTTCAGGGCCGATTCCGGCAAACGAGCTTATTGAGAACAGTGCTACTGAGACGGTAATAAGTATTTTCTTCATTTGAACTTGATTTAATTTCAGGTGCAAAGGAAGTAGAATTGATAAAGTCTGTCAATCCTCATTTTTGAGGATATTTTTTCATACAATTAGAAATCGTATTCCAGACTTACTCCGAATACTTTATTCGAACGGCTGTAGATGTCTGTTCCCGGTAGTCCGGTTTGATTATAATTAGTTGACGTCTTAGTATATTTTTTATAATTAGTCCAGAAGTAACCGGCATTGAGTTTGCATTGAGTTGTCAGTTTTAATTCCGCGCCGAAGCCTAATGAGTAGGAGTCGCAGTAGAAACTGGTATCACTCTGGAATTGGTCGCTGAGTCCGTAATTGGTATATTGAAATCCGCCACTGATAGTCAGTATGGGAGTCAGGTCGAATTCTGTTCCGGCCAAGTATTCCATCGTCCCATGAGTAAGTGATTTCTGCTTGCCGTTAGCCATTCCTGCCTGTTTGTCATCAAAGAAGTGGAACTCTCCGTTTACTCTCCACTTTGGAAGAATCTTATATCCTGCGGCTATGCTTAGCAGAGCCGGAATATCATTCGGTGTGTTCACGCCATCGGCATAAGGAGCCAGAACAGAAGGGTCGGGTGATTCCAATGTTTTTGTCTTATTCTCTATGTTCATATTTGTCTTGAATTCATACTTGGCAGCGAAGTTCCAATTGCCTGTCATATAATCCAGTCCGATGATAGGAGTAAGTCCCCATCCGGTTTGTGTACAATCCAATTTAATGGTAGCGATGTCTTTAGCTCCTAACACAGGAATCAGCTGCGCATTGACAAAACCTTCATAACCGCCGTAGAAATAGTTCATTCTACCGCCTAAGAAAGCAGAAAGATGGGGATTGATCTTGTAGCTTGCCCCCATCTGGAGTCCGTAGATAAACTGTTTTCCATCCATGGATGAAGTAATGTGATAATAATCAGGGCTGAGTGGAGAACCTTGCGCAGATGTGTTCTTGAATATCAAAGCCGACATCAACGAAGAAAACAGCGGTAATCCTTCATCGAAAGAAGCTTTTCCTCCTCCACCGGTTATGCCGAAGAAGCCTGAAAATGTCCAATCACCTTTCTTATACGCTGCGTGGAGAGCAGGAATAATAGGCGCGGAAGCTTTCCCTTTATAGCTATGCCGGTAATCGAAGGTAGCTGGTTGATTGCCATTCATGGTATACATTTTAAACGAAGCATCAATATCACGAGTTTGAAAAGCACTCTGATTGGTGAGTGATAAATATAATCCATTGTGTGGAAGGAAGGATAATCCGGCAGGATTGCTATAGACACCGTCCAGTCCGATGGAAGCACCTCTGGCTAACATTCTGATGAACGCAGCGTGCTGATTTGTATTGGTTAATATACCTCCGGCTTGAGTTGTGAAAACCGATCCGCAAAGGGCTAAGCCTATTAAAAGTCTTTTCATAAACTTGTTATTAATGTATGTTTTTAATCGGGCACAAAGGTATATATAAATTGCACAAATCAAAGCTATATGGGCAATTATTTTCTATTTTATTGTTTTTGTGGTCAATTTCACTTATGTAAGAAGTGGCTATTTTAAAGTGTTATTAATTTGTAAAAGTAGAATTGCCTCTTTAAAAAAGCATGTTGATTCAGAAAGAATTGCTAACTTTGCAAGCCCGTATAAGGGTTACCTTATGAATGAATAGAAAATAAAATCAATAGGATATGTTCGATAACTTAACCGAGCGATTAGAACGGTCGTTCAAAATACTGAAAGGTGAGGGAAGGATCACCGAGATTAACGTAGCGGAGACGCTGAAAGATGTTCGTCGTGCCTTGTTAGATGCCGATGTCAATTATAAGGTTGCCAAATCGTTTACCGATAAAGTAAAGGAGAAAGCGATGGGACAGAATGTGTTAACGTCTGTCAAGCCGAGTCAGTTGATGGTGAAGATTGTTCATGATGAGTTGGCACAGTTGATGGGTGGTGAGACCGAAGATCTGAAACTTGAAGGGAGACCGGCAGTTATCTTGATGTCAGGTTTGCAAGGTTCCGGTAAAACCACATTCGCTTCGAAGTTGGCTAATATGTTGATGACTAAGAAGAACCGTCATCCGTTGCTGGCTGCAGGAGACGTGTACCGTCCGGCAGCTATCGAGCAATTGAAAGTGTTAGGCGAACAGATTAATGTTCCGGTTTACAGTGAACCGGAAAGCAAGGATCCTGTTCAGATTGCGCTGAATGCCATTCAGTATGCTAAGAGCCACAGCATAGATACGGTTATTGTTGATACTGCCGGTCGTTTGGCTGTTGATGAACAGATGATGAACGAGATATCGGCTATTAAGAATGCTATTCATCCGGATGAAATCCTTTTCGTAGTAGATGCCATGACCGGTCAGGATGCCGTGAATACCGCGAAGGAATTTAATGACAGACTCGACTTTACGGGGGTTGTTTTGACTAAGCTGGACGGTGATACCCGAGGCGGTGCCGCGCTTTCTATCCGTACAGTGGTGAACAAGCCTATCAAATTTGTTGGAACGGGTGAGAAGATGGAGGCAATGGATGCCTTTCATCCTACTCGTATGGCCGACCGTATCCTTGGTATGGGTGATGTTGTCACCTTGGTAGAACGTGCACAGGAACAATATGATGAGGAAGAGGCTAAGCGCTTGCAGAAGAAGATTCAGAAGAACCAATTCGATTTTAACGATTTTATGAATCAGATTCAGCAGATTAAGAAGATGGGTAACCTGAAAGACTTGGCTTCCATGATTCCGGGTGTTGGCAAGGCAATTAAAGATATTGATATTGATGAGGACGCGTTCAAAGGTATTGAAGCCATTATCAACAGTATGACGAAGGAAGAGCGTATACATCCTGAAATACTGAACGGTTCACGCCGTCAACGCATTGCCCGAGGCAGCGGAACCAATATTCAGGAAGTCAACCGGTTACTTAAGCAGTTCGACCAGACTCGTAAGATGATGAAGGCCGTTACAGGAACGAAAATGGGAAAAATGGCTCAGATGATGGGCAAAATGAAAAGATAAAATATGCAGCTGATAGATGGAAAAGCAGTTTCTGCTCAGATTAAGCAGGAAATAGCCGAAGAGGTGAAACAAATAGTGGCTAAGGGCGGAAAGCGTCCGTGTTTGGCTGCCATTCTTGTCGGACACGATGGCGGTAGCGAGACGTATGTAGCTAACAAAGTAAAGGCTTGTGAAGTATGTGGCTTTAAATCCACGCTTATCCGTTTTGAAGCGGAGGTGACAGAGGAGGAACTTTTAAAGAAGGTGCAGGAACTGAATGAAGATGATGACGTAGACGGATTCATCGTACAGCTCCCTTTGCCCAAGCATATCTCAGAGCAGAAGGTGATTGAAGCGATTGATTACCGTAAGGATGTGGATGGATTTCATCCTATTAATGTGGGACGTTTGTCTATCGGACTACCTTGCTTTATCTCTGCCACTCCAAATGGAATCCTTGAGCTGTTCCGTCGCTATAACATCAACACGAAAGGTAAGAAGTGTGTCGTCCTCGGACGCAGTAACATCGTAGGGAAGCCCATGGCTAACTTGATGATGCGTAAGGCAGTTCCGGGCGATGCTACGGTGACCGTGCTTCATAGTCATAGCCAACATATCAAGGAGGAGTGTCGACAGGCTGACATCATTATCGCTGCCATGGGACAGCCTGATTTTGTAACGGCTGACATGGTCAAAGAGGGGGCGGTAATTATTGATGTAGGAACTACCCGTGTCCCTGATCCGGAAAAGAAAAGCGGATTCCACTTGAACGGTGACGTGAAGTTTGATGAAGTGGCTCCGAAATGCTCTTTCATTACACCTGTTCCCGGTGGCGTTGGCCCGATGACCATTGTTTCTTTGATGCGTAACACATTGATGGCAGGTAAGAAAGAAATTTATAAGTGAAACGACTGATCTGTTTGTTTTTTCTTTTTGGCTTTCTCGGAGGGATGTATGCCCAGCAGACCATCACACTGCTTTTTGCGGGTGACTTGATGCAGCACGGCCCTCAAATCAAAGCTGCCGAAATAAAGGGAGCCTACGATTATTCGTCTTATTTCCATGCCTTGAAAGGAGAGATAAGCAAGGCGGATATTGCAGTTGCCAATCTGGAAGTGACGTTAGGAGGGAAGCCTTATGTGGGCTATCCGCGGTTCAGTGCCCCCGATGGGTTTATTTATGCGGTGAAACAGGCAGGTTTTGATGTGTTGCTTACAGCTAATAACCACTGTATGGATAGAGGACAGAAGGGATTGGAGCGAACCATCCGAATGCTTGACTCCCTACATCTGAAACATGTGGGGACATATAAGAATAAAACGGAACGTCTCAAACATTATCCGTTGATGGTGGAAAAGAACGGATTTAAAATAGCTTTCCTTAACTATACTTACGATACGAACGGTTTGCCCGTTATCAGCCCGAATGTGGTGAATATCATTGATAAAGAGCAAATAAAGAAGGATATTCTGGCAGCACGATGTCTGCGTCCCGATGTAATCATTGCCTGTATGCACTGGGGTATAGAGTATCAGACATTACCTCGACAGACCGAGAAGGAGTTGGCTGAATGGATGGTTCACATGGGGGTGGATCATGTGATAGGCAGTCATCCGCATGTGCTTCAACCCATAGAGGCGCATGAAGACAGTATTACTCCCGAACGTCATCTCATTGTTTATTCTTTAGGAAATTTCGGATCGAATATGTCGAAACCGGATACCGACGGTGGCGCGATGGTGAAGCTTACACTGAAGAAGGTGTTCGATCATACGTTGATGCAGGATTGCGGTTATACTTTCATTTGGACATCTCGTCCGCATATTAATGGAGAGAAAGGTTATTTGCTTTATCCGTCTACTTATATTAATAAGGAATTGGAGAAGGAAGAGCATAATTATTTTAATACTTTTCTGAATAGGGCACGGACACTTTATAAAAGGTATAATAAGGGTATCGAAGAATATACGGTGAATTGAACTGATTTTGATCAAACGCTTGCCGATAGTGAACCGCATGAATTTCCGTATTCATCAGAAGAATTTGTGCGCTTATACGTATGGGTCATGGAACTTATGCGGATGAATCGAGGAACTCGTCCGTATGAGTTGAGTGATTCATTCGCATAAGTTTCGGAACTCACGCGCATCACTTTTCAATAGGTTGCTGATGGTAAATTTAATGAACAACCAACTGTCACTACTGTCAAACGGTCACCTATATGCTTTTCGGACAGTAAAAAGAATGAAAATTTTTCAGAAGATATTGAGTCATAGGATGATATTATCGAACACACCATTAGTGCCCTACCCTGCCTGCCCCGTTGTGTTTATACCCATCTTAATCAAATTTTGCTTACAATAACGAACATAGCGAACATATACTACGGACTGATAATGATGCGCCTCTGCGCCATCCTCACGGCCATGCGTAAGTGGGAAGCTAAAATGACGTTCACCGATGTTTATTGCGACGATGCCGATTTTAAAACGGCACGGGGCATAGTGCCGAACTGCATAAAGCACAGCTTGGCGCTGTTCACCATGCTGCCCGGCGGCATCAAGGTAACGCAGCCGGCAAAAAGCAACGAGGAGGTATTCTATATTCTCTTGGCTATGCCTGAAGAATTTACGTGGAGTGAATTTTGGGCTGCCCTACAAGCCGCTCAGTTCTCAAAAAATATATGTAACAAAGCATTGAAAAAGTTTGTCAAAAAAGGGTTCATTGTAAAAAAAGAAGGCAAGTATATAAAGAACAAAAAAGCCCTGAAGAAGGTGTCAAAAAGAGCATAGGTGACCGTTTGACAGTAGTGACAGTAAAGAAAAATTAAAACGCTGTTTTAGGTTATCCTGAGCCTGCTTTTCCGTGAATCGCGAAAAAAAATGAACGGGTTTTGTGTTTCGTTCCCAAACAGGGAGCCCGCCCTGAAAACCGGAAAAAGCAGCCTCTTTACCTATCAAACATGATGGTAACGCATTTTGACAAGTAAATAGATTCGTTATCAAGTTCTTATAAGTTTTACGAATTGATTTCCTCGAATTCATGATAAATCAAGATTCAACAGAGAGCCAAAATAATTGATAATTGTGATGGATTGCTATAGAAAAAGTAAAGAAAAAATTTGTGGGACAAAAAAATATATCTATCTTTGCATCGCCTTTCAAAAGAGAATGGTTACATGGTGAGTGTAGTTCAGTCGGTTAGAGCGTCAGATTGTGGTTCTGAATGTCGTGGGTTCGAGTCCCACCCCTCACCCAAGAATAAGCAAGCGGAAATCCTCTAAATAAAGGGTTTTCGCTTTTCTTTTATCCCTCGTCATCAGAGCCATAAAGATTACAAGCAGAGTATAAACTTCACAAGTAAATCAAAAATGTTTTAGCAAAGTTTAAACAGATCGACATGGCAACATTTAAAACTGATATAAAGAAAGACAGACAGTACGCCGGACAGAAACCGAAACCGTGTTAAAAGAATAAGGCTACCCCCGCAACAGAAATGCCTGCCCCAATGACACCTTTCAGTGTGATGGGGTCATGAAAGAACCAGTGAGAAGGCAGGATGATAATGATGGGAGTAAGTGCCATCAGTGTGGAGGCGATACCTGCCGGGCAATATTGCACAGCCATGAGCGAGAATCCCACTCCGAGGAAAGGCCCGAAAATTACGGCTATACCCAACATTAACATGCCTTGTCGGTCGCGGACGCTCGTCTTTAGTTTGCCGGCATTATTGCTTATGAGAAGCCAGAGAGCAAAACATCCGAAACCGGCGATGCAGCGGATGAGGTTGGCAGAGAACGGCAGATAGTTCTCAAACTCTGGAAGTATTTGCACGGGTATGGCAGCGGTGTAGGCATCGAGGCCAATCTTACTTAATACAAGTCCGATACCTTGTCCCATGCCTGCTCCGATACCAAAGAGCACAGCTTGCTGTTACTTTGCAGAATCAAAGAGCTGTTGCTCCAAAAATAATTTTAATAACAATATTTTTTCTTATGATTTAGACTTATCTTTAATCTGCAGCTACGGGGTGAACATAACACCTTGCTAAGCTTAA
>NZ_JAJLQX010000034.1 GCF_021295095.1 Phocaeicola oris
AACCAAAATTAAACCTATGTAAACTTTTTGCCCCAAAATGTAAACTTATAAAATTGGGCTGAAAGTGTTAAAAACAAAGGGGTTAAGTGAACTTATCGTTATATACGCTTCGTTTTGTGCCCCATAAATGTTTTATAAAAAATCAACGATCTGTTAGTTAATTTGATATATCTAAATAATGAAGAGTCAACAGCAGAGTCGCCAGAGTTTCTGAAATCCGAGATCCTCTTCCACGCGGAGGCGTGTAAGATGCAAACTTTTTATTTTTCCATCGTTTTTGTCAACGACACCCCCTCTTTTCATATAAAAGTGCTGTTGTCGGTCGACGATAGCACTTTTTCTTGCGTGGAAGCGTTATCGGGAAGTTCCGACAGTGCTTTTTCTCTCATAAAAGTGGTTTCGGGACTCCCGACAACGCATATTCTTCCATAGAAGCATTGTCGGGAAGCTCGCCGGTGCATTTTCCCTTAAAAAAGTGCTGTCGAGCCGCTCGACAGTTCATTTTCTCTCGTAAAAGTGTTAGCGAGCGGCTCGCTAACGCTTTTTCTTCCGTGGAAGCATTGTAAGGCATTGTGTTTGCCAAGACCACTCATAGCAGTAGAGTCACCCAGCAAGTGCAATATTACGTATAATATATGAAAAGCTCTTTAGTAGGTGTAGAAAAGTTTAGTTTCTTTCCTGCCATCCTGTTTTTTAGCTTGTTATAAGATGGATTTGCATTATCGACTATATTAGAGTTTTGCAGATGTGCTTTGTCGGGGTAACAAAAGGTGGTTAGCGGACGATAAATGGTGCTGAAAAAATACGTTTTGACACTTTTTAGAATAAAAAAAATTAAAAATTATGGTTCTTCAGATATTTTGCATAAATTGTATACACAATAAAAAATGGCAACATTTAATGTTAATATACTATTAAGCAGAGATTTTTATCAAATTAGCTTGGGTTTCGGTCCATGCGGTAATATTAACAACATTTATTAAAACTTTATGGTTAATAATCAATTACAATTAGGACTGATGTTCTTCCTCGCTATACTCAGCGGAGGAACAGCAATGGCATTGCCGGTAGATACACCTACGAAGGTATCTGCACAGCAACAGCAAGTAATGAAATGCTCCGGAGTAGTTAAGGATGCAATGGGAGATCCTCTCATTGGCGCTTCGGTAAAAGTAAAAAAAGGGGGAGCAGGGACCATCACCAACGTTAGTGGTGAGTTTACGCTCTCTGGCGTGAATCGTGGTGATGTGCTTGTCATCTCCTACATTGGCTTCGAGACACAAGAAGTGACTTGGAGAGGTGTCAATCTTGACATTACCATGAACGACGATGTACAATCAATTAATGAAGTGGTGGTGGTAGGTTATGGCACGCAGAAGAAAGTGAATCTTACCGGTTCCGTGTCATCGGTAAACATGAGCAAGGAAGCTCTCTCCCGTCCAGTCACCACAGTCACACAGGCTCTTGCCGGTATGGCGGCTGGTGTACAGGTTCTGCAGAGTTCCGGCCGACCTAACTCAGAAGGCTTCGGTATTAACATTCGTGGCGTCGGCACTTTGAACAATACAAGCCCTCTTGTATTGGTTGACGGTATGGAGATGAGTCTATCCGACGTCAATCCTAACGACATCGAGAACATCTCTATTCTTAAGGATGCGGCATCGTGTGCCATCTACGGTAACCGTGGAGCCAATGGTGTTATCCTTGTAACGACAAAAACAGGCAGTGCCGGTAAAATAAGTGTTTCTTATTCAGGACGCTTATCTATCAACACTCCTTCTAAATTAGTTCGCTTTATTTCAAACTACGGAGATTACATGCAGTTTGTAAATGAATCGTACACCAATTTAGGTATCGACAAGGGACCGTATTCTGGTACCACCATCCAGACATGGCGTGACGCGGAGAAAAATCCCAATGGAATTGCGGAGTCAGGCTATCCCAACTATGTAGCTTATCCGAATACGGACTGGTACGATGAAATCTACAAGACAAAGGTGATGCAGGAACATTCGCTTTCCGTGCTCGGAAGCGAGAAACGTACCAAATATAGTATCGGCCTTACTTATCTCGACAATCCGGGTATGATTATCCGATCGGGTGTCAAGAAGTATTTCGTCAATCTGAACGTGGTATCCGACATCACCGACTTTCTGCAGGTTGGTACTCATATCTGGGGTTCACATGACGACCAAGACCGCAACGACGTAGGCAATCTTACTGCATGGAGCTTCCTGAAGACTGTACCGGGAATATATCCTTATTACGACGGGCACTACGGCGGCATCGAGACATCTGAGGAAGATGGCGCGGCCGGTAATCCGTTACTCAACCTTAACGGTAACGGTGACGCCTACTACAAGCACAACCATGCCTACGCCACTGCCCATGCACAGGTAAAATTCCTGCATGACTTCACATTCAAGACCATCTTCGGCTACGACTACTTCCAGGAGCGCCACAAGTATTCGGGCACACAGCACGAACTTTACAGCTTCAGCCGTAACTATGTGGTATCGCCAAAGGCATCGCTCGACCAGCTACATGCTTACATGTACTATCATCAGTATTATAACTGGAAGTGGACCAACACCCTGAACTGGGGGCACACATTTGCAAAAGACCACGATGTAAATGTACTGTTTGGCTTCGAGGAAGGCAAGAACTATGATACCTACCTTGACACCAACAAATATGGTATGCTTGATACCTCTATCTCAGACATGTCGACACTTACCAATATGGATTATATTTGGGGTACTGATACAGGCTATCGCTTCCGCTCGTACTTCGGACGTGTAAACTATGCATTCCAGTCAAAGTATTTGCTCGAGGGTGACTTCCGTTATGATGGATCATCCCGCTTTGCTCCCGACAAGCGCTGGGGGTTCTTCCCATCAGTTTCTGTAGGCTGGCGTATTACGGAAGAAAATTTTGCTAAGAACTCATTCCTTAAAGTATTTGATAACCTGAAATTGCGTGCTTCTTACGGTAAGTTGGGTAACTCTTCTGTTGACAATTATGCATATCAGTCGTGGTATGAGACAGGCTACACCGTCATGGGGGGCAAGAAGGCTCCTCGCTTCTATCTGAATCATCTTCCAAATATTGACGTTACATGGGAAACCACAAAGACATTCGACGTTGGTCTTGACTTCGGTTTACTCAACAACCACCTCAACGGTGTCATTGATTATTACAACAAACGCACCAGCGGTATTCTCTACAGTCCGTCAATCGGTCTTACCTATGGCGATAAGACGTCGCCTCTGCAGAACCTCGCTGAGGTTAGCAATCAAGGTATTGAGTTTACTCTCGGATGGGAAGATAAAGTTGGCGAATTCACCTACGGCATATCGGTTAACGGTACATGGAACAAGAATCGCGTAGAAAAGTATAAGGGCCAGTGGATTCATGGCTGGGGTGCCAACCCTGACGACCCTAATGCCGATAAATACTACTCTAACCTGGGTGAAGTTTCTTCGGGTGGCAGAAACCGTATCGTGGAAGGGCACATGATGAACGAGTTCTATGTAAAGAGAACCTATTCTGGCGATGGAAGTTACCTCAATGCCGATGGTTCTGTAAACGTTAAGGGCGGACCAAAGGATGGCATGATTCGTACATCAAAGGATTTGGATTGGCTGAAGGCAATGATAGCAGCCGGTCACGACTTTTTCCCGCAGCATGGTGTTGGTAAAGACCGTATCTGGTACGGCGATTATATCTTTGCGGATGCTAATGGTGACGGTGTATATGGTGGCAGTAACGATGAGGAGTTCATTGGCAAGTCGAATGTTCCTAAATTCAATTTCGGTATTCAGGGGCATGTAGAATGGCATGGTATCGACCTGTCTATGAATTGGGGTGGTTCTACTGGTTTTGCAACCTATTGGCGTGAGATTGGTCAGAACTCGTCCGACGTAGTTTATGGTCTACAGCTTCCAAAGAAGATAGCATACGACCACTATTTCTACGATCCTGACAAACCGACAGATCCAAGAACGAACATTACTTCGAAGAACCCTCGTCTGGTGGTTAAGAACCCAAGTCAAAGTGACGGAGTAGAGAGTACACTACGCCTATACAACTGTGACTTCCTGAAACTGCGTAACCTTACCATTGGCTACACATTCCCGAGTTCTATCATAAAGGCCATCTATGCACAGAATCTGCGTGTGTATTTCTCCGGAGAGAATCTGCTCACCATTACATCATTCCCAGGGCTTGATCCAGAAATGCGTGCAGGCGCAGGTTATACCACAATGCGACAGTTCTCGTTTGGAGTTAACGTAACATTTTAATTAATAAACGACTTTGAATATGAAAAAGAATATTATTAAGAATATATCTACAGCCGTAATTCTTACATCGGGACTGGTATTGACAGGCTGTTCTTCCGATTTTCTTGATACCGTGCCATCCGATCGCGTCAGTACCGAAAAGGTATTCACGTCGGCAAATATGGCCAACAGTGTGGTGAACGGTGCCTATGAACGTTTCTATTATGAGTACATAGCCAACGAAGGAAAAGTGGGTCTTGATTCCTATACTGAAATCATGGACTTGGATGCCAATTGGACAAACGGCGATATGCCCATCGTCATGGGTAATGCCACAGCACAGTCACAGGCCTTTGGGCACTGGTGGAAATGCTTTTATGAGGAAATCTATCGTACAAGCAATGTCATCCAGAATATTGACAAGGTGCCTGACATGGATGAGAAAATCAAAGCTCGAGACAAGGCCGAGTGCGAATTCCTTAGAGCTTGGGCTTACTATCGTGCCAACTGCCTCTGGCGTGGTGTACCTATCTATATCGAACCTGTAAAATACGGCGAAGCTACGAAGCCACGCTCATCTGAGGAAGATGTTTGGCAACAGATTATTACTGATCTTACTGCAGCCATTAATGAGTCTAACCTTCCTGACAAGTACGATACCGGCAACGAAGACTATGGTCGTGTGACCAAAGGCGCTGCTTATTATCTGCGTGGCCAGGTATATCTCTGGCAGAAGCAATGGGCTAAAGCTGAGGCTGACTTCAAGGCCATCACACAGATGGGGTACAGCTTGTATCCCGACTATAAAAAAATGTTCAAGGCTGCCAACGAAAAGAATAACGAGTACATCTTTCAGTATCAGTACACAGATGACAGTGGGCTTGGCAACTGCTTCGCACAGTGCTACGGTAACCGTGTAACAGTAGATAATGCATGGAACAATTTCATCCCTAATCCAAAGTTTGTAGACTCTTATGAGTGGGCTGACGGAAGACCGTTTAGTATGGATGATGTAATCCCCGGTTATTCAGAGATGTCTCCGGAGAATCGTTCCGTTTATTTCCTTCGTGATGATTTGAGTCCCAATGCCTCTGGTACCGGACTTGATAATAGCAACAAGAAAGGTTATGCACAAATGCAGGCTTACGGATCTGATATGAGTAAGTATCTCGAAAAAGGTAATGAGGCTCGTATCCGTAAAGTTTACGATGGTCGCGACCCACGTATGGAGATGAACTTCATCACTCCGTATTCTACTTATGTAGGTGGGTGCACAGCCAACAACTACACATATACCCTGCGTTGGCCTTACTTCGGTTCAGACGGAGCTTTCCCATTCGATTTACGTACCGATACCAACGACCGTTACTACTATCTGTGGCGTAAATTCGTTATTGAGGGACGTGAGAGCCGTACTATCTGGGACAGTGATATAGACATTCCGATCTTTCGCTATGCCGGTGCTCTCTTGAGTCTTGCAGAAGCTCTTAACGAGCAGGGAAAAACCGACGAGGCCGCCGAGTACGTAAATGAGGTAAGAGCCCGTATTCCTGGCCTGGCATTGCTTAACAGCAATGAGTATACGCAAGTCAAGGGGCAGGAAGATATGCGTCAGCGCATACGCAATGAGTTTGGATGGGAACTCTGTGGCGAAGGACAGATGTACTGGAAGGAACTTCGCTGGGGTATATGGGCTGATAAGAAGTTCGGTACCAATCGTCTGACAGAGCCTGATGCCGCAAAACACAATGGTGCTAACGGTATGACGGAAATCTGGGGTACTAAGCGTTATACTCTGAATTACAATGGAGATTATGTATTTAAGTGGGCTATACCACAAGAGGAGATTGAGCGTAATCCTGCTCTCACTCAGAATGAAGGCTGGAAATAATTAATCATATCAGAGGTGTGCTGCACCACTTTGGCAGCATACCTCTTTTTATTCTATAATTATGAAGTCAAATATTCTACATTACATTGCTTGTTGTATATTTCTTGTTACTGCGTTGTCGGTTGAGTCGTGTGCTTCTTCGGAGAACACTATCGATCCCGGGAAAGTAGATGAGAAACCTGTGAAGTCCACGGTTGAGAAATACCGTAACCCTGTACTGCCGATAAGTCTGCCTGACCCTACGGTGATAAAGGCAGATGATGGCTATTTCTATCTTTATGCCACCGAGGATATACGAAATACGCCTATTTATAAATCAAAAGACCTCGTAAACTGGACATTTGTAAGTACGGCATTCACCGATGAAACTCGTCCGCGGTGGAATGACAAAGGTGGAATATGGGCTCCCGACATCAACTACATCAATGGCAAGTACGTGCTTTACTATGCCAAGTCGGAGTGGGGAGGTGAATGGACATGTGGTATTGGCGTTGCTACCGCTGATAAACCTGATGGTCCGTTCACTGATCATGGAGCGATAATAAACAGCCAGGAAATAGATGTTCGTAATAGCATTGATGGTTTTTACATTGAGGAAAATGGTCACAAATATATGTTCTGGGGAAGCTTTGCCGGCATTTACGGCATAGAACTCAGCGACGACGGTCTTTCTATTAAGTCTGGGACTGAGAAGGTGCAGATAGCCGGAAATCAGATGGAAGGTACCTATATTCATAAGCATGGTGACTATTATTATCTCTTCGGTTCTAATGGTACTTGTTGCGATGGAGCCCAAAGCACCTATCAAGTAATCTACGGGCGTTCAAAGAATCTTTTTGGTCCCTACGTTGCCAAGAACGGGCAGTCAATGCTCAGTGGTGGCTACGATGTGTTACTACATGGTACGCATTATTTTGCCGGACCTGGACACAATGCAGAGTTTGTTACTGATGATAAGGGGCAGGACTGGATTATTTATCACTGCTACTTGAAGGCCGATCCGGGCAAAGGTCGTCTTGTTATGCTCGATCAGGTATTGTGGCAGGACGATTGGCCACTTGTAGCAGGTCATATTCCTTCTTACGAGCATGAGATTCCTTATTTTAATAAGTAGGCTCCCACATTTATTTATTAATTTGCAAGTAAAATGGTATAGATCCGGGTGCATCCTTTTTTGATTTATTATATCTCATCGGCTCTTATTTTTAGAGAACAAAGAAAAGATGCGATAGGATAAGAGGAATTACTTTCTCTAAAGTCGGAATTGAACGTAAGTTGGGGGGAGTTATAATATCATTCATCTTTGGCCTCTTCACGAAGAAGAAAGATTCTTCGAAGAAGAGTGCCAAAGAAGATTCTATAAAATAGATGAGAATTTAAAACTTTAATTGCTCTGATTTGAAAGATGTTTTTCTGAAAGAACCTCTATCAGTCGGAAACGGTAGGGGTTGAGATTGAATGGATTAACAGAATCTTTAGTTGGTATTTTACTGACTTTTACTATATAAGTAGTGTAAGGCTTTTGAGTTAAACCGATAATTTCTCCTTGTATCAAGTTAATGATCTCGCCTGTTTCTTTTACTAATGCAGGAAAAACATTAATTAAATCCCCTTTTCTATAGCGAGGAACTTGTATGCTTATAGGTTTATCCGGAATTTCAAGAGTAATTATTTGCTCGTCTTTTTTGTTGATGCCTACATAATCTTTACTAATTACTTTCTTTAATCTATAAATTGCAGAACTCGCGTCCATGGGCGCGTCAATAATATTATATTGTTTTACTTTTATAGTATAGTTATAACCTTCCTCATAATCAAAGCCGGAAATCTCATTTTTAGTAAAGGAATAGACATCATCTATTTTCCCGTTTATATTATGTCCTTTATAAATAGGAATAAGATAATTGTTATTAAGGACAACTCCACTTAAATAGTATTCTGGTTCAATGCTCAGAGTAAGCGTCTGGGTATTCTTTACTTTGTGTGTATTTCCATAGGCCTCTATTTCTTCGTCTTTGTTGCAAGATGTAGATAAAAAGGATATCAACAACAGAGATAACATTGTTAAAGAAATATGTTTCTTCATCATATTTAATTTTATAGTTACACATTATAAACACAACTATGAAGAAAAGACTGCATTAGTCTTTCAAAAAAAATTAAAGATTCTTTGTCTATATCAAATTTAATGGTTCTGTATAAGAATGGGTATTTTCTTTTTAATGTATTCACTAATAGATGTCAAGCTGACTATTTGACTTATTTTAGAATTATTTGTTATCTTTGACATCGTAAAATGCAGGATATGGGAAAGAAAAGATGGAAAATAATAAGAATACTTGTTTTGACATTTGTTTGTTTGCCATTAATGGCACAGGAGAAAGAACGTGATGATTTCGGTATAAGGATAAGCGCGGGAGCGGAAAAGAAGTTGATAGAAAAATGCGCTGTTGGGCTTGAAGTTGATTTCTATGCAAGGAATAATGTAAGTGAAGTAGATCGCTGGGGCGGAGAGATGAGCATAACATATAAGCTGATTCGTTGGTTAAATGTTTCAGCCGGATATAAATTATTCTACTATCATAATTCTGCGGTAACGATTTATCATACATGTGGTTCTGTGAATAAATATATTCCGGCACATATAGACATTCGTCATCGTTTCAACATATCGTTGATGGGGAATTTTGATTTTGGACGTTTGAATCTTTCACTTCGTGAACGCTGGCAATATATTTATAGTCCGGAAAAAACTGTTCAACAATATGATGAAGATACAGAAACATGGGAGAATAAAACTTCAAGCGGAAAAGGAAAGAATGTACTCCGTTCCCGTTTTCAGATAAAGTATGATATACAAAACAGTAACTTTCAGCCTTATGCTAATGTAGAATTATATAACAGTTGGAAGTTGACAGAAATTCGTTATACGGTTGGAACCGATTATAACTTTGATCAACAGCATTCGGTTAGTCTTTATTATCGTTATCAGAGAAAAAAGAATGTTGCAGAGCCTGATATGCATATTTTAGGTATCGGATATAAATTTAAAATCTAATTCTAACCTATTTACTTAATATATTAGAGATTGACGAATACTTTTTTTATCCTTTCTAACCCGTAAAGCAAAGTTCTCTTCGGACAGGCTATATTGATTCTTAAATAGCCTTCGCCGGCTTTCTGCCCGTACATGGTTCCACTGTTAATCAGGACTTTTCCTTCTTTAAGCAACTTCTCTTCGGCTTCTTCCGAAGAAAGTCCGGTCTCTGAGATATCTACCCAGACCAAATAGGTTCCTTCTAAATGAATTACCTTTAGATTTGGTAAGTTCGTTTCGAAGAATTTTTTCAGCGTAATATAATTATCATATAAGTATTCTTTCAATTCATCCAGCCATTCGTCACTATCATTGTATGCAGCTTCGAGTGCTATGGGACCGAACGGGTTAACATCGCATACTTCATTGATATTAATTGCTCTGTCAATTTTTCTTCGAAGTATTATATTGTTACAGATAATATTAGCAATTTGAAGTCCGGCAGTATTAAACGATTTTGACGGAGAGTTTAGTGTGACGCTATTATTCAAGCAGTTTTCATTAATGGCAGCAAACGGAGTATAAGTGTATCCGGGCATGGTCAATTCGCAATGTATCTCATCGGAGATTACTTTTACTCCGTGTTTCATACAAATCTCGTTCATCTTGGCCAACTCTTCCTTTCTCCAAACTCTTCCGGATGGGTTATGAGGATTGCAAAGCAGAAAAACTGTTGTTTTCTCATCCGCGCATTTTTGTTCAAAATCATTATAATCAATAATGTAGGTGTTCCCTTGACGAACCAATTGATTCTCAATAACCTCGCAACCGTTATTCTTGATACTGGAGAAGAAACAGTTATAAACCGGAGTCTGAACCAGTACTTTCTCTCCGGGCAAAGTAATGGCTTTCAGTACACACGACATAGCAGGAACAACACCTGAGGTATAGAGTATCCAGTCGCGTTGGATATGCCAGTTATGGCGTCTTTCAAACCAGTTGATTATCGCGTTGTAATAGTTTTCAGGTACTTGAGTATATCCAAACACACCATGCTCGACGCGCTTCTTCAAAGCGTTGATAATAGCCGGAGCTGTTTGAAAATCCATATCGGCAACCCACATCGGCAAAACATCATCTTCTTTAACGATATCCCATTTATACGAGCCTGTACCTCGT
Source organism: Phocaeicola oris (assembly GCF_021295095.1). Lineage (GTDB taxonomy): Bacteria > Bacteroidota > Bacteroidia > Bacteroidales > Bacteroidaceae > Phocaeicola > Phocaeicola oris. Next base: position 10,391 of record NZ_JAJLQX010000034.1, read on the forward strand.
CGGTTGACGGGGGTATCAAAATCAAATTTTCGATTCATAATGTTGGACTTCTGGCGTTATGCTGTTTCTTTATTCTTTTTACGTTCTGTTATTACGCAATTATTGGGTTGTTTGACAAAGTTGTCAATAGTTACAGAACCAATTTCATCCGCTGTGATATATCCGGAAATAGGATTCTTGATATTTGTAATGGAGCCTGTGATATCGGCTTTGACAGTACTATCTTCGAAGGCACGATCGCATTCCTTATCGAAAGTGCAGTTTTCCAAAACAATGTTCTCGGAGTAGCAGAGTGGTTGTTCTCCGCTGATATGGCAGTTGACTAAACGTACATTCTTAGAATGCCAAGCCAAGTATTCTCCGTTCAAATCGCTATCGTAAATGGTTATATTTTCACATTCCCAGAAAGAATCTTTAGTAGTAATCTTCGCATGATGAACTTCTACATTCTTACAATACTGGAATACATACTTAGCGTCACTTACTAACCCGTCAACATAAATGTTTTTACTAAACATAAACGGGTATGTACCATCATGCAGCTCTACATTTTTCAGTTTCAATCCGTCTATACGCCAAAATGTTTCGTCAGCATCGGTTATCTTTACATTTTCCAATTCCAGATTCTTCATTTCGCGGAAGAACTTTGGGCCGTCAATAAGAGAATCTTTCATTTTCATGTTATCTGAATACCAAATGGCACTGCGTGAACCCGGGGCAAAGTAGCAGTTTGTAATAACCGATTCATCAACATGCCACCAAGGGTATTTTCCATAGAATTTACAGTTATCCGCCTCTAAATTCTTGCAACACTTAATACCTGATTCTCCGTCTGTAATAGTGATATTCTCCATCCTGACGTCTTGAATACCAAAAAGTGGACGTTCGCCACCGAAACTTTTGTCTTTAATTAGTTTCATACTTAAATACCTATTTTATTTTAGATAGTACAAGTACAAGAATCGTGCCAAAGGGTTTGGCGTATTTTATTTCTTTTTATAAACTATCCTTGCGGATTACTTTTTAAATTGCTATAAATGAATAGAATAAGTGATATGTATAAGCAGGGGAAGTGATGCGTATGAACAGAGTAACTCATCCGCATGAATTGCTCAACTCATCCGCATGAACCGATCAACTCATCCGCATGAACTGAGCAACTCATCCGTATCAATTGGGCGGGTCATTCGTATCGTAACTGATGTTCATATTTATTGTTCCAATTTTCGTTCTATATAGGTTAGAATATCGTTTCTGTCAAAAAGTTATTATTTATAAGTTACCTACTTCGTTTTTTATTGAACTATTAACTATATTTGAGCAATAATAAAAATTATCGACATGAATAAATTACTTTTTATAGCTTTAACGTTTAGTGTTTCTCTTTCTGCTATGGCGGATGATATTGATGTTACGACGATGAAAGTCGCTGGTCCTTATTCTGTACAGAAACCTTTTATGGTTGATAGCGTAGACGTGAATAATAAAACATTCTCTTCCGAGAATTTTCTGAATACAGTCATTCCTGTTAACGAAGTTTTTGCTTCTTCTCAAGTTCTGAGAGGAGATAAAGATGGCATTAAGCTTCCGAATTCAAGCAACGGGTTGTATCTGTTGGGCTTTACTTTGCAGAATATGAAGTATACAAATGCCAAAATGATCGTAGATGGGCTGAAAGATTACCAGTTCTTTTTGGACGGAATAAAGATAAAGGGCGAGGAGTTGAAGTTGGAGCCGGGAACACATCAGTTTACTATAAAATATATCGGCGATAAGGAGTCAAAGGATAAACTCAAAGTGCGGGTTACGACTGCGAAAGACGGATTGCTCTCAATTCCCGACAAGCAGAACGGACGTCTTATAACAATACATGACATTGCTGATGGACGCAGGATTAATAGTGTCGCTATCTCTCCGGATGGAAAGTATTTATTATCAAGTTATACAACAGTCATTTCGGGCGGTGAGTCTGTGCGATCACAAACATTGACGGAGTTAGCCACAGGAAAGGCGCAGGATGTTGGTAGTGATCGGAAAGCTTGGATGCCTGTGTCGAGCAAATATTATTATTTTAAGAAGCAGACGAATGGACGGGATATGATAACTGTTGATCCGGTTACAGGAAATGAAACGGTTGTAGCGACCGGTCTTCCGGATGGGATGGTCAGGGTGGCTCCGACAGAAGATTTTTTAATTATCAGTATGACTCAGGAAGGTCCGAAAGAGCGTAAGGATATTTATGAGGTGTTGGTTCCGGATGACCGCCAACCGGGGTGGCGTGATCGCTCTTTTCCGGTGAAGTATGATTTGAAGACCGGCATGATTCAACCTTTGACATACGGGTATCATAATATGTATGTTTCTGATATTTCAAAAGATGGTAAATATGTGTTATTACATAAATCGGAAGCTCGTTTGACAAAACGTCCTACTACATTAACTTCCATCTACTTAATGGATGTAAATACACTCAATGTTCGACTGCTTGTTGACAGAGATGGTTTTGTTGGTAACTCTTGGTTCTCACCCAACGGTACTCAGATTCTTTTTTCAGGAACTCCGGAAAGCTTTGCAGGAATAGGTAAGAATGTGAAACCCGATCAGACTCCAAGCATGACGGATAATCAATTGTACCTTATGGATATATCAAGCAGGCAGATTACTCCGTTAACTAAATATTTCAATCCGAGTGTGTCACAGGTTGTCTGGAACAAGTTCGATGGTCAGATTTATTTTGACGCTGAGAATAAAGACTGTGTCAGCCTTTATCGATTGAATCCTGATAATAAGAAAATTAAGCAGTTGCAAGTACCGGAGGACTTGGTTAAATCGTTTAATGTAGCCGGTCATGCTTCGGTTATGACTTATATAGGGCAAGGTGCCATGAATTCCGACCGTGTTTATACGATGGATTTGAATACAGCCAAGTCAACTTGTGTTGAAGATCTTAGCGCTACCCTATTGAAAGGTATAGAACTGGGTAGTTGTGAGTCTTGGGATTTTATTAATTCCCGTGGTGATACTATTAGTGGTCGCTTTTACTTGCCACCTCATTTTGACAAGTCGAAGAAATATCCGATGATTGTTAATTACTATGGCGGATGCAGCCCGACAAGTCGTAATTTTGAGAGTCGTTATCCTCACAACCTTTATGCTGCAATGGGATATATCGTTTATATCATTAATCCAAGTGGCGCTACCGGTTTTGGACAAGAGTTTTCCGCTCGTCATGTAGATACGGCGGGAGAGGGCGTTGCTCAAGACATTATAGAAGGGGTAAAAGAGTTTTGCAATCAGCATTCATTTGTCAATGCAAAGAAAATAGGTTGTATAGGAGCTTCGTATGGAGGTTTTATGACTCAGTACTTACAAACTAAGACCGATATATTTGCTGCTGCTATTTCACATGCCGGAATCAGCGATCATACTTCTTATTGGGGTGAAGGCTATTGGGGATATTCTTACAGTGAGGTATCTATGGCTAATGAATATCCTTGGACAAATAAGGAGTTGTTTGTTAATCGTAGTCCGTTGTTTAATGCTGATAAAATACATACTCCTTTGCTTTTCTTGCATGGAAGCGCAGATCATAATGTTCCGGTTGGCGAGAGTATCCAGATGTTTACAGCATTAAAACTTTTAGGTAGGCCGACAGCCTTTGTCGTTGTTGATAATCAAGACCATCATATAGTGGATTATGACAAACGTATACGTTGGCAAAATACTATTTTTGCTTGGTTTCAGAAGTATTTGCAAGATGATGACTCGTGGTGGGAGGCACTTTATCCGAAGAAATCTCTATAACAATAAGTAGGTATATTTCGTCTAATATGTTTTTTTGCAATTGAGTTGCAAAAAACTTGAGGTATCTTTGCTGTCAGATAATAAAAATGATAGGAGATATGACGTTAAGGGACTTAAAGATAGGCCGGACTGCAAAGATTGTTTCTGTGGGAGGCCAAGGGGCCTTGCGACAGCATTTCTTAGATATGGGTGTCATTCCGGGAACCGAGATTACTTTGAATAAGTTTGCTCCATTAGGTGACCCGATGCAATTGCAGGTTCAAGGGTACGAATTGACACTCAGACTGGCCGATGCTGAGAATATAGAAGTTGTCCCTTGCGAAAAGCAAACTGAGAATTCTTCTGAGTCTGAATTTGTAATTGAACAAGAATACCGTCATGAGGTGGAGCATCCGGGATTGGGAGAAGAAGGACGGTTTCATTGTAAGAAAACCGAGCATCCGCTTCCGAAAGAAACTCGTCTGACTTTTGCGTTGGTAGGTAATCAGAACAGTGGGAAAACTACACTGTTCAACCAGTTGACGGGTATGAATCAGCATGTAGGTAACTTCCCTGGCGTAACAGTTGATCAAAAAATAGGGACAATTAAAGGTCATCCGAAGGCTTCGGTTGCCGATCTTCCCGGTATTTATTCTTTATCTCCGTATACAACAGAAGAAATAGTTTCCCGCGATTTCATTTTAAAAATGAAGCCGACGGGAATTATTAATATAGTTGATGCGACAAACATCGAACGTAACTTGTATCTGACAATGCAGTTGATGGAACTTGATATCCCTATCGTGCTGGCATTAAACATGATGGATGAAGTGCGTAACAATGGTGGAACTATTCGTATTAATAAAATGGAGGACTTACTGGGTATTCCTGTTATTCCTATTTCGGCTATGAAAAATGAAGGAGTGGATGAGTTGGTCACTCACGCAATTCATATTGCCAAGTATCAGGAAGGTCCCGGAAGACAAGATTTCTGCAGCCCTGAAGATCATGGTGGTGCTGTTCATCGTTGCTTACATGCTATCATGCATTTGATTGAAGATCATGCAGAAGCAGCGGGCATCCCTATCCGTTTCGCTGCCAGTAAGCTGGTCGAGGGAGATAAGCTGATAAGAGATGCGTTGAAGCTTTCGGAAAATGAATCAGAATTGCTCGCACACATTCTTAAACAGTTGGAACAGGAGCGTGGGCTTGACCCGTCTGCTGCTATTGCCGATATGCGATTCGATTACATTCGCAAGGTTTGTTCGCGTACTGTTGTCAAGCCTGAGGAAAGTATTGAGCACAAGCGGAGTCGTCGCATAGACAGCATTCTTACCGGTAAGTATACGGCTATTCCTGCTTTCATTGGAATTATGTTCTTAATCTTTTGGCTTACTTTTGAGGTAATCGGGGGTGGCTTGCAGGAATTGTTAGAAGATTGGATAGCAGACTTCACCGATTATACAGATAAATTACTGACTTCATGGAATATAGCCGATGTGGTACACTCGTTGATTATTAATGGCGTATATGCAGGAGTAGGTACGGTCATCACATTTCTTCCTATTATTGTTACACTTTTTTTCTTCCTTTCTTTGCTGGAGGATAGTGGTTATATGGCTCGAATAGCATTCGTTATGGACAAATTTATGCGTAAACTCGGATTGTCAGGGCGTTCCATCGTACCATTACTGATGGGCTTCGGTTGTAGTGTTCCGAGTGTGATGGCTTCGCGTACGTTACCTTCCGAGCGTGACAGGAAATTGACGGTGATGCTTATTCCGTTTATGAGTTGTACGGCTAAACTTCCTATTTATGCTTTCCTGACAGCTGCATTCTTTCCAAGGAATGCTACTTTGGTCATGGTTTTCTTGTATTTCCTCGGTATCTTTGTCTCTATATTTCTTGCTACTTTTCTGAAGAAAACGTTCTTTAAAGGTGAGGCTGTTCCATTTGTTATGGAACTCCCGAATTATCGTATGCCGGGCGTGAAGAGTGTGGCACGTTTACTTTGGGATAAGTCGAAGGACTTTATGCAGCGTGCTTTTTCGGTTATCTTTATTGCAACTATTGTTATTTGGTTCTTGCAGACATTCGATTTCCGTATGCAGTTGGTTGCAGATTCTCAAAATAGTATTTTGGCAAATATAGCAGACATTTTGACACCACTGTTCCAACCTATTGGCTTAGGTGATTGGAAAGTTGTAACATCTTTAATATCAGGCTTCATGGCGAAGGAGAGCGTTGTTTCTACGATGACTGTCTTGTTTGGAAGTCAGGCGGGGCTGCAGGAAGTGTTGAATGCAGCAATGGCTTTTTCTTTGTTGGTATTCTGTTTGTTGTACACCCCGTGTGTAGCAACTATTGCTACTGTCCGCAGGGAAATGGGCGGGAGATATGCGACCATTTTGGTCGTTTGGCAATGTGCTATTGCTTGGTTGGTAGCATTGATTGCTTATCATTTAATTAAATTATTTATATAACTATGAATGTTCAGAGTATTATCTTGTTAGTTTTTATATTAGCACTTGTTGCTTTTGTAGTCTGGAAACAATTGTACGGCAAATCACGTCATAGTTGCTGTGATCAGTGTGATTCGCAATGCTGCCAATTAAAGAGTCATTCAGAAAGAAAAGATTGTTGTCATTGAATTCTTGTTGTTAATGGAGCATATTGCTACTTATATATGAAGAGGCAGACTACTCTTACAGAGCAATCTGCTTCTTATTATATAAAAAAGTTAGTTATTTTTTTCTTCGAACGCTGAATGCACCACGAATGCGCCGGATAATTTTTAAGCCTGTCAAGATGCCATCGTAAATGGCAACTCCCGTACTTACATATTGCATTAGTCCGTTGATACCGGTCTCTTTTTCCTGAGGCATAAATATGTTGTGAACGGCATCTTTAATTTTGTTACCCTGTTCACGCACCTCTGTCAGCTTATCCTTTCTGAGCTGATGTATATCTTTTAATGTAATAATATCTTTATTCATTTTTTTGCGTCTTCATCATTTAAAAATAAGTTGGCTAAGAAATTTACTAACGGCTGAACAATTAGCTTTTTACGGAAGCAAATTATCAGAATGATAAGTAATATTATGCCTGCTGTAATGATAGCGTAGCTGCCGGTAAGACTACCTACTGCCGGTTCTAGCACATAAGCGAATGTGAAAGATAAGTAAAACAGTGCGATAATGCCTAATATAATTAAAATTAAAACAAGCAGAAGTGTAGAGATAAGAATGGTAAGTTTCTCCACCAGTTCCAGCTTTATGTAGTCCTTTTGAGCATTTACATACTTCTTCAATTCTTGAAAGAGCTGTTGCAGATTCTCTATATTTTTATCGCTTGAAAACATCATAATATAAAGGATTTTAAAAAACATCCACTGCAGAAAGTTTATCTACAGTGGGTGCTATGTGTTGAATACAAAATTAAGCTTCTTCCTGTGCGTCGGTAATCTCATCAACCAGTTCGTCCATTTCTGTACGGCTCAATTTGATACCCTTTTTGCGCAAAGCTTCAGCAATCTTGCTACGTGTTTCTTCTCCTTTTTCAGGAGCAAATAATACACCGGCAGCAGCACCAACGACAGCGCCCCCGATGAATGCAGCTAAAATACTTAATCCTCTCATTGTTTTAATAATTTGGTTTGGACAAATTTATAAAATAAATTGGATATAAGCTCTTATTTTTTGCTATTTTCTTGATATTAAGCATTAAAAATGGCGTATTAACTATATTTAACCGCATAAATTGGCGAAAAGAAACATAGATTGTAGTATTTTTGCACCAATTATTTGGCTGATTTTAAAAGACTATATATTTTTGAACGATTATTATTTAAAACAATAGAGAAAATGAAGAAGTTTTTAGTTTTGTGTATGGGGCTTTGCGTGGCGTTCGCATTTACCTCATGTAAATCAAGTGAAAGTGCTTACAAGAAAGCTTATGAGAAGGCAAAAGCTCAGGAGCTGACTGAAGCAGCTGCTACTCAAGAAACAACACAAGCTGTTGAAGCTGCTCCTGTACAGCAAACTGTATCTGCAGCTGACGCAACTTACCGTTCTGAAAAAGTTTCTTTGGTCTCAGGTAGTGATCTTAAGGCTTACAGCATTGTTTGTGGCAGTTTTGGCGTTAAGGCTAATGCAGAGAATTTAAAGGAATATTTGGATAATGAGGGCTATGACGCTCGTATCGCTTATAACTCTGATCGTAATATGTATCGTGTGATATGCGATTCTTATGATGATCGTTCAGCTGCGGCTCAGTTTAAAGAGAGCTTTAAGGCTAAATATCCAAGCCGTCAGGATTTTCAGGGAGCTTGGTTACTTTATAACAAATAATTCGTTTGTTATTTTATTAAAAGGCAGCTCAAATGAGTTGCCTTTTTTATTGTTTATAATTATTGTTTAAACGAAGAACACACAGAAGTAAAAAGCATCGTCAGCCATATAGATGCATGAGAGTGTGAGAAGTGATACGTATGAGTTTGTCAAGTCATGCGTATGAGTTGTGCGATTCATGCGTATGAGTTGATCGGTTCATGCGTATGAGTTAGGCGATTCATGCGTATGAGTTGATCGGTTCATGCGTATGAGTTAGGCGATTCATGCGTATGAGTTGATCGGTTCATGCGTATGAGTTAGGCGATTCATGCGTATGAGTTGAGTGGTTTATGCGTATCACTTTTCCAGGTCTCTTTATGATAAAGCAAATTGAAGGTTTTGGAAACAAACAATGTATTATTGACGAATACCCTAGTTCGGGATAAGAATCTTCAAAATAGCGATGGTGTTGCTTTTTATCTTCAATAGTATATTTAACAAGTGCAGCCGGCTTATTGTCAAAGAAGCAATAAGCAGCGACAGCAGATATAAGGTTCATGATGAAGTTCGTTATCGACTTATGCCTGAGTGCACTATCTATGTGACATTCTTGAGCATATCGTTAATGGTTTCACTGATGAGTCTTTTCCTGAGCATCATCCTATCATGGAAAGACATGAGTCTGTTTTTCATGTTCACTCTTAATCCGGTAATGAGCTGTATGCCATCATCGAAGAGCCTGTCAAAGAGTTTCTGTGATATATATCCTCTGTCAGGGAACAGTTTGCCGTAACTCTTCTTAGCCAGAATATCCCACACCATCGGGTTCCTGTCATCTACATTGGCTCCCGTAAGGGCAAAGGCTATGATTTCTCCTCTGTCATTGCATGCTAAATGCAGCTTGAATCCATGATGCCATCCCATCGTGCCTTTTCTGTCTGCTGCGATTCCCTTGAACCCCCTGTTGGAATGGTGTCTGATGTTTATGGCAGACCGGTATTATGGTTGAGTCGACGAACGTTATTCTCGAACATCTGCCGAAAGCCCGTAGATTAAGGAAGAACATAATTGGGAAGAATACCCTGCTCTCCAGTTCAACGAAGCGGTTGTAAGATACCAACATCGGGAAAATCCGCGTGCAGTAATAATTATCTTTGTAAACAGAATAACAAGCGTTCTTTGTTAGGTAGAAAACAGCGACTATATGCAGTCCACTCGTTTCCAAATCGTTACCTATTCAGCTTTGCAAACAAGATAACTTATTTATTTCCAATTATTTGTGTTTTAGAAATTATCTTAGATGGTTATTTATGATAAAATACCAATTAATTGGTATTTTATTGTACAGGAAAAATCTTTTAATTTGTAAAAGCTAAATCGTACTAATATGAAAAAAATATTCATTCTTCTGTTCGTTTCCTTAGCATTTTTTTCCTGTGAAAAAGAAGAAAATAATAAAATTTTTGAATATCAGTTGCTGCCAAGTGAGAACGTATCTAAACCATTTAGTTGCTTGGGAGAGAAACGTACTATTACTTTTACAATTATTCAAAAAACATTGATAGATGATGTTTTAGATTCAGAAGTTCCGATTATTCCCAAGGATGTTTCGATAGAATTTGATAAAACTCTTTTTTCTGATATAGAGACAAAAGTAAAGGGTGATCAAGTTGTATTAAATATAACCTCAAATATTAATAAGGAAGATAAAATTTTGAATGGTGATTTACAGATTTCTTATTCTACTATTAATGGCATAAAAGTAGAAAAAATTCCCCTAATTATAAATAAAGGGAAGTTGACATTTGTGTATAAAATCCATTCGGAACAGAATCCTTTTGTTCTACCAGCAGAAGGAGGTAAATTTGAATTGCCTTTTACTTGTAAAAAACAAACATATTTGAATGACCAGTTTATAGAGGAAACTTATTCATCATTAAACGGATTGAGATTTAAAACGATAAGTACTGGTAATGTCTGGTTTCTTACGGTAAGAAAAGACGGGGGAAAAATCGGTTTTTACAAATTTACTTTTGTGGGAGAAGGATTATATAACCAAAAAACAGATCCAGAGTGTTATTTTAACATATATACCCATGATGCAAATTTAGTTACAGATAATCCTACGGAAATATTCAGACAGGATTTCATACAACCCCAGACCCCGGGAGAGGATTATTATAAACCTTCTCGGTTCTCTTATAAACATGGTACTTTTGATTTTTAATATATTCAGTATTAACTTTAATTATATTAATTATGAAACAATATGTATATTTGTTGATTTTGCCAATTATGTTTTTAATTTCATGTTCCGATGATACAGTTGAAGAAATGGGGGGCTCTAATCATGTTCTTCTTGAGAGATACCCTCAAGAAGTGATAAATATTTCAATAGATAATCCGGAAAGTTTTGTTTTATTCAATAAAACCTTCGTTACTCGTTCTTCTGAATTATTGAAAGATAGTGTATGGAGTAGCGGAAATGGACATACATTAATTTATGAAACTAATGAACATATACCAACTCAAGGGTTAATGAGGTATATTTATTTAGGTTCAATTCTTCAAGGTGGATCTATTGAGAAGCAGCGCTTTGTTCCTATTGTAAAACCTATGGATCCAATTATAATATCATATTCTTTTCCTGCTCGTTGGGTTACTGATATTATTACAAAACCAAGCCTTTCAGCACAAAGACAGTCTTTGCAGAATATAATGAATAAAGAAGGCATGACAGGTAAACAATTAGGCTCTTTTACTTATAATATGAGGCAGTTTTCCTATTTTGAAGAGTATAATCCGCAAAACGAAATGTTCCAAAAAAGCAAAACGAAACGTATCTATTTAACTTTTGTTTAGAAACAGAAAACACACCATAACTATTTGATAACCAAAAAGATACACATAAAAAGGTTTACA
>NZ_JAJLQX010000035.1 GCF_021295095.1 Phocaeicola oris
TTTCATGGTCAACCTCTTGGCTGCAATAGCAGCATACTGCTGTTTTCCAAAGAAGCCGTGTATCAATGTTACCAGAACAATTGATACACAGCTTGCCTTATTTTGAATTCGTCGAACTCACGTTAAAGTATTTCTGGCTTGGAAAGAAACCGAATCTTTTTCTTCAAAGGAAAGAGATAGACTTTGATTGCTAAAGGTCTTTCCAAGAATCATTGTTTCAGTATCCATCTGCTTTTTTTTACATGAACATAAGCAGAAGCATACTAAAATTAAAGAAATAAGAGTCTTCATAATTTTTAGAAATTTACAGATCGTGAAAATGCGTCACTCATTGGACTTATTGTTGTCGATACAGTGCCATTACTAACCTTTTTAGGACGAAATCCTTTTTGGGCGTTTTTTTCTATGATAATGGCATCGTAAAAGTTTAGAATTAACGTTCTTAATTGATCGCTTGTTACCGTCTGCGCTGGATTTAAAGTTTGTAGCAAAAGTAGTTGTTTTATTTTGGACATAAGTAATCTTTTCATCTGCGTCTCTTTCAAAAATATTAATGAATCTCTTTAAAAACTGTGTAGAAATATCCCACTTAGATAGTCATGTATCATATCCTTTTGTTCTGGGATAATACCAATTATTTACTTTCGCTGGTGTTCCGTTAAGGCGAAACGTTATTAATCCCCGTCAAGAATAAGACTTACAGCTTATATATGAAACCTACACTACAATTAGAATGATCGGAGCCATGCACTTAAATCCGATTCCATCTGTTGATGATAACGGAAATGCTCATTCATCCCCCAACCATGCTCTCCCGTAGGATATATATGGAGTGCAGCTGGAATATGACGCGTCTTCAAAGCATCATAATAACGAGTAGAGTTTAATGGATTAACAATAGAATCATCGTCGGAAAGGGCGATAAAAGCTCGTGGTGTATTATCTTTCACCTGTAACTCGTTACTATATAGTTCCAACTGATTCTTTGTTGCGTTTTTACCCAATAAATTCTCAAATGAGCCCATGTGCCCAATCTTTGGATCAGATGAAATAACCGGATACATTAAGATTTGAAAGTTCGGCATCACTTCGGTTGCCGCATGAGTTGCTACGGTTGAAGCCAAATGCCCCCCTGCGGAAAAGCCCATCACTCCAATGCCATTCATATCAATATTCCATTCCGCCGCATGAGCTTTAATAATTCTAATAGCCTCATACACATCCGATTGTGGAACTTCCGGATGTCCATAAGGAAGACGGTATTTTAACACAACAGTAGCCACATCTTGAGTAAGGAAATAATCAGCCCATTCAAATCCTTCATACCCATAACAAAGTACCCCATAACCTCCCCCCGGGCAGATTATCACAGCTTTTGTAGGCAATTTTGTCTTTTCCGGGAGGTAAACCCAAATACTTGGCTTATAATTTCGCTCATCTTCGTTATAGCCCTCCGATTCTTTACCATTTGAATTTGGGAGTCCGTTCTGCCATAAATCAATATTAATTGGTTTTACAGGTGTACTTTGTCCCTGTACATTCAGTCCGAACATAGTCAACAGACCGAATAAAACTAAGTTCTTTAGCAGTTTCATCCTATTATTTTTTACTTACATTTATATCATTTATTCCTTCACAAAGAGCCTTCTTATTTCCAAACCAATTGAATGTTCCTGACAAACCTGCCGGCAATATAATTCTACCTTTAAGGTTGTCACCCTTCTGCTCTAATACCACATTAATGAGACCCTTAGGATGCGGAACATTCCCCTTTATTCTTTTCAGAGTACCCAAATGAGGTTCTACTTTAACAGACTTAAATCCGGGTTCAGCCGGTTCGACACCACAAATTGTTGCTAAAAAATCGATACAAGGACTGGCACTCCAAGCATGACAATCGGAACGGGTTGGCTCCGGATTCTCAGCAAAAGTAGTTAGCCCTATGTTAATCATATCTTTCCAAGGTTGAAGCATAGAAACATAATGTTCGGCCAAACCAACTTTCTTTAAAGCCTTAAATAAATAAAACCGATAATAGAAAGTAGCTTGAATAAGTGAAGAATCGGTATCTAAACGATTAAATACTTCTACTTGCTTATTCTGAGGGACAGCATCAGAAAGGATTCCCATAATATTTACATGTTGGCTGTAACTGCTTCCTTGTAAGTCGTCGGCAAGGAGTTGTTTACTCTCGTTCCAACAATCGTTCCAGATATGATTACTAATAGAAGCTCCCAACTGTTTATAACGCTCAGCTAAATAAGTTTCACCAAATGCGTTTAACAAATCAACAGCATCTTTTATAGCATAAGCATATTGCAGAGAAATGATGGCAGAACCACCGTCAATAGTAGCTCTATGAGTTCCACCCAGAGGTAAATTATTATCCCAAGGCCATTCTTTCGGCCAATCAATAAAGTTCCAGTGAGGTAAATAGCCAAGCACTCCCGTTCGGGCATCTATCTTATCTCTGAACCACTCTAACACACTTAATACTCCCGGCAAACAAGACTCTACAAATATAGGATCATCGCGATACATCCAATAGTCGTGTACCATATTAATCCAATATAGAGAAAATGGCGGGATATACTGAGCAACATGCGATGGATAACGACTGGCAGTAATGCCTTCGTATGTACGCGAATAATCGAACATTTTAATGGCTTTTCGCATTAAACGGTCGTCCCCACTGACATACAGTGAGATTAAAGCCTGGATTCGGGTATCTCCAACATACATAAGCTGTTCGTAATACGGACAGTCGAAGTAAGTTTCGTTGGCACAAAGTCGAGCAGTACGCCAACCTACTTCCCAAATTTTTGAAAGATCAGCCTCATCACTCACAAAGCTACCGTTTTCCTTAAATGGATAAGCAGTGTACATACCATAAAAATCAAGTAAATTTAGAGCTTCTTCCTTGGTGGTAATATCCACTTCTACATATCGGTAAGTACGGAACCAAAGAGAACTGAACAAACGATTTGAGCCGCCATCAGGATAAAATTTGTCCACCCAACCGGTAATTTCGCGTCCGTTAACATCATTTCGATTTGCCTTCTGTCCATCTTTCTTCATAGCCTCAGCATAGCGAATAAGAATCTCACTTCCCTTACCACCGGAAACAGTCAGCATAGGATAAGCATTGGTTAGGAAAGTTTGATCTATGAGAAAAGAAACTTTTTTATTCGCCGGAATTGTTATCGAAGTTTTTCCCTGAAGAAAAGTATCAGTCACCTGAATTCCATTCGTTCGACGGATTGTCTTCATTCTCAATGGTTTGTCCTCCATTAAAGGAATATCACGAGGGCAAAGCACCCAATTGTATCCTGTCCCTAACCCGTAGGGCAGAGCACGAGATATCATAATTGCTTTTAACCAGTTACTGTCATCGTAGTTCATTGTTTCCCATCCCCATGGATAAATTAAACCATCAATTCTATCAGCACATCCCGTATCCTGACGGTTATCAGGCGAAGGAGAATAAGCCTTATCGTTTATCACTTTCCATGAATCGTTTGTATTAACAATGAATTCTTTTTCCGTATTGCCTTGGAGAATGAATCCGGTATTCAAAGAAATCTGAGCACCCGGTTTATAATTTGCGGCATTCCAAACCAAAGCAGAAATAACATTCCTACCGGATTTTAATAATGGCGCAATGTCTACAGTCTCATAATACCAATGCATTAAATCACCTCTGGCAGGGCCATAGCAAACCGATTCCCCATTAACATAAAGACGGTAGCGATTATCTGCCGACACATTTACCACAAATGATTCAGGTACGGCTTCTAAGTCAAAAGTCTTACGAAAATGATATACTCCATAATCCAACAAAGAAACTCCGGGACAAGTAATCCACATAGCGTCCCAAACCTTTTTCTGAAGATCAGGATTTGGTATAGCCTCTTTCACTTTTCTTTCTGTATCTACTTTCACATCTACAGCAAAAGCAAAGTATACAGTTAAACAAAATGCAAAGAAAAGGAAGATCCGTTTATTTATAAATTTCATTTCTCTTTTAATATTAACGACTTGTACGTACCTTATACAATTTTACGCTATCAATTGTAAAAGTTTGCTTTGGATTCTCTAAATAAATATGATGAGTCCACCAACTAATCTCGGCTTTCGTATAAATTAACCGTTTAGATTCCGGATCATAGTTGACAGATTTGATATTATCCATACCTTCTAACGATTCAAATGGAGTAAATTCGCTTGTTTCAGCGCTAAAGCGAAAAATACCGGCATGATTGGTAACGATCAACTCTTTATTAGAAATAGGGACTAAATCATGTCCACCTTCAGACGGTAAAACCCACTGCTTTTCCAATTTCAAAAATGGTTTTTCAGAGTTCCAATCCTGCAAAGAATAAGCTCTTAAAACATCATATCCGAGTGCGTAAAGTAAATGCTGCTTTGGCATCCAAACCACTCCGTGCCCGGAATACAAACTATCCCGAAAAAGGACTTGTTCCGGCTTATTCATGTCAAAAAGCTCAATACTATTTCCTTTTGGATGAGTGGAAAGAGCAACCACTATTTTATTATTTGGTAACATTTCAATAGAATGCGCCATCGGAACATCAGCATAAAACAAACATTTCTTTGTTGTTCTATCAAGTAAAACAGCTCCTCCACCGGAAGAAGTAAGTAATATTTTATTATTATTATCAATAGGTTTGCAGTCATCTAAAGGAATCATTAACTTTTGATATTTCTCCGGAATTTGTCCTACTGCATCCGACACCTTCCATTCCCAAACAACTTTAGCTTCTTCACCTTGCGACTGTTCCGGAGATATAATCAACAATTTATCATCTCCGCAAGTAATTATTTCTTCTCCAAACTTTGTTCCTTTACAACTACTTAGCAAAAGAACAAAAGCAACTAACAGATATAAATGAGTACTTTTCATTTTATTTATGGTATTTAATTAATCCATCTAACGGGTAACGGAGAATGATTCCAAGCTCCATGCCATAGTCTGTAGCTACCTTCTCCAAAATATTCCTAAAACAATAACCGACAGATCCTACACTATTAAATTTATATTGTTTATAATTTGGATAATGTGAAATCATATTTCGAAACATGGCATCAAAGGCATCATGTACCAAATCATAAAAGTAAGGATCTGCATCTAAATTGTCTTCTATAAACTTACTATACTGCGCACAGAAACGATTTGGCATTGGTTGCTTATAAATCTGATTTATCAATTCATCATCTGTCTTTTGCAATTTATTCTTTACTATTGCGTATACTTTATTACTCATATTATGACGCATAAAGTCACGTATCAATATTTTTCCTAAGTATGAGCCGCTTCCCTCATCCCCTAATATAAATCCCAAAGAGCCTATGCGATAAGCAATATCTTTTCCATCATAAATACAACTGTTCATTCCTGTTCCAAGTATTGTAGTAAAACCGGGATGATTCCCAAGAGTTGCATGAGCAGACCCCATTAAATCGGTAGCAGTATAAATATTCGTTGCCTTAGGAAATGCTTTTTGAAGAGCTGATTGCATAAATGGTTCCAATAGTTTTGTCACCCCAGCTCCATAAAAGAAGATCTCATCTACTTCATTAACTTTCAACTTACTCGGAAAACATCGCTGAATATCATCTATAATATACTTTTGACTGATATAATTTGGATTATAGCCGGCACTGGAGAAACGAATAATTGTTCCATCCTTTTCTATACAAGCCCAATCAGATTTGGTCGCGCCACTATCTGCTATTAATTTCATAGTAATTAATTCTTTATTTAGATTTGGGCGAATTTAATAAAAATAATCGGCTCCATTGTAGAAAGAGTATAAGAATTTGATGAAATCATCGTTTTATGAATGTTCAAATGACTTTAATTTTTCCTATTCAAAGGAGTCGCGAAAGGAGTATTGGGAGTCACATCTATTTGGGGTGAAGGCTTGCGCCGGATTTCATGGCTCACAGTTTTAGTCTATGTCAATTTGAATAGAAAGAACAGAACAGCTATCATGATTTCGCCATCTTTAAAAATGGAGTAACGTTATAATATACATAAAGAGGATGACCCAAAAGATTATCCTCTTTATATGTATATATTTAAACGAATTAGTTCTGATACGAAGCCGGAACAAAAGGAGCATTCTTTAAATAATTGATACTCTCCATAACGCTTTCCAATACAGGCATATTGTAACGTTCAACCTCAACAACAATACCTTCAGCACCTGATATCTTCACGTTATTAAAGATGGCATCAAATCCAACCATACCACTCTGTCCTAACTCTGCTTCATCTTTAATATGCAACAGTTTGAAGCGACCGGGATACTGCTTGAAATAGGCAACCGGACTGGCAGCGCCACGTATTACCCAATAAACATCCATCTCAAAGAATACATAATTGGGATCAGTATGAGTCAACATATAATCGTACATAATCTGGTCTTCAATCTTCTCGAACTCATAACTATGATTATGATAACCAAACTTTATTCCGTTATCTGCGCACAATTTTCCTATAGCATTCAAATAATCACAATAAAGTTGTAAATCCTTGATATTCTTTTGCGGGCCAATCCAAGGGTCAGCAATGTATTTCATTCCTGCAGCCTTATGAGCAGCAACAGTAGCTTTCCACCAATCCAATTCAGGAGTAAAGTCACCCTTCTTCAAATCCTCATCACTCAAGTTATGAGATACATGAGAGGAAAGGACTGCCATACCATTAGCTTCAACTAATTTCTTAAACTCTTCCGGAGTCTTTCCATAGAATGTACCATCTTTATCATTGTACCCCGCAGCTTCTACACTTGTATATCCCATTTTTGCCAACTTTGGCAGCAAAGAATCAATAGGATGGTCTTTTAATAAGTCGCGGACAGAATACAATTGAATACAAATTTCTTTATTAGCAGGTGTCAGAGCCTGCTCATCCTGCTGTGTCGCAGGTTTTTTACAAGAAGGCATCACCATCAAAGCGATAAGTGCCATCCTAATACATACTTCAATCTCATAATCATTAAAATTTAAAAATTAATATTTTCTATACTACAAATATAAAGATAATATTTTGACTTTATTCTTTAAAGGTAAAAAAGATAGTATAAGTGATGATACCGACTGAAGCTGTGGTATCTTTTTATTCTCTGCCCCACCATTATCTTTTTAAATAAACGGATAAAACAGCCACAGAGCATACTTAAACGATGTTTTCGCTTTTTCATCTGATTCATTTAAATTAATCATAAGGGAGACCGAGAAAAGTGATACGTATGAACCGAGCAACTCATCCGCATCAGTTGAGCAACTCATCCGCATGAATCGAGCAACTCATCCGCATGACTTTAGTAACTCATACGGACGACCGGACAGATACTTTTGATGAAGGCGGAAACTTATCATTACAGATATATATCCCTCTGCCGATTAGCTTATACCATTATGTCAGTCGCAGCCTTTGGAGAGTGGGATGCTTATGCTCGATTTTTGATAATAAACCTGAGATGTTCGTTGGATATACCACTGAAGATACCGAATATTTGAATTTGTTTTGAGAATGCTTATCCCAAACCGGACGGGGCTGAGGCTGTATATGAAAGAATGATTAGGGCTGGCTCTGCAAGATATGGAGCCAGCCTTTTCTTGTTTGCTAAACAGGGAAAAGTTTAACAAAAATACAATGTTATTTGTCAGTTCTAATTTCCGCTATGATCATTACAGGATAATGATCTGATGGAGTTCTTGCCTGATAGGTTTCTTCTCCATCATTCTTTTTTGTCTTTGATTGATAGGTATCCGTTAAAATGCCATACTTTTTTACTTTAAAATCGTTTGTCAAGAATATATGATCTATTCTTCTATTTGTCCAATTATCTACTTTAAAATTATTGAACGTCCCATTAGAGTTATATACAAATTCTGCTTTATCAAAAGAATCTTGTAAAATGCCGGAAGTATTTAATAGCTTATATGACTCATTGAATTGGTCTACATTAAAATCTCCGGATAGTATAACCGGCAGTTTCTCTGGCATATCCTTTATTTTCCTGAGTATTAGTTTTGCGCTTTCAGTACGAGCTTGTTTACCAATGTGGTCCATGTGGAGATTGTAATAGACGAAGATAAAGCCCGTTGTTTTCATCCTAAATTTTCCCCATGTACATATTCTTGGCAATGCAGCGTCCCATCCTTTGTTTGGATGGTCTGTTTGTGTTGATAGCCAGAAATCTCCATGGTCTAATACTTCAAACATATCTTTTCTGTAAAAGATGGCAGAGAATTCTCCTCCTGTCTTACCATCATCACGTCCTACTCCTATATAGTCATAAGCCGGCATTACTGCTTTTAAATCTTGTAACTGTTGATATTTTCCTTCTTCTGTACCAAAAATATCAAATCCATGGAATTGGATAAGTTTGGCTATGTACGGATAGCGCTGTCCCCATCCATTCCCATTGATAGAATCTCCGTTATTAGCATAGCGGATATTATAAGTTGCGACAGTAAAGGGCATTGTCATTGAACTTCTTGATGTACTTACCGTTTTACATCCTGTGAGAAAGCAAAACCATAAAAATACTATTGCTATAAAAATATTCTTATTCATATTTATTTCTTATATATAATTACCAACCTGGATTTTGCTTTAAGTTATTGTTGTTTAATTGAATCACAACTTCCGGGATTGGATATAGATATTGACGTACAGGCCAACTTCTTCCGGAGTAGTTATACTTCATAAAATAACCACCATTAACCTTTTCTACATTTAATACATTATTCTTATTTGTTCCTACATATACTCCGATAGACGAATAGTTGGAGTCTCCGATATTATCGGTATCATAGAAATATGCATCATAAACTCCGTCGCCATTCATATCTAAAGGGGTGTTTAGTGCCGGAATATAAACGCCTTCCCAAGGGTCATCAACCCATAAATTACAACAATTCCAACGTTTTAAATCATTTAGGCGAAATCCCTCCAAACAGAGTTCTATTTCTCTTTCACGACGAATTTCCAGAAGGGAAGGGTCTGTAATATCAGGATAATAAGCAGCAATGTAAGGCTCTATGCCAGTCGGCTTGGTGGTTAACGTCCCTGTTTCATTTGTTCCGCCTGTTATTCCTGCACGCGATCTCAATGCTCCAATTGTAATAGCCCAATCATTATCGGTTAGTGTACCAAGTTCCGCCTTCGCTTCAGCATAATTTAGAAGAATTTCAGCATAACGCATAATAGGAATATCATTGTCATTTGTTGCGGCATCGTCATAGGCAACATCATCCATTGCAAATTTTGTAAACTGATACCCTGTCAATGTGTGTCCTGTAAAATTAGCAGAAGTATTTTCATAATTGCCGGAGGCATTCTTACGAGTATAATCAGCTCCGCGTATTGTCTGATTCATACGTGTATCACGTCCTGTCGTTTCTTCAACAAAAGTTTTATAAGAACCGTCAGCTTTTTTTTCGTTATAAGGAGAGCCGTCAATATTCAAATACGTATTAGCAAATTTCCTGCTCATACATAGATGAGGTCCGTAAGTTGAAGAGTTATACCACCAGTTTTGTTCACCCAAGCCAAGTTCTTTATCTGTTTCTATAGCCATCATTACTTCTGTTGTCACTGCTTTATCTGAAATAAACAAAGAGCGGTAAGCTCCTCTTCCTCCTTTATATTCTCCTATTGTATAAAGCTTATATGGTCCCTTTTCAATGACTTCTTTTGCTGCGTCTGCGGCTAATTGATATAGTTGGGCTGAAGTATATTCAGAACAACCACTACGAGCGAAATCTAATTCATCATTGGCGTGATATTTTCGCCATGCAGCTTCAAAAAGGCAAACGCGTGACTTAAAGGCAATGGCGGTCCATTTATTAACAATTGTTGAGTTATTCGTTGTGCCTGATTGGGTGATATTCTGATACGCATAATCTAAGTCGTCAATGATATGACCAATAATCACATCTCTTGTATCTTGTGAATTATACAAGTCAGGGTCATCGGAATCATTAAAGACTTTCTCAATCCATGGCACCGGGCCGTATGTCACTAATTTATCGAAATAAAAACGAGCTCTAAAAAGTCGTGCAATACCTGTATAGTTATTGCGTACGTTTTCACTTAATGATTTGTCCGTATTGTTTTCAAGGAAAAAATTGATATTTCTTAATGCTGTCCACGACCAACTTGTGGATGAATTGACAGTATATGCACCAACTTCCATTCCACTTAAGGTGTTTTTAGGTCCATAATCGATGGTTGCATTTCTATTGAATGCATTCGATCGACTTGGAAGTTCATTATAGAATGAGTAAGCGTATGTTTCAAGTCCTTGTTCTGAGCTAAAAACCATGGAAACAGATGCCGATGACTCTGGTTCCTCATTAAAGTCGCAACTTACCAATAAAGAGCCTAAAATAAAAATGGTTCCTAATATATATATATTCTTCATATCTTTAAGTTCTTATTTATTAAAACGTAATGTTCAAACCTAAGCTGATAGATTTCATCATAGGATAATTATATCCATCACCTGATCCTGTTGTCAAATCTATATCGGAAGAACCAATATTGGAGACATTAATATCTTTTGTGTATTTATAGAGTGGAGACCACGTAAATAGATTCTCACAAGAAATATAAATGCCAATATTGTTTATACCAACTTTTTTTGTCAGACTTGATGGTAAATTATATCCTATCTGAAGATTCTTCAAGCGTAAATAAGAAACGTCCATTAAGTAACGTGTATTTGCATTATAATGACCACTGTAGAATGGGGCATAATATCCGGTATAGCGAGGCAAAAAGGCTTCTGTATTGTTTTCTGTCCAATAGTTATCTACGTGCCATGTAGGCATCTGATTGTAAGGGCGGTTATATTGTCCCCAAAAAATGGAAGCCTCGTTTGAAGGATACCAATCTTGTTTTCCCACTCCTTGGAAGAATGCGCTAAACCAGAGATTATTCCAATCTGCAGAAAAGTTAAAACTATAAATATAGCGTGGGTCTTCGTTTCCTATAATCTTTCGATCACCCGGGTCATCAACGGTATTTTGTCCTCTATCAATATAACCATTTCCATTTAAATCCTCGAATTTAATATCTCCGGGATATAATTTATAAGTTTTAGATGTAGCCATCAAAGGATTATAATACTTCTGACCCGCAGCTTGAGCTTTTGCTTCAGCAGCATCTATACTTGCTTGATCCTGCCACAAACCATTGGATACATATCCCCATAATTCACCGATTCGCATTCCTTTATAATAATTATTGTATAAAGACTGATTAGCATGAGTATCCAAAGAATAATTTGCATTATTATATTTGTCTATCACAGAATAATAATCAGCCAATGTTCCTTTAATACTATAATTAAAACGTTTCCCTGCCAAATTAAAATGATCGTGCCATTCTAAAGAGATTTCATAACCATAGGTAGACATATCCGCGTAATTTCCTTTTGGTGATGATGCGCCAAAAACATCGGGAACAGTAGGACCGGCAACAATCATATCTGTAGTTTTACGAATGTAGTAGTCGCCTGTTAATGTTAATTTATTATCAAAGAAGCCTAAATCGGCACCTACGTCATAGGTTGTGGCAGTTTCCCATGTTAATCCGTTTGGCAAAGCGGCGGGCGATGACATATAGCTTTGTCTCAGACCATTTAGTATGTAGTCAGAATTGGATATGGATAAGATTTGCTTATATTGATAATTACTTAATCCTGTTGCATTACCTAATTCACCCCATGATGCACGTATTTTTATGTTGGAAACAATTTTCGGATCAATCTTATACCATGGTTCTTGTGATACTCTCCAACCGATAGAAGCAGAAGGGAAGAATGCCCATCGTTGGTTTTCGGGGAAACGGGATGATGCATCATAACGTCCATTAAATTCAAATAAATAGCGTTGATCAAAAGCGTAATTTAAACGGAAGAAAGCACCGCCAAACTGATATGCGGTCCAATCAGAAGAAATCGATTTATTATCTGTGCCCATCGCTAAATTAATATTCTTAACTTCATCTGTTAGAAGATTATCATTTTTAGCGTAAAGTTTCTTGTAGTTAGACTTTTCATAGTTCCAACCAGCCATAACCTTAAAGCTATGTTTTTCAAATAAAAGATCTTCATATTCCGCATAGATGTTAGCAGCAATATAATTTTGCCTACTCATAGTTTCAGAAATGTTGGAATGTGTTCCTGTAATGTATTCAATAATACTATTACCTTCATCGTCTACTGATCTTGAGTAAGGAGAACGTACATTTTTATGGGTACGCTCAATATTTGTACGTTTGTAAGTTGCGTCGCCATTCACACGTAACTTATTGTTAAAGAAACTGGCAGTGAAGCTGGTAGTGTTTTTCACTACTTGATTTTGTGATGTGATGCCACTCTGCCCGTATAATAAATCACCAACGGTATAAACAGCAGAATAACTTAAAGTTCCATCCGGATTAAACATTGGTGAGGAAGGATGTCCTTCGTCGGCAATATTTCTCCAAATTAATCCGGAACCTTCAGAATATGTAATAGGGTTATAGTATTTATTATTGTTGAGTTCAAAATTGTTATTTATCTTTAACCATGGAGTCAGCTGATAGCCTCCTTTAAAACGCATATTATAAGTTGTCATCTTATCTGTTTGGTCTTTGCTATCAAATAATCCATTGTAAGTAAAAAACCGTCCGGACAAATAATAATCGAATTTCCCGTCTGATCCTGAAATGGATAAGTTTTGATTTTGACTAAATACATGGTCTTTATACAATAAATCATAATAGTCGGTCCCTTTTGGATAATACACATAACGTCCTTTTGTGCCTATAGCTCCGTCTGAAATGACGGTTCCGAAATCACCGGAATCATGGCGTCGTTTATATTCTTCCAACCACGCAGTAGAAAATTGTTGTGTTTTGTTTATGCCAGAAGGGTTGGAATGATTGTAATTATAGTAGGCTTCATAAAAATGCTCTGCCCATATATATCCATCTGACACAACATCCGGTACATTTTGAGGAGCTTGAAAGGTGTAATTGGAAGAATACGTGATTTTAGGTTTACCTTCTGTTGCGTTTTTTGTTGTGATTAATACCACTCCAAACGGAGCTCTGGCTCCATATATTGCAGAAGCTGCCGCGTCTTTTAAAACAGATACACTTTCAATGTCGTTTGGATTTAATAGCGACGGGTCACCTTCTACGCCATCAATTAAAACTAATGCACTGCCACCATTGATAGAACCAGTGCCACGAATATTAAAGTCTGCTGTACGTCCGGGCTTGCCATCAGCCAAGGAGATGTTTAAATTTGGAACTGCGCCTTCGAGCATTTGAGTTACATTTGAAGAGGGACGACCTTTAAAGACATCACTGGTAATTTGGTCAACTGCTCCTGTCAGATTCACTTTCTTCTGTGTTCCATATCCTACTACCACTATTTCTTCTAAAGATTCTGCATCTTCTTTTAAAACAATAGTTACTGCTTTTTGATTTCCTACCTTGATTTCATTCGTCGTATAGCCGATATAGGAAACAATTAAGGTAGCATCGTTATCTATATTCAACATGAAATTGCCATCTACATCGGTGATCGTTCCATTAGTAGTCCCTTTTTCAAGGACATTAGCTCCGATAATAGGATCTCCGTTTGAATCCTGAACTTTTCCGGAAATGGAATGCTTCGTTTGATCTATTCCAGAGACTGATGTAAGTTCTTTTTCATCACTTATACCTCTTTTAGTAAGAATGATTTTTTTGTCTAATACAGAATAAACGACATCGGTGCCGGCGAAGAGTTTATTCAAGATTTTAAATACATTTTCATTTTTAGCGGAAATAGAAACAATACGGTCGACGTCGACGTATTTATTACTAAAGAAGAAATCAAAATCGGAATTGTTCTCAATTTCTTTAAGAACAGATTTTACTGTTTGATTGGTTATAGTAATACTGAATTCTGTCTTTTGTGCATAGGTATCGTTAGCATACGTTAAACCTATGGAGCATATTAAAAACAATACACAAAGTCTCATACACAAAGGTATTTTTTTGAATGATAGTCCTATTGGCTTTATCATACAATTTATTAGGTTGATAAAGGATTTTTGCATAATTTCGCAATGTCTTAGTTATTAAAAATTGATCACTTAATTGCTTGTCGCCAAACAAGCAGATTGGTTTTTCCATACGATTGGTACGCCAATATCAATCGTATGCTTTTTTATGGAGGAATTTTTCTTTTCATAATGGATTAAATTTAAAGGTTCGACACATGTTTAATAAATCTCTACTTGCTGTTTTTTATCATTAATATTAGAACTATTTATGTATCTCCATCGTATTCCGGAGGCAACTTTAAAGTATTCCATGATTCGTTCAAAGCGTTGCGTTGAGAAAGTACCCGTAAAGGCTTCATCTTTGAAACGACGTTTACTATTGAAAACAAATTCTATATTGAAGTGTTTACCAATTTGATTGAACGCTTCATTCATTGGAGTATTATCAAAAATAATTTTTCCATTAATCCATGCGGTTTCGCTTTGTCCTGATGTATGATAAAGTTTAGTATTTCCTGTTTTCGATTCGTAAACAAGTTTCTCCAGAGGTTGAAGAATAACTTTTTTAAATTGCCCGTTCTTTTGAAAACGGAAATCAACGGCACCTTCTATAAGTGTAGTAGAAATGTTTTCATCATTATATGCTTCAACATTTAAAATTGTTCCATGAACTTCAATACTTGCTCCTTTCTGAACCGATATAATAAATGGTTTTGATGAATCTTTTGTTACTTCAAAGTAAGCTTCACCTGACAGAGTGACATTACGTTGGTTGTTAGTAAAAGAAGAAGGATATGATAATGATGATGAGGAATTTAAATGAACCTTCGACCCGTCAGACAGAGTCAAAGAAGTAGTCATCCCCGGAGTTGTTTTAATTTCGATTGTTTGAGGTGATGGCTTTTCTCTTTCGCTTTGACGGTAGAACCAAAGAGTAGAAATTAATAAAGGTATGGTCAGCATTGCAGCTATACGTTGTAACCATGCCAATCCTTTGATTTTCCTTTCTTTCTTAGTTATGAGACTGTTAGTTTTTGATAAAGAGCCTTCTGTGTCTATATCTTTATTCATGAGTGTAACATCGGCTGCAAATTGCAATGTGGCAATTTGCTCAGCAACTTTTTTGTGGCTTTTATCCTCTTGAATCCATTGCTCTAATTGGATTATTTCTTCTTTTGTTGCTTTTCCCTTGCTGTATGAGATGAGTAAATCTTCTATTTTTTTATTTAATTCCATCAACATGCTTTCTTTATAATTAAGACAAAGCAAAAGGAAAAGTGACTAAACTAAAAGAGACAATTTTATTGCTTTGTATCAAATAATTTGTAGATTTGTATAGATAGTGAAAAGCCAACTTTATTACTTTGCATTAAACAGTTTGTGGAAATGATGAAAATATAACTTTATGATTCAAGTAAAATCTGAAATATTCTTGTTGAATCAGTTGCGTGAAGGTAATCATACTGCGTTTAATATAATTTATAAACAGTATTATGTGATGCTTTGTACTTATGCAAATCGGTTTGTTGACTTGGAGGATGCAAAGAATATAGTTGAAGAACTGATGATTTGGCTTTGGGAGCATAGAGAAGATTTATTAATTGATATTTCTTTAAAGTCATATCTTTTTAGATCGACTTATAATCGGGTTTTGAATTTGATTGCGAAGAAAAAGGTGGATGCTAATTCCGAGGCTCAATTTTGCGAATATTATTTGAATCCCGTTATCTTTTCTGACGATTATGATTTACATGAGCTGCTTAATAAGGTAGATGAAGCGATTCAAAATCTTCCTGAAAGCTATCGGGAAACCTTTATTATGAGCAGATTAAAAAATATGACTTACAATCAAATAGCAGAGAAGTGCGGAGTTTCCTCAAAGACCATTAACTATAGAATCACTCAGGCGTTGAGTATTTTAAGGGTTAAGCTGAAGGATTTTTTACCTCTAATTCTATTCCTTTTAAAAGATTCTGCATTAACATAGAACATTTTAATAATCAGTATGCTATTCTTGAATGGAGCTGTGATTGTTATATTAGTTTTTATCCTTATATATCATTTTTAGAACATCACGGCGAAGGGTATTGTTTAGTCTTGCTTGATTTAGTTTTAATCCACTTTTTTGTTTCCATTCGTTTAAAGTAATGGAATCAATAGGCTTGTCCAAGTTTGCATTCCAATCTGGGAGATAACCTTTAAGACCTAAATATTGGACGAGAGCAAAGTCTGCGTCTTTTAGGGTAACATCTTTATAATAAATAAGAGTAGCTCCTTGCTGAACTAATTTTGATTGAAGTTTTTCAATGTTGATTCTCTGGACAGGTGTTTGGTCATTAATAGATATAGCAGATGCAACACCGGCAGCTTGTCCCATAGCCATCCAACAAGGTTCCATTCGTAATGTCGAGAAGCCAATATGTGATCCTGAAACAGGGACCGGTAATAGTAAGTTATCTATTTGTTTGGAGACGATGACTCCGTAAGGGACGGTATAAACTGCAGTTGGATAGCTCAAGAATCCGTCTAAATGAACTCGTCCGGATTCTCTTTTTCGAGTGGCATGAGAATCCAATGCGTAATGGCTGGCTGTTATACTATTGGAATGTAGAGGCGGTCGCTGTCCTTGGGCAACAGGTTGAGCATCTTTTGCGGTAAAGAAATATTTTCCGAAGAATCGTCTTCCTTCGCGTACATACACTTGACGAGGGAAATGTTCATTATCCAAATATTCATCTTTTGCCATGCCCCATTCTCTTGTAGCATCTTTAAATTGCTGGGGTAACTTATCGTCATTCTGTGCGAAGTAGAATAAACCTTGAGTGTATTCCTTTAATCGTTCGGCAAATTTATCTCGCCATTCCCATGATGAAGTTGCCCATGGCCAGTTTTCTTCCGGAAGATCGGTTGATAAAAATACTCCGTGTTGATTATTGGCATCGGTCTTACTGTTAGGGATTCCTACCATATTTGTAATTTTAGAGATACCCCATTTGTCACCAGGAATAGTTGTCTTTTTTCCAGCTAATACATTTTTCCTATTTTCGTTCATCATCTCCTCTGTTACTATCTGCATAGCTTTATCTGTATTTCTTCCACTTAGAATATCGTCAATGATAGAAACATATTCTTCTCGGTCATAATGCTTTGGCTTGGCAAATAGAATTCGGTTATTAGGATTGTTTGTCAGGCAAAGGCGGTAGTTATATGCTTGAACTGCATTATCCGCTTGGAAAGTTGAGCCTTTATCTTCTGGGCCTCCCCAGTATTTGTATATCCGACCGGCTCCAGGTTCATTATATTCGTTTTTTCCTTCACGCCCTACCGTATAAGGAATACCGGCAGCTGCCCCTAAATCGCCTTCGTAAGTAGCATCAATAAATATAGAACCTGCATATTCTTCTGTCTGATTTGTGTTTCTATTTAAAATTTTAATGCTTTGTATTTTATTATTTGAAATGGAGGTGTTTGCATTATCTGCATCAAACTGCCTCATAGTAAGGACGGTAACTTTTTCTCTCTGCTCATTAAGCATTTTTTGAAAGACTATGTAGCCAACAGAAGGCTCAAAGTGATAGCCGTCACTGCAATCTTTCACTTGTTGTGAGTCCTTTCCATACTTATTTATATAATAAGACTTAACTCGATTGACAAATTCTAAAAAGAAACCGGTTGTAGCGCCACGAGTAGCTATATCCGTTGCCCCTAATCCATTAGCAGGAAGTCCGCCGATATGACTGGTTCGTTCTAAGATAACAGAAGTTTTTCCTTCGCGAGCAGCAGCAATAGCGGCCATGATACCACCAGGATTACCTCCAACAATAACTAAGTCGTAATAAGTTTGTCCAAATGATAATAGACTAAAACAACAGCCAATAATACTAAGTATGATTTTTTTCATAAGTGTATGTCATTATATAATTTAAGGTATACTTAACTTGAATGCAAGTTTACGGAAACTTATTACAATTTGCAAGTAGTTGATGACAAATGAGTCAAGATTATTTTGTAAGTTTGCCCGGTTAGAAAGAACATTTAAAAAAACATACCATGAGAAAAGCGTTATTGATTTTTTTGTACTTTCTGAATGCTTCCTTTTATTCATTTGCTTCTCAGCAGCCAATGATAAAGGTCATGACGGAAGGCTCGGAGATTGTATTACAAGTTGGAGAAG
Organism: Phocaeicola oris; assembly: GCF_021295095.1. GTDB lineage: Bacteria > Bacteroidota > Bacteroidia > Bacteroidales > Bacteroidaceae > Phocaeicola > Phocaeicola oris. The sequence goes on from NZ_JAJLQX010000035.1 coordinate 18,260, forward strand.
ATGGTCGGCTTTATCAATCTTATTTAGGTAAACGATTAACACATGATTCGGATTTATTGAATCTTCCGCTGGGGACGGAAGCGTATCTTACCGGTGGAATGGAGGATTATTTTGAACCTGCTGTCCATGTAGCGCATAATGATGGAAATCCGTCATTGCTATTGAAGTATGTAACTCATAGCACTAATGCCGTAGATGGCGGGAATGAGACAGTCATTACTTTAAAAGATGATGTTTATCCTGTAACGGTGAAGTTGCATTACATTGCTTATCAAAAAGAAGATGTAATTAAATGCTATACCGAGATCTCTCATCAGGAGAAGAAGCCGATAACTCTTTATCAATATGCCTCTTCCATGCTTCATGTGAATAGGGCAAAATATTTTCTGACTCAGTTTAATGGGGATTGGGCAAAGGAAGTACGTATGACCGAACAGGAATTGTCGTATGGTAAAAAAATTATTGATACAAAGTTAGGCGCTCGTGCCGATATGATTTGTTCTCCTTTTTTTGAAATAGCATTAGATAGAAAGGCAGAAGAGAATAATGGTGAAGTTTTACTTGGCACTTTGGGTTGGACCGGTAATTTCCGTTTTACTTTTGAAGTAGACAATAACAATGAACTTAGAATCATTTCCGGTATAAATCCTTATGCTTCGGAATATCCTTTGAATCCTAATGAAATATTCCGAACTCCCGATTTTTATTTTACGTATAGTGCTAACGGTGTTGGTCAGGCAAGTCGTAATTTCCATGCATGGGCATTGAAATATCAGGTTAAGGATGGAGATAAATTGCGTATGACTTTATTAAATAACTGGGAGGCGACAGGTTTTGATTTTGATGAAGAAAAGTTAATCTCTTTAATGGATGACGCAGTTAAGTTGGGTGTTGATATGTTCCTTTTGGATGATGGCTGGTTTGGTAATAAATATCCTCGTAAGAACGATCGTGCCGGTTTAGGCGATTGGGATGAGACCAAGACGAAATTACCGAATGGAATAGGAAGACTGACTCAGGCTGCTAAAGAGAAAGGTGTTAAATTTGGTCTTTGGATAGAACCGGAAATGGTGAATCCGAAGAGTGAGCTGTATGAGAAGCATCCAGATTGGGTTATTCATTTCCCCAATCGGGAGGAATATTATTTCCGTAATCAGTTAGTGCTTGATTTGAGCAATCCGAAAGTACAGGATTTGGTGTATAACACGGTCGATAATCTGATGACGAAATATCCGGACATTGCTTTCTTTAAATGGGACTGCAACAGTCCGATTACCAATATCTATTCTAATTATGAGAAGAACCAACAGTCGAGGCTTTATATTGATTATGTACACGGGTTATATAATGTCTTAGAGCGGATTAAAACGAAATATTCTGAGTTGCCGATGATGCTTTGTTCCGGTGGCGGTGGCCGTACGGATTATGAAGCTCTTAAATATTTTACGGAATTCTGGGCAAGCGATAATACCGATCCTATTGAACGTTTGTTTATTCAGTGGGGCTTTTCTCATATATTTCCCGCGAAAACAATTTGTGCTCATGTTACTTCATGGAACAAGAGTACCGGTGTGAAGTTCCGTACAGATGTGGCATCCATGTGTAAATTAGGTTTCGATATTAAATTATCGGAAATGAATGAGAATGAGATAAAATACGCGCAAGAAGCCGTTCAAAACTATAATCGGTTGAAATCGGTTATTTGGGACGGTGAGTTATATCGTTTGGTTTCCCCTTACGAAAGTAATCATACATCGTCCATGTATGTTGCTCCCGATAAGAATAAGGCTGTGGTATTTAGTTTTGATATACATCCTCGTTATGGGGAGTTTATTACTCCGGTTCGTTTGCAAGGATTGGATCCGAATAAGATGTATCGGGTGAAAGAAATTAATAAGATGCCGATGAAATTGCCGAATAGATTTCTGTCTAAACCTGAAAACGAAGAGGCTCTGACAGAGATTCCGCCGGAGATTTTGAAAATGTTTACCGGTTTTCCTGAAAAAGTTTATTCCGGTGAATATCTGATGACCGTTGGGTTGGACTTGTTTACCACGAAGCAATTAAATAGTATGGTTCTTGAAGTTACAGCAGAATAAGTTGGATATATAAATGCAGGTTGGGAAACCAATGGTATGCAACTGCAGTTCCAAACGCAGGAACGTGAAAAGTGACGCGTATGAGTTAAGCAAGTCATCCGCATGAGTTGAGTGATTCATGCGTATGAGTTAGGCAATTCATACGTATCAGTTAAGCAACTCATGCGTATCATTCTGTCGGTTTATACGTATCACTTTATTCCTTTATATGCATCGTGACTTTACCTGATTTTACTAGACACTTTTTTGCTACATTAGCTGAACCTGTAGACACTTTTTTCCTTGCCATACTGATTCCCTATACACCATCGAGCAACCCGTGCTGTTTTGATAGACAGTGCAA
>NZ_JAJLQX010000036.1 GCF_021295095.1 Phocaeicola oris
ATTTCATGGTCAACCTCTTGGCTGCAATAGCAGCATACTGCTGTTTTCCAAAGAAGCCGTGTATCAATGTTACCAGAACAATTGATACACAGCTTGCCTTATTTTGAATTCGTCGAACTCACGTTATATTAAAAAACGATTTCTTTTATTTATTTAAATTCCAAGTAAAGCCATCTTTTGTATCTTTTATTTCAAAGCCGAATTCGGTCAGCTCGTTGCGTATCTTATCGCTTGTAGCCCAGTCTTTATTAGCTTTAGCTCGTTGTCGTTGTTCTAAAACCATGTCAACAACTTTCCCGTAAGCTTCCTCACGTGCTTTATTGTTTGCTCCTACTTCTTCTTTAATTCCTAAAATTTCATAAAAGAAAATACGGAATATCTTCGTTAACTCTTCTAAATCGGGTGCAGAGATGGTTGCTTTTTTATCAACTACGCTATTAATTTGTCGGGCAGCGTCGAAAAGTGTGGCAATGACTATAGGAGTATTCAAATCATCGTTCATGGCATCGTAACATTTCTCACAGATGTCTTGAACGTTCATACCGTTAGTTGTTTTAGATGGTGTGATGCGCTTTAGGTTACGGATAGCATCGTTGATACGGGCTAATCCTTTTTCTGCAGCCAGCAGAGCGTCGTTACTAAAGTCAACAGTGCTGCGGTAATGTGCCTGAAGAATGAAGAAACGGATGGTCATCGGACTGTATGCTTGCGTGAGTAGCTCATGTTTCCCTGTAAATAATTGTTCCAGCGTGATGAAGTTGCCTAAAGATTTGGCCATCTTTTGCCCATTAATAGTCAACATGTTGTTGTGCATCCAGTATTTTACCATCATATCGCCTTGCGAAGCAACTGCTTGGGCTATCTCACATTCGTGATGCGGAAAGATCAGATCCATGCCTCCTCCGTGAATATCGAAGTGGTTTCCCAAATATTTTCGTCCCATAGCAGTACACTCGCAGTGCCATCCCGGGAATCCATTGCTCCACGGACTTGGCCATCGCATGATATGTTCCGGAGTCGCTTTCTTCCATAAAGCGAAATCGACAGGATGATGCTTTTCCTCCTGTCCGTCGAGTTCACGTGAGGTGTTCAATACATCTTCTAAATTACGACCTGAAAGTATTCCGTAGTGAAATTTTTCATTATATTTAGGAACGTCGAAGTAAACGGAACCATCGCTGATATACCCGAAGCCATTGTCTACGATTTCCTTCACCAGTTCCTCTTGCTCAATGATATGACCGGTGGCATGCGGCTCAATGCTTGGTGGCAATACATTCAAAGACTTCATGGCATCGTGGTAGCGGTTAGTATAATACTGTGCAATTTCCATCGGCTCCAATTGTTCTAATCGGGCTTTTTTCTCAATTTTATCTTCACCTTCGTCAGCATCGTGTTCTAAATGTCCAACGTCTGTGATATTACGAACATAACGGACTTTATAACCCAGATGGGTGAGATAACGGAACAGCACATCGAACGTAATGGCAGGACGAGTATGTCCTAAATGTGGGTCGCCATAAACTGTCGGACCGCATACATACATTCCTACATGCGGAGCGTTCAAGGGGACGAAAAGCTCTTTTCGGCGGTTCAGCGTATTATAAATAACCAGTTTACTATTCATCTTTTATAGTCTTATAAATGCAACGACAAAGGTATATATTCGTGAGGAAAGAAAAAAATTAATTAGATAAATACTTGTTATGTTAAAAGAATTGGCTATATTTGCACCGCAAAATTTGTTTTACTTATAAATAAAAAACTTTATGTATTTAGATTCTGCAGAAAAGAAAGAAATCTTTGAAAAGTACGGAAAGTCTAACTCTGATACTGGGTCTTGTGAGTCTCAGATAGCATTGTTTTCATACCGTATTTCTCACCTGACGGAACATTTAAAGTCCAACAGAAAAGATTATAGCACAGAAAGAGCATTAACTCGGTTGGTAGGTAAGCGTCGTGCTTTACTTAATTACTTGAAAGATCGCGATATTATGCGTTATCGTGCTATTGTTGATGCTTTAGGATTACGTCGTTAATCCTGTTGAAAAGACAAAAAGAGAGCCGATTCCTTTCGAGAATCGGCTCTCTTTTTCTTTATTTCCCCTGTCAATCAGGATAATATAGATTCGCTTCAGTAATGTTTTCGAGTACTTCATGCAGATACTTGGCGGACTCATATTTTGCCATGGGTAGATCGTGAAGCAGATAATTCCCGCAGTCTTTCGGTTGTGCTCCGGGAACCTCGCCTTCAAATTCTGCGACAAAGCGGAATGTTTCTTTCATCAGATTAACAATATCTTCTGATTCCAAATCTCCCCTCATTAGAAGATAATTACCTGTAAGACATCCCATGGGTCCCCAATATACTATTTTATCTCCCCAAACAGGATGGTTGCGCAAGTAGGTTGCAGCCAGATGTTCAATGGTATGGATAGCTCCAGGATGTAATACCGGCTCACGGTTGGGTTCTTTCATACGAATATCGAATGTAGTAACAACCTCATCGCCTATTTTATCTTTTCTGGACACATAAATGCCACGTAATAGTTTCAGGTGGTTAATGGTAAAGCTTGGAATAGTTTTCATATATTTTATTTTTTATAATGTTTTTGGCAAGGCGTTTAAATATGCTTTTGTAACGGCAAACGAACGATTGGCAATGGTCTTCCAGAAATTTTTATATTGGATCCAATTGTCTTTCTTTGCTCCCGGAGTATCACTAATGATACGAAAACTAATGAACGGAGTTTTAAACAGATAGCAAACTTGGGCGATAGAACCACTTTCCATGTCAACAGCTAAGCCTTCAGGGAATCGAAGTTTGATTTGTTGCAACTGTTCTCCTGCTGTAATGAACTGATCTCCACTACAGATAAGGCCTTCATGAATTTTTGTATCGGTACAAAGCGACTTTGCCACATCAATTAATGTTTGGTTTCCCTTAAAGCGAGGGGGCAGTCCTTGAACTTGTCCCCATTCGTTTCCATCGCCGCACCATACGTCGTGATAAACAATCTCATTGCTGACAACAACGTCCATTACGTTCAGGGACTTGTCGATTCCTCCAGCTACGCCGGTACTCATAATGCAGTTAGGATGGAAATTCCGGATTATCTCCACAGCTCCTGCTGAGGAATTAACTTTCCCTATACCGCATTGCGTTAATACGACATCGTTTTCTCCAATAGTTCCTGTAATATATTTGAACGGTCCTTTGACTTCATGTTTCTTGTTTAAAAGAATTTGCTCTATTTGGTGATGTTCTGTGGACATGGCACATATAATTCCTACTTTCATAATCTTTTGATATAGAATGTTTTCATTTTATCTTTGCAAATTTAAAGATTTTATCGGACTATATCGTTATCTTTGCGATTAGATTTAAATGTTTGCTTTATGAATGTGGTTAAGAAAATTCTACCGGATATTATAGCTATTATCGTATTCATTATTATTTCTTTCGCTTATTTTACTCCTGCGACATTTGAAGGACGTATCCTTTTTCGTCACGATTCATCAGAAGGTGTAGGATCCGGACAAGAAGCGAAGGAATATATGGAGAAGACAGGTGAGCGTACTCGTTGGACAAACTCTTTGTTCGGAGGAATGCCAACTTACCAGATATCGCCCAGCTATAAATCGACTGATGTGTTGAAGGGAGTTGAAAAGATTTACCATCTGTTCCTTCCGAATTATGTATGGTATGTGTTTATCATGTTACTTGGTTTCTATATTTTATTATGGGCGTTCAACTTTAAAGTCTGGCTTGCTTCATTAGGTTCCGTTATTTGGGCTTTCTCTTCTTATTTCTTTATCTTAATTGCTGCTGGTCATATTTGGCAGTATATTACGCTGGCTTATATTCCTCCAACTATCGCCGGTTTGGTATTGGCGTATAGAGGAAAGTATCTGTGGGGAGGATTTGTTACGGCATTATTTGTTGCTTTGCAAATTATGTCGAATCATCTTCAAATGAGTTATTACTTCCTTTTTGTAATGCTGTTTATGGTCATTGCTTTTGGCTTTCAGTTTGTTAAACAGAAGAAAATTCTCCGGTTTGTTAAAGCAACCGGTGTGGTGATGTTGGCAGGATTATTAGGCATTTGTGTGAACTTCTCTAATCTTTATCATACTTATCAGTATAGTAAGGAATCTATGCGTGGCAAAAGTGAGTTGGTAAAGAAGAACAGTGCTAATCAGACAAAGAGCGGATTAGATCGCGATTATATTACTCAGTGGAGTTATGGCATAGGTGAGACATTCTCTTTGCTGGTTCCGAATGTCAAAGGTGGGGCATCTGTTCCTCTCTCACAAAATGAAACAGCGATGAAGAAAGCTAATCCCATGTATAAGAATATTTATAATCAGTTAGGTCAGTATTGGGGTGAACAACCGGGAACTTCCGGTCCGGTTTATGTTGGGGCTTTTGTATTATTTCTCTTTTTTCTGGGTTTGTTTATTGTAAAAGGTCCGATGAAATGGGCTCTTTTTGCATTAACTGTGCTTTCTATTCTTCTTTCTTGGGGAAAGAATTTTATGGGTTTCACAGATTTCTTCCTTGATATAGTCCCCATGTACGATAAGTTTCGTGCCGTATCTACAGCATTGGTAATAGCCGAGTTTTCTATTCCGTTGTTAGCAGTTATGGCATTGCGAGAAGTAATTAATCGACCGCGATTTTTGAAAAAGAATACAAAAGCTTTTGGTATCAGTTTTGGGCTGACAGGCTTACTCGCATTTCTTTTTGCCATTGCGCCGAGGTTTTTCTTTCCAAGTTTTGTTTCTTCAATGGAGATGCAAGCTTTAAATGGACTTCCGGCTGAGCAATTAGCTCCATTATTGACAAACCTGACCGATATGCGTGTTGCTATCTTCACTTCCGATGCGTGGCGTAGCTTCATCATTATCATTATTGGTTGTGGATTCCTTTTGGCTTACTGTAAGAAGAAATTGAAGGCTACAGCTACCATTGTGCTATTGGCTGTGCTTTGTTTATTCGATATGTGGGGCGTCAACAAGCGTTATTTATATGACAGTTTGTTTGTTCCGAATTCAGCACAAACCGATTCTTTTCAACCGAGTGAATCGGATAAGTATATCCTTGCAGATAAAACTTTGGATTTCAGAGTTCTGAACTTATCAACAAATACGTTTAATGAGAATTTTACTTCGTATTTCCATAAGAGTATTGGTGGTTATCATGCGGCTAAGCTCCGTCGTTATCAAGAGATGATAGAAAATCATATCACTTCGGAGATTGATTATTTATATAAAGGCATTGTTCAGGCAGGAGGTGATATGACAGCTTTAGATGCATCGAAATTCTCTGTTTTGAATATGTTGAATACCCGCTACTTTATTCTTCCGTTGCAGGATGGTAAAACAGTTCCTATTTTGAATCCGTATGCTTACGGCAATGCTTGGTTCGTAAATAAGGTTCAAACAGTAAAGACTGCTAATGAGGAGATAAAAGCAATAGGTGAAGTCAATCCGAAAGAGGTGGCGATTATTGCAGAATCGTTTAGTAAAGATGTGAAGGCTGGGGCGGCAAAAGATTCGACGAGTGTTATAAAACTTGTCGCTTATGAACCGAATAATTTGAAATACGAGGTTGATTCGAAAGAAGATGGCGTAGTAGTATTCTCGGAGATTTATTATCCGGGTTGGTCGGCTACTATTGATGGGAAAGAAGCTCCATTTGGGCGTGCTGATTATATTTTACGTGCAATGAATGTTCCGGCGGGGAAGCATACGATTATATTCGATTTTCATCCGAAGTCATTGGTTGTTACCGAGAGAGTGGCTTATGTGGCTATGGCATTTTTAATTCTGGCTTTAATAGGCATTGTCTTTCAGACTATTAAAGGTAGTAGAAAAGAAATAGAGAAATAGACAAATAGATGTTTGAAATATGAGAAAATTAGGATTATTAATATTGACACTCTTGATTGGTATAAATACCAATGCGGTCAGTCGGATGGATGAGCAGAAAAATCTGGTGGATTATGTGAATACTTTGATGGGGACAGATTCAAAATTCTCCCTTTCGAATGGGAATACTTATCCGGCAATAGCTTTGCCTTGGGGAATGAATTTTTGGATGCCTCAAACAGGTAAGATGGGTGATGGTTGGGCTTATACTTATGCTTCGGATAAAATCTGTGGTTTCAAGCAGACCCACCAGCCAAGTCCGTGGATAAATGATTATGGACAATTTTCTTTGATGCCTGTTACGGGAATGCTGAATATTGATGAGAATAAACGAGCTTCGTGGTTCTCACATAAGGCAGAGGTCGCGACTCCTTATTATTATAAAGCTTATTTAGCAGATTATGATGTTACTACGGAAATTACTCCGACGGAACGGGCTGCTTATTTTCGTTTCCATTTTCCTGATAAGGAGCATTCGTATGTTCTGATTGATGCTTTTGACAAAGGCTCGTATGTGAAGATTATTCCTGAAAAGCAAGAAGTGATAGGCTATACTACCAAAAACAGCGGAGGGGTACCATCCAATTTTAAAAACTATTTTATCATTAAATTTGACACACCGTTTGTGTATAATAAGGTGTGGTCGGGTGATGATATAGTTGAAAATCAGCTTGAACTGACGGCTAATCATGCAGGTGCTGTTGTAGAGTTTGATACAAAGAATGGTGCTGTGATTCATGCTCAGGTGGCTTCTTCTTTTATTAGTTGGGAGCAGGCTGAGCGCAACTTACAAGAGTTGGAAGACAATAGTTTTGATCAGGTAAAGACTGCCGCATATAATAAGTGGAATGACGTGCTTGGTAAAATTAAGGTTGAGGATACAAATGTGGATCACTTGCGTATTTTTTATTCTTGTTTTTACCGTTCCGTGCTTTTCCCTCGTCAACTTTTCGAATATGATGTGAATGGAAAGCCTATTCATTATAGTCCGTTCGATGGAAAGGTTCATAACGGATACATGTTTTCTGATACGGGTTTCTGGGATACGTTCCGTTGTCTTTTCCCTTTCGTCAATCTGGTTTATCCGTCTATGGGAGAAAAGATGCAGGAAGGTTTGCTGAATACCTATTTAGAAAGTGGATTCTTCCCTGAATGGGCAAGCCCCGGACACCGCGATTGTATGATTGGAAATAATTCAGCGTCAATTGTTGCTGATGCTTATCTGAAAGGTATCACAAAAGAGAACCCGGAGAAGATGTTTGAAGGCTTGCTTCATGGTGCTAATTCCGTTCATCCAAAAGTCACTTCAACAGGTCGTATCGGTTATCAATATTATAATGAGTTGGGATATATTCCTTATAATGTAGGGATTAATGAGAATGTGGCTCGAACATTAGAATATGCTTACGATGATTGGTGCATTTATCAGATGGGCAAAAAGCTGGGACGTCCGGAAAGTGAGATAGCTGTTTATAAGCAGCGTACTTTTAATTATAAAAATGTATATGATCCGACACATAAACTTATGCGAGGAAAAAATAAGAACGGGCAATTCCAATCTCCGTTCAGTCCTTTCAAATGGGGTGACGCTTTTACGGAGGGAAATAGCTGGCATTATACTTGGAGTGTGTTCCATGATGTTCAGGGATTAATAGACCTAATGGGAGGAAAAGAAGATTTTGTGAATATGTTAGATTCTGTTTTTGTTGTTCCGCCTGTTTTTGATGATAGCTATTATGGTCAGACAATTCATGAGATACGTGAGATGCAGATTATGAATTTTGGTAATTATGCTCATGGGAATCAACCTATCCAACACATGATTTACCTTTATAACTATGCCGGACAGCCTTGGAAAACCCAGTATTGGTTGCGTGAGGTTATGAATCGTTTGTATTTCCCAACTCCTGATGGATATTGTGGAGACGAAGATAATGGTCAGACTTCTGCTTGGTACGTATTTACAGCCTTGGGATTTTATCCGGTCTGTCCGGGAAGTAATCAATATGTATTGGGTACTCCTTATTTTAAGAAAGCGACTGTTTCACTGGAAAATGGGAAAAAGATAGTTATCAATGCTCCGAACAATAGCGAAGAAAATGTTTATATAAAGTCGCTAACTTATAATAAGGAGAAATATACAAAGTGCTATCTTGATCACTTTGACTTGCAGAAAGGCGTTGAATTGGATTTTGTAATGGATAGCAAGCCGAATATACAGAGAGGAATTAACGAAAGTGATTTTCCGTATTCTTTGTCAAATGAGAAATAATTGGAAGGTATGAAGAAAGTTATTGCGCTCGTTATAACAATGTGTAGCACAATTGCATTGTTTGCGCAGGGTGAATATGTGAATCCTATTATTGGAACTGATGGAATGGGGCATACCTTCCCGGGGGCATGTGTTCCTTTTGGAGCTGTTCAGCTCAGTCCGGATACGGATACAATTCCGCATAATGTGAATGGTATTTACCAGCCACATTCTTATGAATATTGTGCCGGTTATCAGTATGCTGATAAAACTATTGTGGGGTTTAGCCATACGCATTTGAGTGGAACAGGGCATTCTGACTTGGGTGATATTATGATTATGCCTACTACGGGCCCTCTGAAATTAAATCCGGGGACGAGCGATAACCCGGATAGTGGATACCGTTCTCGCTTTTCGCATACTACAGAGAAAGCTTCTCCCGGATATTATGAAGTGATGCTTGATGATTATGGTGTGAAGGCTCAACTAACAGCAACTAAGCGGGTCGGGGTTCATAAATATACTTTTCCCACGAATATGAAAGGCCGAATTATTCTTGACTTGGATCATGGTATTTACAATTATGACGGGAAAACGTTATGGGCAATGGTTCGTGTGGAGAATGATACGCTGCTCACAGGGTATCGCGTCACTAACGGTTGGGCTCGGACAAATTACACTTATTTTGCCATCTCTTTATCACAGCCTATTAAGAATTATGGATATAAGGACTTGAAGAAACCTCTTTACAATGGCTTTTGGCGTAAGTTTCCTATAGAGCGTAATTTCCCTGAGATGGGCGGCCGAAAAGTCGTTGCTTTTTTTGAATTCGATACTAATCAGTATCCCGAACTCATAGTGAAAGTGGGAATTTCTGCCACAAGTACGGAAGGTGCTTTGAAGAATTTGCGGGCAGAAGCAGCATCGAAGGATTTTGATACTGTTCTTTCTGAAGCCAGACAGGATTGGAACAAGGAACTTTCTTCTATAACAGTAGAAGGATCGGCCGATCAGAAAGCGATGTTCTATACTTCTTATTATCATACTATGATTAATCCGTCGATTTACATGGATGTTGACGGGAAATATCGTGGATTGGATCAAAATATTCATGAGGCTGATGGCTTTACGAATTATACTATTTTCTCTTTATGGGATACATATCGTGCAGAACATCCGTTGCTTATGCTGATGAAAACAAGACAGGCTCGTGATATGGTGATCTCTATGATTCGGCATCAGCAGCAAAGTGTGCATGGTTTGTTGCCGGTATGGAGCCATATGGCGAATGATAACTGGTGTATGAGCGGATATCATGCTGTTTCTGTTTTAGCTGACGCAATTACCAAAGGAGCCGATGTGGATAAGAATGAAGCACTCAAGTCGATGGTGAAGACTTCGAGTGTTGGCTATTTGGACGGATTGGGTGAATATATAAAATTGGGATATGTTCCGTACGAATTAAGTAGTACGGCTGCGTCAACGACGCTGGAGTATAGCTATGACGATTGGGCTATTTATAAGATAGCTCAGAATGCCGGGAATGAAGCAATCGCTAAGCAATATAGACAACGTGCTTTGTATTATAAGAACGTATTTGATACGTCTATCGGATTTGCTCGTCCAAAGAATAGGAACGGAGAATTTAAAAAAGATTTTGATGTTCGTCAGACTTATGGAGAAGGTTTCATTGAGGGTAACTCTTTTAACTTTTCATTTCATGTGCCTCAAGATGTGTATGGAGATATGGATCTGATGGGTGGAGAAAAGAACTATATACAGAAGTTGGATGAGCTTTTTAATAAGCCACTTGACCCTATTTATTATAAAGACAATGAGGATATCACAATTGATTGTTTGATTGGTGGATATGTTCATGGAAATGAACCAAGTCATCATATTCCTTATTTATATGCTTGGACTTCGCAACCATGGAAGACACAGTATTGGGTTCGTGAGATTATGAACAAAATGTATCGGAATGATATTCGCGGGCTGGGCGGTAACGATGATTGCGGACAGATGTCGGCTTGGTATATTTTTACAGCGATGGGATTTTATCCGGTTTGTCCGGGAACAAACCAGTATGTACTTGGCGCGCCTTATCTGCCTTATATGAAGCTTGACCTTCCGAATTGGAAGACTTTTGAAATAAAAGCTCCGAAAGTAAGTGACAAGAACAGGTATGTACGGTCTGTCAAGTTGAATGGGAAACCGTATGATAAACTGTACATCGTGCACGAAGATATTTTAAACGGCGGAGTATTGGAATTCATGATGGGGTCTTCTCCAAACAAGAAACGAGGATTGGCAAAAGCTGATAAGCCTTATTCTCTGACAGATGGTCTGTAGAATAAAGAGATAAAGGAGCGGCTTGCTCATAACGGAAACAAGTTGCTCCTTTATGTTAACGAGGCTAATAAGTTATTATTGCAGGTAATTCCTTAGCCTGATCAATCATTTTTATTACTTCTTTTAATGCCGGAACACGACGTACCACGTGTTTGTGTTCATTTGTTTCTTCTAACTTCTTTTGAAGATTTTCGGGGACACGATGCTGTAATTCCTTAACAGTATCAACTCCGGCAGCTTCCAACAATTCGGCAAACTGTGGTCCGATGCCTTTAATACGAAATAAGTCGGCATGATTTGTCCACTTTAAAATCAGATCGCCTGAGATACCGGTTCCTTGCTCCAAAGCCTTACGACCGGTAGGAGACGCACATTTCTTTAGCAACTCCGCAGGAGTCTCAATTCCTGCTTCCATTAATTTCTTGGCGTAAACTTCGCCAATCCCTTCAATGTCGATAATTTTATATGCCATAGTATTATATAAATAAAAACAGTTGATTTTCAGGTGTTCAAATATTTTGACAAATATAGTTAAAGATTAGATTAATTCAAATTCTTTTAAGGAAATAATTCGACCTTAACCTTATGACTTTCTGTTATCTTCTTGTAATGATAGTTTTTCTCTTTATTTATTAGGTGTCTCACGCACGTGGTACACTTGCGTCACCTGCGTGATACACTTGCGTCACGCACGTGGTACACGTGCCTCACCAGCGTGAACCATCCTATTGGTGTTCATGGTTTATTCAACTTTTCTTATTAGTTACTTAAATGTTGCTTATCATGATGTGTGTTGATTTTATGCTTTTTCGTTATGACGTAGAGCACGGAAAACGAATCCTACATGGCGCAGGGCTGTACTGATGAATCCGTAGTGTTTACACATGATATGAAAACGTTCTTTTAAGGAGGCTTGATGATTTTTAGTGGTTAATCCCTCGTTCAGATAGTCAATAAGTGTGAGGTGTGTATTATGAATCACACCGGCTTGTTGAAGTATGCGGATACACCAATCGAAGTCGGACGAAAAGCGGTATTTTAAATCGTATGGTGTTTTTTTGACTAACTCCATTCGTGCGAAGAATGCTTGATGACATACCAACATTCCGTTTTTAAAACTTTTCCAAGTGAGCTTATCGGGTGGAGAGAGACGACGTTTATGCAGAAAATGTCTTTCACTATTCACTATATCCGTATCGCCATAAATCACATCCGGCAAGTCGGTTCCTTTTAACGAATGCACTATTAATTGCAGCGTGTCGTCTTCATGGAATTCATCGCCGGCATTCATAAAACAGATATAGTCGCCTGTAGCCAGATTGATTCCTTTGTTCATGGCATCATAGAGCCCGTTGTCCGGTTCACTGATAACTTTAGTGATAAGGTTTTTGTATTGGTTGATAATATTCATAGTCTTATCTGTCGAGCCGCCGTCTATAATAATATATTCAAAATTATGATATGTTTGGGTAACAATACTTTGAATAGTATCGTCGATCACGGACTCCGCGTTATACGTCACCGTAACGATTGAGAATTTCGGGTGAAGATGTGTAGTATGAATATTATGCATTGTCGTTTGTAATTTTATTGTATAAGTTGATATATTGTTTGGCTATTTGATTTTCGGAATAGGTTGAGGCAACTTTTTGACAAGCCATATCGCTGAGGTTCTTATAGTCGTCCGAAAGTATCCATTTAATTCCGTTGGCCAAGTCTTCAGCCGATTTGTAAGTTGCGACATATCCGTTGTGCAAGTGATCAATCATTTCCGGAATACCTCCGATGTTAAATCCGACACATGGGACGCCACAAGCCATCGCTTCCATAATAGTGTTCGGCAAATTTTCCATTAAAGATGGTGTGATGTAAATGTCAACCGCGTTATAGATATTCACTAAATCTTTTTCTGTGCGGACATAATTCAGAACATAGCAAGGAAAAGGGAAAAGCGACGCAAACTGGTCACCATTTTGTCCCAGCACAACAACTCCGAGTTCCTTACTCCATTTTTGATCTGTTTGGGCAATCAGATTACAGGCTTCAATCAGGTAATTAATTCCTTTTTGTTTATTGGTGATTTTGGCAGATCCGAAGAGCAATAGTTTTTTGTCTTTAGGCAAATGGCAATACTTGCGTGCTTCCTGCTTATTGTGCGATTTAAAGAGATTGACATTAAGAGGGTTGGGAATGTCGATTACTTCTTTTCTTTCTGCTAATCCGCTTTTTCGAGCACGGTTGGCAATCCATCGGCTGCAGCCAACAAATGTAATATTTGCATCTTTATAGATACGTTTTTTCTGTTGGTACACTTTGTATGACAAATCTTTTTTCCCTGAATTTTGTAGGTGCGGGCAGGAATGGCAGCTTGTATAGTATTTCTCGCATTGTTCGGCATGGTGACAGATACCGGTAATAGGCCACATGTCGTGCATAGTCCAAACGATGGGTTTGCCCGACCGAATAATCTTTTGAATGTCTTTCATAGAAAGCATTCCTTGGTTAATCCAATTTAGATGAATAATATCGGCCTGCGTGAATTCGGGTAGGGAAGTAATGTCTGTACCCGTATTGGCAATGTCCACCGCAAACAGTTCTTTCTTGCTGAAACGGTTGGCTACCCAGATGACAAACCGTTCCCATAAAAAATCCCATATCGTTTTCCATGAACGTTTCAGTTGTACAACATTAGTATTATTTGTCTGCTTATCGCGAACAAGCATCTTTGCCTTAATTCCATTATTAATTAAAGCCGTCATGAGTCGGTTCGCTGCAATGGCTGCGCCACCAACCCTTTCAGATGTGTTGACGATTAGTATTCTCATCCCTTAGTTTTTTGCAAAGGTATATTTTTATACCTATTTTCTTTATATAGACGAATGAAAATCTATGCATAGATACACATGATTTTACCGGTGTTTCGTTATTACGCTTCCTTTTCGTTTATAAATTCGCTCGGTTTCATGCCGAACTGTTTCTGAAAACATTTTGCAAAATAAGACGGACTATTGAACCCAACCATGTAGCATATTTCATTAATCCTATACTGATTCTCCATAAGCAATGCTGCTGCTTTCTTAAGTCTAACAATCTGAATTAGTTCGTTGGGAGTAACATCAGTCAATGTTTTGATTTTTGCAAATAGTCCGGACCGACTTATGCACAATTGCTCTGCCAGAAAATCAACAGACAGTTCCGGATTAGAGAAGTTCTGCTCTATAACTTCATTGATGCGAGTAAGGAACTTGTTATCTGTCGTATTGTTTGCGACGCTGGCTAATGGCACCATAGGCATTTTCGAGAATTTGTTGCGTAATAAATTACGCAAATCAAGCAGATTTTTGATACAAGCTTCTAAATATTGCACGGAAAAAGGCTTCTCTATGTAAGCGTCCGCTCCACAATCTAAACCTTCCACTTTAGAGTCCATATCCGTCTTAGCAGTCAACAGAATAAAGGGGATATGACTGATGGTTTGGTCAGCTCGTATTTTCCGGCAAAGCTCTATTCCATCCATGCGAGGCATCATCCAGTCGCTTACAATCAAAGTCACCTCATTCTCTTTCATCTTTTCCAATGCATCTACTCCGTCTTCTGCAGTTACGATAATATATTGCTCGGCAAAACTATTCGAGAGAAAATATCGCATCTCCTCGTTATCGTCTACAATTAACATCACCGGTCTGTCTTTTGGGGCGATCACCACCGGCAACCTTTCAGAAAGAATATCTTCCGGTATTGCCGGATTAAGGATATCCGAGCTACCGTTCCCTGCTTCTGCCTTGCTTTGCTCTATAGGGAGCGTCACGATAAAGGAAGCTCCTTTGTTTACATCTGATTCCACTTCTATACACCCGTTATGAGCTTCTACGATACTCTTTACGATATTGAGTCCGATGCCTGTGCCCGGCTTATTGTCTACAGCCTGATAAAAAGGTTTAAAAATATTTTCTTGTTCTTCCTTACTGATACCGATGCCGTTATCTGTTACTCTGATAACAAACGTATGCTGTTCGGACTGTATTGTACAGGATAAGAGTACCCGGTCTTTAGTATATTTATTGGCATTAGTTAACAGATTGCTTATAAGTTTTGTGATCGCTTCACTATCTACCATAGCTATAAAATCGGCAGCCGGGTACTCTACGTCCAGTCGAACGCCATGATGAGAAATAAAAGGTCTGAACCGTTCACACACAGCTTCCATCAATTGACGTATGTTTTGCCATGCAAAGCGGATAGCCATGCCCTCTTGTTCCACTTTGCGAAAATCTAACAACTGATTCACTAAAAATAGTAATCTTTGACTGTTACGGTCTATTATGTTCAAATCGTTGCGTACTTTCATAGGAATCGGATCGGTTAACTTCATGATTTTTTCCAAAGGGCCTATGATAAGTGAAACAGGAGTACGTATCTCATGGGCTATCATTGTAAAGAACTTGATTTTAGCCTCATGTACTTCTTTTTCTTTGGTCACATTCAACCGATTGATTTCCTCCAGATGCTTCTTTTCTGTTCGTTTCAATAGAAAGCGTATGGAGAAAACCAAAATGAAACATGCTAATATGAAATAGAAGACTTTAGCAGCCATACTCCAATAGAAAGGAGGATGAATAATTATTTTTAGCGTGGCTTCTTTGTCACTCCAAATTCCATTATTGTTAGTCGCCCTCACCCTGAACACATAATTCCCCGCAGGCAAATTCGTATAAGTTGCTTTGTTTTGTGCTCCTACATGATTCCATTCCTTGTCAAAACCTTCCAATTTATACGCATACTGATTCTTCTCTGGTGTGCAATAGCTTAATGAGGCATATAAAAGGCTTAAAACATTTTCTTTATAAGACAGCTCCAACTCTCTTATCGCATTTAAATTCTTTGAGAGTAACCGGTCTCCTACTCTTACTTCCTTATTAAATATCTCCAGACCGGTTATAACCACCGGTGGTAGCACTTGGTTAATTTTTATCTGATAAGGATAGAAAGCATTG
Source organism: Phocaeicola oris (assembly GCF_021295095.1). Taxonomy (GTDB): domain Bacteria; phylum Bacteroidota; class Bacteroidia; order Bacteroidales; family Bacteroidaceae; genus Phocaeicola; species Phocaeicola oris. Next base: position 15,532 of record NZ_JAJLQX010000036.1, read on the forward strand.
AAGCCATTCACCGAACCGATGTAGATTTTTCCATCAGAAGCTTTTAATACCGCATTCGGTAGGAACTGTTCACTCTGCAATCCGTCGCTGACAGAAAAGACTTGAGCTCCTTCTCCCGGAACGTAACGTACCAGTCCTTTGGCAGTAGTCAGCCATAGTATTCGTTGCTCTTCTACTATTCCGCAAATATTATTGTTGGGGATATTTAAAGGGACAGCCTCAAACGCATCATGTTTCACATCATATCGGCATAGACCATTCATTGTTCCAATCCACATGTTTCCGTCACTGTCAATCAGGATACAATTCACTTGGTCGCTGAGTAACGAACCCGGAAGACTGTTATGCACATAATTCTTCCAAGTTTGTTTATCCGGATTGTATTTGAACAATCCTTTTTCTTGTGTAGAAAACCAAATGTTCCCATTCGTATCTTGATCTATATCAATAGTTAATGAGCCTAAGTCCTTCACTCTTGTAAAGTTATCTGTTTCCCGATTATACAAATTTACTCCGGACATGGATGCTACCCAGATATTCTTTTTGCGGTCTCTGAAGATAGCGTAAGAGCTTGTTCCATCAAGCGTCGACGGGTTATCCCGATAAGAGAGATATACTTTAAAGAGTCCTGTCCGCAGGTTCAATACATTTACTCCTCCGGTATAAGTACCAATCCACAGGTTATCATCGTCCATGCATAGTGCGTGTACATTATGATAAGAAAGACTATTTTCCTTGCCGCTTGCGCTATAATAAACGAATCTTTGTTCCTCCGGCATGTAGCAATTCAATCCTCCATCATCCGACGCAATCCATATATGTCCGGATTTATCTTCACAAAAGCGTCCGATGACAGTTCCATTCACTGAATTGGAAAAGCGAGAATGAGCAAAGCTTTCGAATTGCCCTGTATTAGGTGAAATGTAATTCACTCCACCGTAATAGGTACCTATCCATACTCCTCCTTCTCTATCTTTCACAATAGGATAAACAAAGCGATTGGAAATGGAATGAGGTTCTGTTTTGTCTTCCGCAAACAAACGATGCTCTCCGGTAAGTGTATTAAACAGCAGAAGTCCATCATCGGAGCCTATCAAAAGGCGGTGAGAATCATATTCCATCAAGGAATGGATATGCGACACTCCTTGTCCGGTCGATGGATGCAGGTATGTAGTTACTTTTCTCGTATATCTGTCTACCTTTTGCAAACCGCATTCCCAAGTTCCTAACCAAAGCATGCGTTCCGTGTCTTCCAGAAGGGCTAAAGAATTCGAATGCTGTTCATTTGTCTCATAGATAAGCTGAAAAGGTTCAAACTTGTTTTCTGCCTTGTTTAATTTAGTCAATCCTGCCCCTCCCCAATTTGTTACCGCCCATATCTGGTTATCTGCGTCTACCATAATGGCAGCTACCTTATTATTCGCCTCAGGAAACTCATATTGTTCCAGATAGTATTTGTTCGTATTGTACTTGAATACTCCTTGTCCTATAGTCGAAAACCATAAATTTCCATCTTTGTCCTCCATAAAGCAACTGACAGTGGTGTTGGGACTTATCTCACGCGAAGTAGTTACATTAAAGGCTTTCAAGTATTCCGTTTCATAATCATAGATCAAAACACCTTTATCCGTTCCCACCCAAATCCGGTCACCTGTATCATACAATGCCGAAATGTATTCATTTTGTCCTTGAGGATTAGATTTATAGACTTTGATGTTAATGCCGTCGTAACGGTTCAATCCATATTCACTTCCAAACCATATAAAGCCATATTTATCTTGTATGATGGCACGTATAGTGTTGGAAGATAACCCATTCTCCACAGAGAAGTGGCGAAACCTGAAGTCTGTTGAGGCTATCATCAATACACAAGACATGGTCAGAGCCATTATGATAAGAATAAGTTTCTTCATTTCTTTATTTATAACATTTCGCTTCTCAAAATATTGATACAATTAGATCCTCGGATATTTCTTCATCGCGACCAATCATAAGTTTGGTGGCAGACAATCTTTCGAAAGTGTAAATATAGTGTTTTCCATCTTCTTTTTACTTATTTCCTCACAAATAACGTGAGTTCAATATAATTAGAAAAATATATCGTTGATGATAAGCATCGTCATCATCGTAACATGGTTTAATGAAAACTTTCTGTATTTTCCTTGCATAAATTGAACTTAATACCTACCTTCGCCTCCGAAATCATCAACGTGGTGATTTACATCCTATCATATAAATATGTGTAAAGCGCGAAACTATTTTAATCATAACGTGAATTTTAAGACAAATTATTTGGCCATTCCAAATAATTTGCTAACACACACATTCTAACCGCCCATCATCAAGCACATTTTTCCGTCTTTTCGTACGCGCGCGTAAGCGTGCCGAAAACATAATAAGCAAAGGCATCCCGAGAGGTTTGCCCTTGTCTGTTTTTATGTGT
>NZ_JAJLQX010000037.1 GCF_021295095.1 Phocaeicola oris
CCATTCTTTTTAACATTTGAACTGTTACAGAATATACAGTTTTTTTATTCATAAGCTTTCAAATGCTGCAAAGGTAATGAATAAAGGACATTTGAGAGGTTTCAGCCTACCAAATGTCCATTACGCCGAAAAAACGCAAATCTATCATTCTTTGGGAAACGTGAAGAACCATCATAACGTCCATTTACCTGAATTAGATATTTATCAGCATAAGAATAGAATAGACGGAAAAAAGCCCCTCGTAAAGCCCATTCATTCATATAATCAGAAGTAGCACGGTCGCCGGTTGCCAAATTCAAGAAAGGAATATCATTTACTATCAAATTCTTTCTGCTCAATCCAATTCCCTTATAGGTTGTATTTTCTTGGTTGAAACCTATCATAGCCGATAAATTATGGACATCATTTATTTTTTTTTCAAATGAAACATAAGCGTTAAACACGTTATATTCTTTTTCTGCTTTAGAATATGATACTTGGTTTGGTGATGTATGAGGAAAAATAGATCCAGGGTTACCTTTTGCGTCATAATCAATATATTCCCTCACATGATTCTTCATAGAGTTGTCATCATAATTATAGGTATAATCAATATTAATTTCTAATCCTTTTAGAGGAGTTATTTTTGCGTAAGCAGTAGCATACACACTGTTATTGCGTATTTGAGAAGAACCACCTTGGGATAACCATGCGGCCATATTAGTATAATAACCATTTCCACTATAACCAGAGAAATGCCCATCAGGATGATAGATAGGCATTAAAGGTCTACTATCACCAGGTAGAATAGCAGCTAACGAACTACTTCCATATTTATTTTCAGGACCAGTTTTCTGCCTAATCATCGTAAGATTAGTTCTGAAACCAATTTTAATCTTATTATTTACTTGGTAACTTACATTAGATAATACATTAAAACGCTTATAATCTTCATCCGCCCATTTAGATATACCATCCTGCTGCAACATCCCAACTGATGTCATGTATTTTACATTATCATTGCCACCATTTATGCTCAAATCATATTTTTGCATGGGATAGCTCTTTTTATTTAATGCTTTATACCAATCTGTATTACCACAATATCTCCATTTACTATCAGAATCGTCTGGATGATGAAATACAGGAATATTATTTTTAGGGTCATTATAATAATTATGGACATACTCCATTGTTATATCATCAAAATAGTTACTACCGTTAGTGGTAGTATTTGCATCATTCATCCATTGGGTATACTCCAAAGAATTCATATAATGTGCATGGGTAATTGGGGCATTGATTGAGTAGTTGGCATTTAAAGTAACAATTGGCTTACGACTAGCAATACCTGCTTTAGTTGTTATTAATATAACACCATAAGCAGCACGAGCACCATAAATGGAAGCAGAAGCTGCGTCTTTTAATACTGTTACATCTTTGACATCAATAGGATTCAATAAGTTGGGGTCCATTTCAACTCCATCAACGAGAATTAAAGGACTACCACCAGAGATATTTGTTCCACCACGAATATTAAAACTTGAACCAGTTCCTGGACGGCCATTAGAAGATGAAATATTCAAATTAGCTATTGTTCCTTGTAAACCTGTACCTAGGTTGGTAATAGGACGATTTTCTAATACATTAGAATTTACAGAAGCTACAGATCCTGTCAAATCCTTTTTTTTCATAGAACCATATCCCACAACCACAACTTCATCCAATGCTTCAGCATCATCTTTCATGGTTATATTTAATGTACGACCGGTTACCTTAACTTCCTGTGTAGTATAACCAATATAAGAGACAATCAAAATAGCATTACTCTGAACGCTAAGTTCAAAGTTTCCGTCCACATCGGTAATGGCACCATTTGTAGTTCCTTTCTCCAAAATATTCGCGCCAATAATCGGCTCGCCTGCTGTATCTGAAACCTTTCCTGTGATACGGAGACCATTCTGTTTAGTATCCATCACATCTTCTGCTGTATTAGCACGATTAACTGTCAGAGTAATGTTTTTATCAATAACTTTGTATGAAACGTCGGTATCAGCAAAAAGTTTATTCAAGACTTCTGATACGGGTACATCATTTACATTCACAGAGACTTTTCGTTTTATGTCAACATCATTCTTGTCATAAACGAAAAGATAGTCAGTTTGTAACTCTATCTGTTTAATTACTTTCTGAACAGTAGAACTATTTGCATGAATAGACACTTTTGCTGACTGCGACATTACATCTGCAGCAAACAGACTATAAATGCAGGTAAACAAAGCGACAAGTGTTAATTTCATAGTTCGAAATAATTGTTTATTTACGGACCTTGTTTGTCCGTTAGAAATTAATTTCATAATTTTGCATTCAAATAATTGTTAATTCTTCGTTATTCTCTAATCTCGAGGGGTTAACCATGTTCTGAAGGGAGTGCCAGCTTCCTTCAGTTTTTGTTCGTTAGTACATGTTTTCCATAGGCCATTATTTTTAGTTATTATTACTGTTAATTTTTTATTTTATAATCACTATGTTATTCTCTTCGTCTTTCACATATTCAAAATGGTCAATCTGTTGTAATACTTTCAGAAAATGATCTAATCCGTCACGCATTCGGAACTTCCCTGTACAATGACGTTCATGACGCAAAATAGCTTTATTTTTTATATCTATCTTCACATCGAAATACTGCTCCAATTTCTTTAACACATTGACAACCGGCTCGTCAAAGTACACAATTCCTTGTCGCCATAAATAATAGTCCATACTCTTAATAGGAACAGTGGTCAGCTTATTATCATGAACCACGGCACGCATATTCGGAGTCAGTTTCAAAAGCTGATTAGTCGTATGATTAGTAATTACCACTGACCCTTTTAACAGTGCTGTCTCAAATTCCTCTTCCCCATTATATGCATTCACGTCAAAAGTTGTTCCTAATGCTTTAACACTATAACTCTTCGTTCTGACGACAAAAGGCTTTTCTTTATTCGTTTGAACCTCGAAGTAACCTTCACCATCCAAATACACTTTTCGTTCTCCGGAGCTGAAACGGTTTGGAAATCGTAATTTGCTATCTGCGTTTAAGTAGACTTTTGTTCCGTCGGTTAATGTCAGTTGAGCGTTTTGACCGACAGGCACATATACTGTCTGCATCATCGTCTCAGGCTCCTCTCTTTGTGAAAAAAGAAGATAACCAAGACCCAACGCCAAACAGAATACAGCTGCAACTTTAAACAACTCTGTTAAGAAACCAAATCGCTTCGTCTTATTATTATTGCTTATCTCAGGCTTATCTTGCCAATAGATCAATTCGTACAAACGACATATCTGCTGATAATGCCGCATATTCGCTTCATTAGCTTGTAACCACTCTGTTACCTCTTGTACTTGTTTTTCAGTAGTACTTCCTTCAAAATACTTAATTAAAAGGTTATCTTCCATATCAATGTCTGTTCATAAGTAATGACGATTGAAAAAGGAAGTTCACCAGTATAAAATTGATTTTTTTTTAAATTGATAACAAAATAAAAACAGAAAGGTAATCTTTCAGTGCCACTCGCAAGACTTTCAATGCTTTGGATATATGAAAGTCCACGCCTTTGACTGTAATATTCAGTTTCTCTGCTATTTCTTTCCCGCTTTTACTCTCAAAACGGCTCATCATAAACACTCTGCGGGTCTGTGCAGACATACTGTTTAATGTATTGGATAGAATAGTTCTAATCTCATCCGAAAATATGTTTTCAGGGGAAAATGCTTCAAGCGTAGATATCCGAATATTCAATTCCGCTTGCTTCTTTGTAGAAAAAGCCTCTAATGCTTTCGCCTTCACCTCCTGCCCTCTCAGATAATCGAGTGACTTGTTTTTCATAATAACTAAAAGCAATGCCAAAGGATTCTCTACTTCTTCCGCATTCATGGTCTCCCATAATTTAACCATCGACTCTGTCGCAATATCTTCTGCTGCATAGTTGTCCCGCACATACAACCATGCAAACTTTGATAACCTTCGATAATACTTCGAATAGATGTCGTTAAACAGCTCAAGTTTATTCATAAACAACTTCTCCCAACAAAATTACTATAATTTATAGCAATTTTCATTAAAATACAATCACAAAGGAGTCGTTTTCTTTTTCCGTTACACAACAAGCATAAACGCTAAATATAAAAATCTACCTGCTCTTATTTTATTTCATCTTGCACTCCCTGCCTGACAAACTGATCCTTTAGTGTGTTCCTCATAACGGCTCTTTCTCTTCCAGTTGGAAGTCTTTACGCCGTAAAACGAAGTTGGTTCCCAAATATTTTTCACGGACAACCTTATTCCCTGCCAACTCTTCCGGAGTTCCTTGGAACAGAATGCGCCCCTCAAACAACAAATAAGCACGATCTGTCAATCGTAATGTCTCCAATGCATTATGGTCGGTAATAAGAATACCGATATTTTTGTCTTTTAATTTCCAAACGATACGCTGAATATCCTCAACGGCAATAGGATCGACTCCGGCAAAAGGTTCATCAAGCATGATGAATTTCGGGTTAATAGCCAAGCATCGGGCAATCTCCGTGCGCCTTCGCTCTCCACCGGACAACTGATCGCCTAAACTTTTACGGACTTTTGTTAAATGAAACTCGGCAATCAACTCTTCCAGACGCTCTCTCTGATATTCCTTGGAAGTGTTCGTCAACTCTAATACAGACGATATGTTATCCTCCACACTCATCTTACGAAAAACAGATGCTTCTTGGGCTAAATATCCGATACCGGACTGAGCACGCTTATACACCGGATAAATCGTAATATCCTGATCGTTCAAATAAATATGTCCTTCATTCGGAACTATCAATCCGGTAGTCATATAAAATGAAGTTGTCTTACCGGCACCATTCGGTCCCAACAAACCAACAATTTCACCTTGCCGCACATTATACGATACATGACTTACAACCGTACGTTTTCCATATCGTTTCACCAAATTTTCCGCCCGAAGTACCATCCCCCCATCCTCAGAAACGGGCACGTCTTGCGGAGACTTTGCCGTTTTCTGTTCCGCAACCGGATCAACATCTTGTTCCTGACTCAATGCCGCGGTCTGATGCTGAATTTCTTCAGTTATTGATTCCTGAATTTCTTCTACTGACATATTCTTCCTATTAGAACGACAAAATTAGTAAAAAAGTTTAGTAAAAGAATAAACGAACACAATTTCAGTCATTCTTTTGCATTTATATAGATAGAAAAAGCTAATTTTGCAACAAACTGAAAAAGAATGAAGCTTTTCAAGCTACTATTAAACGGATTACAATCACTTGGCAAGTATGTGATGCTGATGGGAAGGGTATTTTCAGCTCCTGAAAGAATCCGTGTGTACCTTAAGCAGTACGTTAACGAAATCGTTAAATTAGGTGTCGACTCTGTCGGCATCGTTCTTCTCATCTCTTTTTTCATTGGGGCCGTTATCTGCATTCAAATCAAGTTGAACATTGAAAGCCCGTGGATGCCGCGTTTCGTCGTCGGCTATGCCACCCGAGAAATTCTTCTGTTGGAATTCTCCTCTTCTATTATGTGTTTGATTCTTGCCGGCAAAGTCGGATCGAATATAGCTTCCGAAATAGGAACTATGCGCGTAACCCAACAGATTGACGCATTGGAAATTATGGGTGTCAATTCCGCTGCTTACCTTATCCTTCCGAAAGCGTTGGCTCTTATGACTATCATTCCTGTTCTTGTTATATTCAGTATCACATCCGGTATTGTCGGCGCATTCTGTACCGCATGGATAGGACATGTAATGAATGTCGAAGATTTTGTTTATGGCATTCAATACAGTTTTCAAGAATGGTATATATGGGTCAGTTTTATTAAATCTGTCGTCTTTGCCTATATCATTGCAACGGTTTCCGCTTACTTTGGCTATACGGTTGAAGGTGGATCCATCGGAGTGGGCAAAGCCAGTACCGATTCTGTAGTGACAAGCAGCGTACTCATTCTGTTCTCCGACTTAATTTTAACCCAACTTCTAATGGCATGATAGAGATAAAGTCGTTATATAAATCATTCGAGGATAAAGATGTTCTGAAAGACATCAATTTCCGTTTTGATGAAGGTAAGACCAATCTGATTATAGGCCAGAGCGGTTCGGGTAAGACTGTACTGATGAAATGTATTGTCGGACTGCTCCGACCGGAACGCGGAGAAGTGTTATACGACGGACGTAATTTCCTGACAATGAAAAAGAAAGAGTTGAATGGATTACGCCGTGAAATGGGTATGATATTCCAAAGCGCCGCCCTTTTCGACTCGCTGAGTGTACTGGAGAATGTGATGTTCCCACTTGATATGTTTTCAAATAAGAACTATAAGGAACGAGTAAAACGAGCACAGTTTTGCTTAGATCGCGTGAACCTGATTGAAGCACAAAACAAATATCCCTCAGAGATAAGCGGAGGTATGCAAAAACGCGTGGCCATTGCTCGCGCCATCGCACTGAACCCGCAATATTTGTTTTGCGACGAACCTAATTCCGGCTTGGACCCGAAAACTTCACTGGTCATCGATGAACTGATTCATAATATCACTAAAGAATATAATATTACAACCATCATCAATACGCACGATATGAACTCGGTAATTGGCATTGGAGAGAGCATATTGTTTATTTGCGACGGCAAAAAAGAATGGGAAGGCACAAAGGATGATGTATTTACCGCACAAGACAAGAAGTTCAATGATTTCATTTTTGCTTCCGATTTACTCAAGAAAGTTAAAAAAGAAGAAGACCGAGAAATAGCCGAACAATAAGTTTCAACTTATTATGGGAAATTAAACATGAATTTCCTAAAGCCAAGCAAAGATTAACGAGTTTGAACGGCAACATCCAAATAGTGACGAACATCACTTTATAAAGTCATACTGACGAGTCGTATAACTCATCCGCATGAACCGAGCAACTCATCCGCATGAGTTGAGCAGTTCATACGCATCACTTTTTAGTACGCTCTTGACGACGCTGTTGAATCGTCAGTTGGGGGTATAAAGTCTTATTTGTAATTTATAGCTAACAATTTATCTCACCCGAAAAATAAAAAGAAGACCATTTTAGAAAGATCTTCTTTTTAGTCAATGCTTTGTCTCAATCAAGTATTTGACATTCGAAATATATTTTTCAAATTACCTCCTCTTATGAGGAAATAAAATCCCAACAACATAAATGGTAAACTTAAGATTTGCCCCATGTCTAAAGTCATGTCAGCTTCAAATGAAACTTGTCTTTCTTTAAGAAATTCAATAAAGAATCGAAATGTGAAAATCATAAAAATACATAATCCAAAATAGAATCCAGATTTAACCTTATACTTATTATGATATCGGTAAAGTAACCACATTATCACAAAAAAGAAAAAATAAGCAATTGATTCATATAATTGAGCTGGGTGTCGAATAACATTATCAACCTGAATAAAAACCACTCCCCAAGGCAAAGTCGTCTCTGTTCCAATTATCTCCGAATTCATAAAATTTGCAATTCTTATGAATCCTGCAGCCAATGGTGCCGCCACAGCGATTATATCCAATATTTTTAAGAATTTAATTTTGGTTTTCCTGCAAAATAAGAATAATGCGAAAATTAAGCCCAGTGTTCCGCCATGGCTTGCTAAGCCCGCATATCCCACAAATTTCCAATTATTATTAGGATAAAACTTTATCGGCAAGACAGCTTCCAGCGGATGCTCAATAAAATATGAAGCATCATAAAAAAGACAATGCCCTAAACGCGCTCCAATGAATATTCCCAAAAAGGAATAAACAAATAGCCGAGAAAAATCTTCTTTAGAATAGTTTTTATCTTTGAAAATTTTACTAACCACCATAGTTGCACTGATTATAGCAATAACCCAAAAGAAACTATACCATCGTACTGGATAGGATCCTATATTAAAAATAACTGGATCTGGATTCCATGTAATAAACAAACTAATCATATCGTCACCACTTATTTCTGACGAATAAAGATATTAATCGGTGTACCCGAAAGGTTCCATTTCTCACGAATTTTATTCTCTAAGAAACGCTTGTACGGGTCACGAATATATTGCGGCAGATTAGCAAAGAATATAAAAGTAGGAACTTTCATATTCGGCAATTGCGTAATATACTTTATCTTGATATATTTTCCTTTTGTCGATGGTGGCGGATAAGCCTCTATCAAAGGAAGGATCTCTTCATTCAACTTTGCTGTTGAGATTTTCTGCTGACGAGCCTTAAACACATTCTTTGCTTCCTCAAGCACTTTCAGAATACGTTGCTTTGTCATGGCAGAAGCGAATATAATGGGGAAATCGACAAAAGGCGCAAGACGAGCGCGGATAGCTTCTTCGAAAACCGCCTGTGCCTGAGTAGTCTTTACCTCTACCAAATCCCATTTATTAATCACTACCACGAGCCCTTTCTGGTTCTTCTGGACCAAAGAGAATATATTAAGGTCTTGCCCCTCAATGCCTCGCGTTGCATCCAGCATTAAAATACAAACATCAGCATTCTCAATAGCCCGAATGGAGCGAATAACAGAATAATATTCCAAATCTTCTGTAACCTTCGTCTTCCGTCGAATACCGGCAGTATCGACCAAATAGAAATCGAATCCGAACTTATTATAACGGGTATAAATGGAATCGCGAGTAGTACCGGCAATATCGGTAACCACATTCCTTTCCTCGCCAATGAAAGCATTAATCAGAGAAGATTTCCCCACATTCGGGCGTCCTACGACAGCGAAACGAGGAACATTTTCTTCCACCTTCTCTTCCGGATTCTTATTCAACTTACTGATGATAGCATCAAGCATATCACCTGTGCCTGCTCCCGTTAAAGATGAAATACTGAACGGATCGCCCAGTCCGAGTTTATAGAATTCGGCAGCATAATAAAGGAGATTATTATTATCCGCCTTATTAGCCACCAAAAGAACCGGCTTCTCCGATCGCCGCAATATCTTAGCAACAGCTTCATCCAAATCGGTAACTCCGTTTCGTATATCAACAACAAACAAAATGACGTCCGCTTCTTCCACGGCAATCATAACCTGTTTGCGAATTTCTTCTTCAAAAATATCATCCGAATTGACTACCCACCCACCGGTGTCAATAACAGAAAACTCTTTCCCCGCCCATTCAACTTTTCCGTATTGGCGGTCGCGGGTAGTACCGGCCTCGTCACTAACGATGGCCTGACGTGTCTGCGTCAAGCGGTTAAATAAGGTTGACTTACCTACATTAGGTCGTCCAACAATTGCAACTATATTTTCCATATTAAAATAATTTTGCGACTATCACAGTCGTGTTAGTCCAATTGATATCCAAAGTTTCTTAATTCTTTATCAGAGTTTCTCCATTCTTCATCCACCTTTACAAAAGTCTCCAGATAAATTGATTTATTAAAGAACCGTTCCAAATCTTTTCGGGCAGCTGTCGACACTTTCTTCAAAGCAACTCCCCTGTGTCCAATAATAATTCCCTTTTGAGAATCGTGATTCACATATATCAGAGCATTAATATGAATATTTTTTTCTGTCTCTTTAAAGCGTTCAACTACCACCTCCACCGAATATGGAATTTCTTTATCATAATATAATAAAATCTTTTCGCGAATAATTTCAGAGACGAAGAAACGCGCCGGTTTATCGGTCCATTGGTCTTTTCCAAAGAATGGAGGAGAATCGGGAAGCAGCTCTTTTATACGTTTCACCAGCGGTTCTATATTAAACTTTATTTTTGCCGAGATAGGAAGAATCTCAGCTTTCGGAATAAAGCTATGCCATTCCTGAACAATTGTTTCCAACTCCTTCTGATTCGTCAAGTCTATCTTATTAATCAGTAAAATAACGGGGATAGTTAGTTTGTTCACTTTATCAATAAAATCCTGATTCTTATCCGAAGTCTCAACGGTATCGGTCACATAAAGTAGAATATCAGCATCAGTAAGAGCTGATTCAGAGAAATCGCGCATACTTTTCTGTAACTTATAGTTCGGTTTCAGCACCCCCGGAGTATCAGAGAAGACGATTTGCGTATCTTCTGTATTCAAAATTCCCATAATACGATGACGGGTAGTCTGAGCCTTAAAAGTAGCGATAGAGATATGCTCTCCCACCAAAAGATTCATCAATGTCGATTTTCCGACATTCGGGTTACCTACTATATTTACAAATCCGGCTTTATGCATTTTACTTTTAATTTATTAAGGACAAAAAAACGCATCCGCAAGGGATGCGTCTAATAAGTTTGCGGTTCAAAAGATGTTATGTTATATTTTATCTCCGTCATATCCCCACTTCATATACAACGCACCATACGTAAATCCGGCGCCAAATGCAGTGAATATCAAATTATCGCCTTTCTTCAACTTCTTTTCAAAGTCCCACAGACAAAGCGGAAGTGTTCCGCCGCTGGTATTACCATACCGCTCAATATTCACCATTACCCTATCCATAGGAACTTCCAAACGGTCAGCCACAGCAGAAATGATTCTCATATTAGCCTGATGAGGAATAATCCAAGCAATATTATCCTTACTCAAATTATTTCGCTTAGCTACTTCCTCCGAAATATTGGACATATTAGTAACAGCGTATTTGAATACTGTTCTTCCTTCCTGATAAACAAAGTGCATACGGTGATCGACCGTAAAATGAGAAGGAGGACACGCTGATCCGCCTGCAGCCATGTGGAGGTAAGGAAGCCCTTTTCCATCGGTGCGGAGTATAGAATCAATTACACCTACATCCTCCGTAGTACCTTCTACCAAAACAGCAGCGGCACCATCGCCGAAAATAGGGCATGTACTACGATCGGTATAATCGGTCATAGACGACATTTTATCACCTCCACAAAGAATAATCTTCTTGTGTCGACCGGAAGCAATCATCGAAGCAGCCACTTCCAACGCGTAAAGGAAACCGCAACAAGCTGCTTGAAAGTCAAAAGCGAACGCATTTTTCAGTTCCAACTTATCAATCACAAGCGATGCAGTAGAAGGGAAATGATAGTCGGGAGTTGTAGTTGCGACAATCACTGCGTCAATCTCATCCGGATTCGTTTTTGTCTTATCCATTAATTGCTTTGCGGCTTTAGTACACATATAAGATGTTCCCAAGCCTTCTTCATTAAGAATATGTCTTTCCTTTACTCCAATACGAGTCATAATCCATTCGTCGTTGGTATCAACCATTCGAGACAATTCCTCATTTGTTAAGATATAGTCCGGAACGTATCCTCCAACACCTGTAATCACTGCATTTATTTTTTCCATTATTCGATTTAAATTTCAAGATAAAAAAGAAAGCCGACTGAGCCGAAGCTCGCCGGCTTTAACCTTCAATATTTACAAACGATCAAAGACTACTGATTTATACAGCAACTTCTTTTTCGATTGCGATTTTACCTCTGTAATAACCACAAGAAGGGCATACAGTATGGTAAACATGCCAAGCGCCACAATTTGGGCAAATGGCTAATGTAGGAGCAACTGCCTTATCATGAGTTCTTCTCTTAGCAGTTCTTGTCTTTGATTGTCTTCTCTTAGGATGTGCCATTTTACTAAAACTTTAATTATTATCTAATATTTTTTTTAATTCATTCCAACGGGGGTCTACAGCATTATCAGAACTAATCTTATTGTCAGACTCTTCCTGTATAGATTGACCGTCAAAGTCATCTTCTTTCATCGGACTAAGATATTCCTTATACTTTTTCATCATCTCCCCGTTACATTTTCCGGGTTCATGCACATGCTTAATCGGAATATTAAGCGCAATAAATTCATACATAAACCATGCTACATCAATAAAACCTTCCTCTTCAGGAACAACCACCAAGTCTTCTCCATCAACAAAAGTTCTTCCTAACTTCACTTTTAATTGATCAGACGAAGAAATAGGCAATATCATATCATCCAAACATCTATCGCAGGTAACAATGATATGTCCATCGGTCTGAAAGTTCAATATAAAAGCATCATCATCACGTATTACATCAAGAAGCACCTTTAGATTTCCTTTTTGAATCTCAGAAGTCTCAAGGGCTTTAAAAAACTGATCGTCAAGATCAAACTCGTAATGACATGAGTCCGATCTCATATTTTTCAGTTCTACTTTATATTTATCTTTTATATTCAATATAATAACCTATAAACCGGGCGACAAAGATACAAATTATTTTTTGTAAAGCTGTCTTTAAAAGAGATATTTTTGCTTTTAATAAAGTTTTTATCGAATTTTGAAATTTTGGCTCAACCATAAAAAAAGAGGAGTCTTTCCTGTTCAAGGAAGACTCCTCAAGAAGGCAGCTGCCTACTCTCCCACTCTGACGCAGTACCATCGGCGTGACGGGGCTTAACTTCTCTGTTCGGAATGGG
>NZ_JAJLQX010000038.1 GCF_021295095.1 Phocaeicola oris
CAGACTCCTCATACTCGCGAAGAAGATTTAATTTTTCTTCCTCACTGTAATGTTTGTACTTTTTACGCATAAGTTATACACATTTTTATGGTTATTAAATGTGTCTACTTATATCAGTATAAGTCAGCAAGTAGAAAAATCATCAAATGCCTTTGTCAATTCTTATTTTAAGCTTAAAAAGAAACATTTAGCACAACGAGAATCTTCGGCACACAACATTATTCTTAAAGCTGACAGACATTTTGATTTGCATATATTTGATATTCTCAATCTTTTTTTCGAATATTTGCATTAAAGGAAACACTATCTTTATTTTGCCATGGAAAAACACATTATATCCAATAACATATTCCGCGCTATTTGCCAGATACTGATTTTATTCTGTCCAATGAGTGAGCTTCAGGCTCAAAACATTATTCCGAAACCAAACAACATTGTCATGGGATCCGGTCAGTTTGAACTGAATAGTCAAACTAAGTTATATACCAACTTGAAAGGTCAGGAAAAGCTACTGATGGACAAGTATTTGCAAACACTTCCTTTCCACTTTACTACGGGTAAGGCAAAGGATAAAGCAAACGTAATTAAGTTATTGATAGAACCATTGCAAACACAAAACCAAGAGGCTTATCAGTTAAGCGTTACTCCTGAAGAGGTCATCATTAAAGGCAATGCCGGAGCCGGACTATTTTACGGACTGCAGACAATGACGCAATTAGGTGTCAGCCATACACCTTCTACGATGAACATTCCGTGTGCGATAGTGAATGACGAACCTCGTTTTGTCCATCGTGGCTATATGCTTGACGTATCCCGTCACTTCTTTGACAAAAACTTTATCATCAAAATGCTGGATATACTTTCTTTTTATAAGATAAATACATTCCACTGGCATTTGGTTGATACGGGAGGTTGGCGTATTCAAATAGATAAGTATCCGAAGCTGACCGAATTGGCTGCCTATCGTTCGTTCTCGGATTTAAATGATTGGTGGACAGACCATAACAGATTTTGCAAGAAAGATTCCATCGGGGCTTATGGTGGTTTTTATACCAAGCAGGATATAAAAGAAATAGTAGCTTATGCTACGGCACATCATATTAATATTATTCCTGAAATAGATATGCCGGGGCACAGTCGTGATGTTCTCTGGGCATATCCGGAGTTAGCTTGTCAGGATAAAAACGCAAATAACAGTAATGAACTCTGTATTGGCAACGAGAAAACATTCCGGTTCTGTGAAGACGTACTGATTGAAATTATGGAACTGTTTCCTTCAAAGTATATTCATATTGGCGGAGACGAAGCTAACCGTAATATATGGAAAGACTGTTCGCTCTGTAAGAAGCGGATGGAAGAAGAGCACATTACAAAAGTAGCCGACTTACAGAGCTATTTCACCAATAGAATGGAGAAGTTCTTGGCAAAGCACGGCAGAACAATGATTGGATGGGATGAAATCTTAGATGGCGACATCTCTCAAAATGCTGTGGTTATGTCATGGCGTGAAGAAGTTGACGGTGGCGGCGAAGCCCTAAGAAAAGGACACCGTGTCATCATGTCTCCTACGAGCCATTGTTACCTTGATTACTATCAAGATTGTCCTTACTTCGAACCTCAAGGACTATTGGGATACATTCCCTTGAAAAAGGTCTACAACTTTGAGCCCATGCCAACAGGAAATTTTGATCAATCACTGGTATTAGGCATTCAAGGCAATTTGTGGACAGAACATGTACCAACTATAAATAACGCAGAATACAAAACTTTTCCACGTATGCAAGCTATCGCGGAAATCGGTTGGACCCAACCCGAGTTGAAAGATTATGATAACTTCCGTACCCGTGCATTGTCCGCCATGGATTACCTGAAAGAGAAGAAGAACTTACATCCGTTTAATTTGCGGACAGAGATTGGTCCCCGTATGGAGTCCTTACAACCATGTACCAATCTGGCAAAAGGAAAGAAAGTGAATTATTTGGCTCCATACGATCCTTCTTTCGCAGGTTCAAAAGAAGCCACGCTGACTGATGGCTGGTTGGGCGACTGGAACGGAAACGGTGATCGCTGGCAAGGATTCGTAGGAAATATGGATGTAGTAATTGACATGGAGACACCGACAGAGATTCAAGCAATAGGATCATCTTTCTTGTTTGTCCCTACAGGAGGGCAATACTTGCCTGATTCTATAGAGATTTCTATTTCAAACGATGGGAAGACCTATAAGACATTAAAAAAGATCAGTGTAACCAGCGATTATTCTATTTTGTTCCATATCTACACTTTCGCATGGGCAGGACAGGAAAAAGCACGTTATATTCGTTATCATGCAACAAAACCTATCACTTGGGGGGATATCCTTTGCGATGAAATAATCATTAAATAATAAATATATGGACATGAAAAACATTTTTAGAAATGTAATAATGCTCTTTGCGGCATCATTCGGCATGAGTATCATCTGTGATGCTCAGATTATCCCCGCGCCACAGTACATGGCCCAAACAACAGGTTTGTTCTCTATGAACGAACAAACTAAGTTATACTCCAATTTGTCAGGTAAGGAAAAAGCATTGATGGCTGAATATCTGGGAACACTACCTTTTAAATTTGTTAAAGGTTCAGCGTCAGAAAAGTCGAACATTGTCAAACTGATAATTACTCCGCTACAATCAAAAAATAAAGAAGCTTATCAGTTGAGCGTCACACCTGAATCCGTTACGATTAAAGCAAATACAGGAACTGGCCTGTTCTATGGCATACAATCTCTGTTGCAATTGTCCACATCCGTTAATTCTTTGGAAGTTCCTTGCACAGAGATTACCGACGAGCCTCGCTTCGGCCATCGTGGCTTCATGCTCGATGTCAGTCGTCATTTCTTTTCTAAAGAGTTTATCCTTAAGCAGCTTGACATGTTGGCATACTATAAGATAAATACTTTCCATTTTCATTTAGTTGACGGTGGCGGATGGAGAATAGAAATAAAGAAATATCCCAAATTGACTCAAATGACAGCTTACCGCCCTATCGTTGATTGGGTTAAATTCTGGGATGAAGGTCGTTCTTTCTGCTCTAAAAACGATGCCAACGCTTACGGAGGCTTTTATACTCAACAGGATATCAAAGATATTGTTAAGTATGCAGAGATTCGTCATATCACTGTTATACCCGAGATTGATATGCCGGGCCATAGCAATGAAGTGCTATTAGCTTATCCTGAGTTGGCTTGTCAAGATCATGATTATAAAAGTAGTTTTGAACTCTGTATCGGCAAAGAAGAAACTTTTAAGTTCTGTGAAAACGTCCTGAAAGAGATTATGGATTTGTTCCCTTCGAAATACATCCATATAGGTGGTGACGAAGCTAACCGCGACCGTTGGGAGTCTTGCCGGAACTGTCAGAAACGAATGAAAGACGAACAGATTGATAATGTTGCCGAATTGCAGAACTATTTTACTGCACGTATAGAGAAGTTTGTCAATGCTCACGGAAGAAAGATCATCGGTTGGGATGAAATCCTTGACGGTCATGTATCAAAAAGCGCTACCATTATGTCATGGAGACCTTGGACGGGCAGTGCAGAGAAAGCTTTGGAAAATGGTCATGAAGTCATTATGAGCCCAACAGAAAACTGTTACTTGGATTTCTATCAGGCTAAAGCTTCTACTCAGCCTCGTGCTATTGGTGGTTTTCTCCCATTGCACAAAGTTTATGATTTTGATCCGGCTCCGGCTGGAACAAAAAACGCAGAAAAGATTTTAGGTGTTCAAGGCAATCTATGGACTGAGTTTATCGCTACTGAAGACTATGCTGAATATATGACTTATCCACGAGAAATGGCTATTGCCGAAGTTGGATGGACAATGCCGGAACATAAGTCTTTTCAGGATTTCTATAAGCGTGTAGTGAATGTTCAAAAGAAGATGAAAGCTAAGGGTTACAACTCTTTTGATAATGAAGCATATTGCGCTAAGAATGCTGAAGCATGGAAAGCAAAACATGTTATCATGATTGGTATTGACGGTTGGGCTGCTAAGAACTTCGAAAAAGATAACATGACTACCGTTCAGGAAATGATGAAGCACGGGAGTTGGACACTGGCTAAACGCTCGGTATTACCATCAGCATCAGCTATTAATTGGGCATCTATGTTTATGGGCGCAGGGACAGAAATGGAAGGTTATACAAAATGGAATACAAAATTCTCTGAGATTCCACCTATGGCACTAAACGCCCATCATATTTTTCCAACTATTTATTCTATTTTAAGAGAACAATATCCGGGTATAGAAACAGGCGTTACATTCGATTGGGACGGTATTAAATATGTCGTTGACAGTTTGGCTATCAACAAGGTGACATATATTCCAGAAGGAGAATCTAATCCGGCATTGGATACGGAGGAGGCTACAAAATATATTAAAGAAAGAAAACCGAATTTCTTAACAATTTATTATGGTGGTCTGGATGCTGCCGGACATAATAATGGTTGGTATACTAAACCGTATTATGCTTATGCAAAACGTTTAGATGAAGAAATCGCAAAAGTTATTCAGGCTGTTAAAGACGCGGGTATATATGATGATACTATCTTTATCCTAACTTCTGATCATGGTGGGATTGACAAAGGGCATGGTGGCATGACATTAGATGAAATGGAAACCCCATTCGTTCTTTATGGTAAGAATATCCGTGAGAATTATCACTTTACAGAAGCTATGATGCAGTTTGATGTAGCCGCTACCATCGCTTACATTTTTAACTTGGACACTCCACAAGTGTGGATTGGTCGTCCGATGAAACAAGTCTTTAAATAATGAAAAAATACATCTTATTATGCATAATCTGCTTGGCATGCAGTCTGAGTACTCAGGCACAACCCCTGCAGACTACTACAACCAATCTGTCCACTCTTGGAGTGACTCCGGAGAGCTTTGGCTGTAAAGGGGATAGTATCACTGATGATACAGAAAACTTACAGAAAGCAATAAACTTCTGTAAGGCGAATAAAAGGATGCTGACTTCATCGAAAGGAAAGATTTATGCTATTTCTCATCCTTTGGACATTACAAATCCCGGAGAGATGCAAATAGACTTTGGCGGAGCAGAGATTAAAGCGATCAAGCCAATGAAATACATAATCAATTATGACAATGGGAAAGATTTCGGTACTAATCATAATAATATCATCAATAACATCGTTCTCGACTGTAATAATATGAGCGGTGGATTTTATTGCCCAGCCGCTATTAAAACTTCATTCAACTTTATCATGATACGCAACTGTTCTAAGATTGCTTTCCAAGCTTTGGACGGTTATGAAATCTTTCTGACCAACTCTCATATTCATTGCAATGAAGAAAGAGGGACGTATGGAATTTATATCACTACAGGCGACAGTCATTTTGATAATGTGATAATTATTGATGCACAAACTGCTGTCTATCAGAAGACACAAGCTGTGAATTTCTATGATAAGATTCACGCTTGGGTATATAAAATGGCAGAAAGCACTGTATTTTTTGATGTAGAAGGCTTGGCTTTGCTGAATCAGTGCTACTGCGATACAGCAGAGAAAGGTTATGTAATGCATGCTTTCTCGATACTGAAACTTATCAATTGTCAATCATATAATAACACAGAATGTTATGATAGTCCAAATGATCCGGTACTGTTCTATTTTGCTAATGAAAAGGTTGTAAAGGAATCGAATGTGAGTTGTATAGCTTGTAACTTTAATTCAGGTGGAGTCAAAGGGACCAAACTGAGCAATTATGATACTCAGCGTATTCAATTCACTGATTGTTCCATTGATCCGTCAATTATTGGTAATCCGGGAAAGTTTGTTGCCAAGGCAGCAGAAGGTATAGAGCTCATAACAAATCAAGGAAATATAACCGATAATACGATGGGCTTTTTATGCCCGGATAGAGATAAAGGAAATCATATCTATCTGGACGCAAAAGTATTGTCGAACAACAAAGCAAATGAGATAAAGATAGCCATTCTACCCAAAGAATACACTCCTACAAATGATTCTTATGGCAGTTGTATAACCATTAGAGAAGACGGAACATATTCTCAAGAATCGGTAAAAATTAGTAAAACAGATGGAGCTGTCTACATTTACCCAAGCTATCAGAGAAAGAAACAAAGAGTGACGCAAGTGGTAATTGATATGAATTATAAATATTAGTTCTACGGGTAAACATCATCCAATTATTTTATAACTTATGTGACATAAAGAATCAAAAATGAAACAGATAGCACATTTTCTCTTTACCTTTTTAATACTTACAGTGCCATGTGTTCTGAATATAAAAGCACAATCTGTCAAAGACCCTTATCCTATTCGGGCAAAGCTTTATCCAACCTTGAATACATATTCATGGAATCAGTTAACTGAAACTAAGCCCTTTAAGTATACTCCGCCTTATACGATTAATTTGCAAATTCAACCGGTACATTCTCCAAGTTGGACGTATGTCCATCCTTTTATGGGAGTAACCAGAAGGTATGTATCAGAAGATTTGGTTAATAACGTAGAAAAAACAAAAGCAGCTCATAAACAAGATGATATGTTATTACAGTTTGCTTTTGATGATCCGGCTTTTATTCCCGATTTCAGACAGGTTAATATGCATCTGAAAGAGAACAAATATCTTGTTCCTTCAACTGATTACTATGCAAACGATATCTATTATCATATAGATTATGCTATGACACCCCTGAACGCAACACAGAACGTTCTTTGTGTTACTGTTTCGGTAAAGAATGAGGCATTCACAGAAAAGATTGCTAATGTACGCGCTAAATTAGGTTACTACCCGGAAGATGAAATATTCGACTATCACTATATTCCATTTTATTGGGATAATACAAAATGGAGACCATACGATAAGATTTCTTTGGAGAATAATGTAATTTTCAAAGAAGGGAAAAAGATTGGCCAAGTCATCTCCGAAAACATGGATGTAGAATGGGAGCAAGAAAAAACATATACCGATAAAAATTATGAAGATATGCTTTTTCCTCAGGTATGGTTCGGTTCTGGTTACGTACTTCCTCCTTACCGTTTGAAAAACATTCAAGATGTGATTCATGCACATAAGCAGATTAAGCCAAATGAGGTTGTTAGTTTCTATATCAAACTATTAATTGATGATATGAATGCAACTGATGAGGAATATAACCGGTTGGCTTCACTTACTTCCTCACAAATCGAAAAAGAAGCTATTGAAGAATATAAAAAAGAATTGGATGGTGAGACTGCTCAAATGAATTTTAATAAAAATAATTGGTCTGATATCTTTTCTACCATGCAATTAGGCATTAAGCAAATGTTGATTAAATATCCAAATAAGAAATTTTATCAGACTGCTCAAGGAGGTACATCTGAACGCTTCAATTGCTGGAACTTTGAGGCAGTTCACATGTTACGTTCTATGCTTCGTACCGGTCAATTTGAAGATGTAAGAAAAGGGCTTGATTTCCTATTCTCTTTGCAGGATGCTAATTGTCCTCCTATAGGAAAATTTACCACAACTGCAGGTTCCGTTGGAACAACTGGTAACCGTTGGGCTAACTCCACCGGTATGGCATTAGTATTAGCTTGTGATTATTACCTGTATACCCACGACGAGAGCTTTGTGAAAGAATACCTTCCTAAAATTTTAAAGGCAGTTCATTGGATTGAAGGTGAAGTAAAGGCTACTCGTAAGTTGAATGCCGATGGATCACGTCCAAAGACTTATGGTTTGATGCCATGGGCTGTAGGTTGTGATGCTGATGAGGGCTTTTGTGTGTCCGATACAGACATATTTTCTTTCTGGGGATTTAATAAAGCTGTCACTTTCTTAGAAGATATAAGAAATGCAGAAGCTCCTATTTTACGTAAAGAATTAGATTTATATCATCAAGACCTATTAACTGCTATTAATTTGTTAAAACGTCCTGATGGATATATTAACCGAATCATTGTAGAAGATGGTGTAAAACAAAACATCCAACCTAAGTTTGAAATATCAGACGCTATGACTCCTATTGTTTTGGTTGGTATTATGAATCCGGAAAATGAAACATTCATAAACTATATGCACTTTTTTGAAAATAATTTCTCGGATGGAGAGTTTATGGGAGCTTTAGACAGAGAGATTATGTATACGAACCAATGTGAACACAATTGGCAACAAGCATATTTAAAGTTGGGAGAATGGAAGAAAGCATTCATGTTATTTCAGACTTGTCTGCA
The DNA here is from genome assembly GCF_021295095.1 of Phocaeicola oris. Taxonomy (GTDB): domain Bacteria; phylum Bacteroidota; class Bacteroidia; order Bacteroidales; family Bacteroidaceae; genus Phocaeicola; species Phocaeicola oris. The sequence continues at coordinate 8,252 of NZ_JAJLQX010000038.1, forward strand.
ATATGGTATGTCGCCCGATTGCCATCAGACAGCAGAACGTTTCTCAAAAAGAAATCCGGCTTTTGCTCCTTGGCAGCCGAATGGAAGCGCAAATGGACGAATAATAGATATGATGCTTAATTCGTTCTATTTTGAAAACAATCAAAATATGGTTACCCTATTGGGAGCTATGCCTTTTGAATGGTTGTTTGAAGTGGAACATACTTCTATTAAGAATCTGTTTACATTAACAGGTAAAACTAATATGGCAATTGACAAAATAAATGACTCCACAATTACATTGAAACTGACATCAGATAATTTTTTACCGGAAACAGTTCGTATTCCTGAATATTATCACGCTACTACTCATGCAGCAAAGAGAATTTCAAACGATACATTCAAATTGAATGATAACTTAAAAGAAATAATATTTACACTAAAAAAATATGATTAAACGAGTCTTGAGTTTATCATTCGTATTACTTTTGTATAGCATAATACTCCCTGCAGCTAAACCTGATAAACCATGGAAAGGGAAACGAATAGCTGTGTTAGGCGATTCTATGAGCGATCCTGCTCATATCGGTACAACAAAGTGTTACTATGAGTTTTTGGAGGAGCTTATGGAAGTTAAATCAACTTCGTATGCAAAAAATGGGGCACAGACAAACTTTCTTCTTGATGAAGCAAAGCAAGCATACGAAGATCAACAGAAAAATGGTTTTATTTATGATTTAATTCTTATTTGGGGAGGAACAAATGATTTCCGTGGAGCTGTCCCATTAGGTGAATGGTATACTTACGATTATCTTCAAACAAATTCTAATGGAAAGACGGTAACTCTAAAACATCGCACACCATATATGACTATGAATTCGTTTCGTGGTCGTTTAAACTTCTTACTACAATATCTGAAGAATCATTTTCCTGATACACAAATTGTAATTATGACTCTGACACATCGTGCTTTCGCTCAGTTCGATGATAATAATATTCAACCGGAGGAATCTTTTGCTAACAGCCTCGGACTCTTTATTGATGATTATGTAAAGGCAATTAAAGAGAGCGCGAATGTGTGGGCTATCGATATCATTGACTTGAATGCAAAAAGTGGTTTGTTTCCATTAGATAATGCCTATTCTAAATATTTTCATAATGAAAAGACGGATAAATTACATCCGGGAACACTGGGACATTATAGAATAGCCAAGGTTATAGAAGCTGCTTTGCAAAACATCGCAACAGATATTATTTTAGAAAAATAATTGCGTAAAATAAAATACTATGAAACGTTTTTCAGAATTGATAAGTATTGCACTTATTGGAGTATTGTTTACACAGTGCTCTGACAAAATAGTCCAATATCCGGAATTACGCCTTTGGTATCAACAACCGGCTGTCGATTGGAATGCCGCGTTACCTGTTGGCAACGGCCGTTTGGGTGCAATGATATATGGCAATCCATTCATCGAGCAGATCCAAGTGAATGAGGAGAGTCTATGGGGTGGCTCACAAGTTAACTCAAATAATCCTAATGCTTTGAAAAATTTAAAAGCTATTCAACAAGAATTGCTGGACGGTAAATTACAGGAAGCTTTTAAGTTGGCTACAGATAACATGATTGGTATTCCTCCCCGCATACGCTCTTATCAAACAATGGGAGATATCTTCATTGACTATGGAGTGAAGGACACAACAAATTATATTCGTCAGTTGGATTTAAATACAGGTGTCCACACAACAACATTCACCTCAAATGGGGTAGAATATACAGAAAAGATTTTCGCTTCTGCTCCTGATAATGTAATCGTTATCAATGTAAAAGCTAATAAGAAAGCCTCTTTGAGTCCGAAAATTAAACTTCGTCGAGACAAAGACGTAACTATTAAGGCCATTAAAGATGAATTAGTTATGGAAGGGCAGATTATAGACCAAGCAGATTCGACTTCCGGTCCCGGCGGTGCTCACATGAAATTTGCAGCTAAACTGAAGGTTTTCTCTAAGGACGGTAATATTATTGCCGAGCAAGACAGCATACTGTCTGTTTCGAATGCTGACGAAGTGACTTTATTGTTCACTGCAGCCACTGATTATAACTTGAGTCAGTTGAATTTCGATCGCTCAATTAACCCTTCTGCTGTTTGTGATGCTATCATTGCCAATATAAAGAAAATCAATTATCTGTCACTTTATAAAAAGCATGAAAAAGAATATGGATATATATATCATCGTGTATCATTAACTCTTGGAAATAAGATCAATAAACCTACAGATAAGCGATTGGAAGCGGTGAAGAATGGTGCTGAAGACTCCGATTTAGTTGCTTTATACTTCCAATACGGTCGTTATCTGCTAATGAGCAGTTCACGTTATCCCGGTGCCCTCCCTGCTAATTTGCAGGGAATTTGGAACAAAGAATACGTTGCGCCATGGAATTCCGATTTTCATACCAATATTAATCTACAGATGAATTATTGGCCGGCAGAGGTAACCAACCTGTCGGAAACAGTTCTCCCTTTATCACAATTCTTTAGCTATCTGCAAAAAACCGGAAGTATAACTGCCCGCGAAACTTATGGCGCACGTGGCTGGACACTTCATCATGTTACTGATCCTTTCGGGCGTACAGCCGTGATGGATGGAATATGGGGAGCATATCCTATGGGCGGTCCTTGGATGACATTCAGTTTTTACGAACATTATGCGTTTACTGGTGACAAAACATACCTGAAAGAAATCGCTTATCCGCTAATGAAAAGCTCTGCCCAATTTGTTCTTGATTTTCTTATCAAGGATAAAGAAGGACAATGGGTAACAGCACCGTCAAATTCTCCTGAGAATAGGTTCTATGATCCTAAGACTGGCCTTGAAACAAATATGACTTATGCTGCTACCATGGACATTGAGATTATCAATGAACTTTTCAAGAATTGTATTCATTCGGCTAAAGCATTGAATATTGATGAGGCTTTCCGCGATACACTTAAAAATGTAATGGCAAATCTTCCTCCTGTTAAAGTTTCGCCTACTACCGGAGGTATTCAAGAATGGATTGAAGATTACAAGGAAGTATGGCCCGGGCATCGTCACATGTCTCATTTACTTGGACTTTATCCCGGAACAATGATAACTCCAATCGCCCCGAAACTCTTCCAAGGTGCTAAAACTACTATTGAGAAACGATTATCTGCAGGCGGTGGTCATACCGGTTGGAGCCGTGCATGGATCATTAATTTCTATGCCCGTTTGTTGGATGCCGAAAAAGCTCATGAACATGTGAATGCACTATTAAGCAAATCTACTTTGAGCAATTTGTTTGATAATCACCCGCCTTTCCAGATTGACGGAAACTTCGGTGGTACATCGGGCATTGCAGAAATGCTTATACAGTCACATGCCGGATATATTCAGTTACTCCCAGCCCTTCCAAAAGAATGGAGCAAAGGATCTTACACCGGTTTGAAAGCCCGAGGAAACTTTGAGATTGGTTGCTCATGGACAGATTCAAAGTTGACCAATGCAACTATTAAGTCTGTTAAAGGAAACCATTGCAGCATTCTTTATACTCTTCCGTTTATTGTAAAGAAAGGAAAATCTAAGGTTTTGGAAGCTGTTAAAACTGACATTGCCGGCACAACCTACTATGAAGCAGAATTCCCTACTCAAAAAGATGAAGAATTTGTTATTACCTTAAATTAAACTGAAGAGAAAACAAATCTATTGTTTATTCGCTATATTATTACTTTATAATACTATGCTTGATGCAAATCTATGGGTACGTATCATTTGCTTAAGTCATGCGGATGAGTTGACAAGTTCATGCGGATCACTTTATTCGGCTATATGTATTCATGACTTTACCTGATTTTACTAGACACTTTTTTCCTTGCCATACTGATTCCCTATACACCATCGAGCAACCCGTGCTGTTTTGATAGACAGTGCAAGAAAACCGGACATGCAGAGTCCAGGGTTTGCTTGTTTGCTAAAACCGGATACCCCTCAATGGGGCATTCCGGTTTTTGACCGTCAAGGGCACCGGTTTACACCTTCCTCCGGACTTGCCGTTTGCCCCGGTAAAGTTACGATGTTTTTCCCATCCGTGTC
>NZ_JAJLQX010000039.1 GCF_021295095.1 Phocaeicola oris
AACTTTGCTTTCGGTGATCATAGCGATTGTTGTTAGTATTTATTTGTATTTCAGCACTATAAAAATATAACAATTTTCGCTAATCACCAATTTTTTAGACAGTTATAATTCATCGAACTCACGTTATTTTAGTACTCAAAAGTAGTGAATATTATGATATAGTATTTCTTTTTTCTCATTTATTTTACTAAATTGGATTAGTAGAATAGATAAAACGACATTTGCGTGATTTTCTCGCGATCAAGTAACTTTAACACCTGACTATAAACCGGCTGTCCGAAGAAATTGCTATCTTTACTCATGATTATGCTTTTGTTTTGCGCTAAAAACAAAGATAATCAAAAGGGCTGATATCTCGTGAGAAATGTCAGCCCTAAATTTTATTTGTGAAAAGGTTTGCCGGACAGCAATGAAATCGAACGAATCATACGCGTGAGTTGCTTACTCAAAATGTGTCACTTATACAGCCAATCAATGTAACTGCTCTTTGGAGTGGTGTCCGTTTTGATTGGAGTTTTGGCAGACAGTAATGACGTAACTTATTTATATTCTTGCCAGCTTTTTATCTGTATCTGGTCAACACTCATATTACAAAAAGCATTGATAAACGCACTTGCCAAACGAGCATTGGTAATTAATGGAATATTATGGTCAATTGCTCCACGGCGAATCTTATATCCATTGGTTAACTCTCGTTTTGTTTGGTTCTTTGGAATGTTAACAATCAGTTCAAACTTGTGCTTTGAAATCATTTTCATGACATTCTCTTCATCCTCAGGGCATTCATCCGGCCAGTAAACCTCTTTTGTGGGAACGTCGTGTTCATTTAAGAATTTCGCGGTTCCTTTGGTCGCGTAAATTTCATATCCTCGTTTTGCTAACATTTGACTTGCTTCAAGTAGGTCGACTTTTGATTTAACCGGACCGGAAGAGAACATGACTGTTTTCTTCGGAATGCGGAATCCTACTGCTATTAAAGCATTCAACAAGGCTTCATCGAAGTCGTCGCCCATACAACCAACTTCGCCTGTGGAAGCCATATCGACACCTAAAACCGGATCTGCGTTATGCAGACGGGTAAAACTGAATTGAGATGCTTTAATACCTATCCAATCAATATCAAATTCTGATTTATCAGGCTTTTCGTAAGGTGCTCCCAACATGATACGGGTTGCGGTTTCTATAAAGTTACGTTTTAGGACTTTTGAAACGAACGGGAACGAACGTGATGCCCGGAGGTTACATTCAATAACCTTAACGTCGTTATTCTTAGCCAAATATTGAATATTAAACGGACCGGATATGTTCAGCTCTTTTGCAATTTGACGACTGATTTTTTTAATCTGACGAGTTGTCGCGAAGTAAATTTTTTGGGCAGGGAATACCAATGTAGCGTCACCGGAATGAACTCCGGCGAATTCGATATGTTCTGATATGGCATATTCTACAATTTCACCGTTTTGCGCAACAGCATCAAACTCTATTTCTTTTGTTTCCTGCATGAATTTAGATACAACAACAGGATATTCTTTACTAACTTCTGCGGCAAGCTTTAAATATTCTTTCAATTGTTCCTCATTGTAACAAACATTCATCGCGGCACCTGATAAAACGTATGACGGACGAACCAATACAGGATAACCAACTCGTGCAACGAAGTCTTCCATGTCCTTTAAACTTGTTAACTCCTGCCAAGCCGGTTGATCAATGCCTAATTGATCGAGCATAGCAGAGAATTTGTTTCTGTTTTCTGCACGGTCGATAGAAATAGGAGAGGTTCCTACCACAGGAACTGACTGCCGATAAAGTTTCATTGCCAAATTATTTGGAATCTGCCCACCGACAGAAACAATCACACCGCTGGGATCTTCCAAGTCGATAACATCCATAACACGCTCGAAAGATAGTTCATCAAAGTAAAGGCGATCGCACATATCATAATCGGTAGAAACTGTCTCCGGATTATAGTTTATCATAATGGTTTTATAGCCCAACTTACGAGCAGTTGTAGTAGCATTTACCGAACACCAGTCGAACTCAACAGATGAACCAATTCTATATGCTCCGGAACCAAGTACCACTACAGAATGTATATTTTTATAGTAGTTTACATCATATCCTTTAGTACCATAAGTCATATAAAGATAATTAGTTAACTCCGGATGTTCAGATGCAACGGTGTTAATTCTCTTTACAGCCGGAAGAATACCTAACTCTTTTCGGCGAGCACGTACAGCCAGATTTTCATTCTCCATGTTTTCCTTTTTGCTTTTTAAAACAAAGCGGGCTATTTGGAAATCAGAAAAGCCTAATACTTTAGCTTGTTTCAAAACTTCGGCCGGAAGTTCTTCCAAAGAATTGTATTGCATGAGGACATTCTTGTAGTCGACAATATTTTTCAACCTCTCAATGAACCAGAGATCAATCTTTGTCAATTCATAAATGCGTTGAGCAGAGTAGCCGGCTTCAAGAGCTGCCGCTAAACCAAAAATACGTAAATCGGTTGGGTTGGCCAGTTCTTCCTCCAAGTTATCAAATTTAACATGTTCATTTCCAACAAATCCGTGCATTCCTTGACCGATCATACGGAGACCTTTCTGAATAACTTCCTCGAAGGAGCGACCGATAGACATAATTTCACCGACAGACTTCATACTTGAACCAATTTTTCGCGATACGCCTTGGAATTTAGTCAAATCCCAACGCGGAATCTTGCAGATTAAGTAATCGAGTTGTGGAGCTACGTATGCAGAATTCGGGGTGTTCATTTCACCTATTTGGTCAAGGGTATATCCTAAAGCTATTTTTGCTGCTACAAAAGCTAACGGATATCCTGTTGCTTTTGATGCCAAAGCCGAAGAACGACTTAATCGCGCATTTACCTCAATGACACGATAATCATTGGTCTCTGCGTTAAACGCGAATTGGATGTTGCATTCTCCTACAATATTTAAGTGACGAACGCATTTAATGGATAAGTCTTGAAGTAATTTGACTTGGTCTTCTCTTAATGAGCAAGTAGGAGCAACAACAATAGATTCACCAGTATGAATACCCAAAGGATCAAAATTTTCCATGCTGGCAACGGTGAAGCAATGATCATTGGCGTCACGGATAACTTCAAATTCTATTTCTTTCCAACCTTTTAACGATTCTTCAACCAAAATCTGATTTGAGAATGTGAATGCGCTCTCAGCTAATTCCTCAAATTCATCTTCTGTTTGGCTGATACCGCTTCCTTGTCCGCCTAAAGCATAAGCTGAACGAATCATAATAGGGAATCCTAAATCTTCGGCTGCCTTTTTAGCGTCTTCCATCGACTCAACGGCATGGCTTCTCGGAGTCTTCATGGGAATCTTGTTCAGCTCATCAACAAACAGCTCTCTGTCTTCAGTATTCATAATGGCTTCGACAGATGTACCAAGTACTCGGACATTATATTTTTGTAAGATTCCTTCTCTATATAAAGTAGTACCGCAGTTTAATGCAGTCTGACCTCCGAACGCAAGCAGAATACCATCCGGACGTTCTTTTTCGATGATACGTTCAACAAAGTATGGGGTGACAGGTAGAAAATAAACTACGTCAGCAATTCCTTCGGTAGTTTGAATGGTCGCTACGTTTGGATTGACCAAAATAGAATGGATACCCTCTTCACGAAGTGCTTTAAGGGCTTGAGAACCAGAATAGTCGAACTCTCCGGCCTGGCCAATCTTCAATGCGCCGGATCCTAAGACTAAGACTTTTTTTAAATCTTTTTTCATCAGAAAAATATTTTATCGGTTGTTTATTACAATATGCTATAATGACTGTGCGAAATAAAAAATGCGTTCATCCTCGTAGAGGGTAAACGCATTGCGCTCTTTGTATATCTATTTTATTTCTTTCAGTATACATTGTTCTTATATTTGCACAAAGTAACTACTAATTTCGAACATGGCAAAATATTGACCCGATAAATTTTGTTTTCAACGCATCTTACATTATCTTCGCACAGAAATTTGAATAGATATGAAAGAAAAAAAAATTATACTGACCGGTGATCGTCCAACAGGGTGTCTTCATATCGGTCATTATGTAGGTTCACTTCGTAGAAGAGTTGAGCTTCAAGATAATCCAGAGTATGCTCGTAGATTTGTTTTCATTGCCGATGCTCAGGCCTTGACGGATAACATTGAAAATCCGGAAAAAGTCCGTCAGAACGTTATTGAAGTTGCGTTAGATTATTTAGGTGCCGGACTTGATCCTGAAAAGAATACTATCTTTATTCAGTCCCAAATACCTGAGTTGACAGAACTCACTTTTTATTATATGGATATGGTGACAGTTGCCCGTTTGCAGCGTAACCCAACAGTAAAGACAGAGATACAGATGCGTAACTTTGAATCCAGTATTCCGGTGGGATTCTTTACTTATCCTATTAGTCAGGCCGCGGATATAACAGCATTCAAGGCAACAACTGTTCCGGTAGGAGAAGATCAGGAACCTATGTTAGAGCAGACTCGTGAAATTGTGCGTCGCTTTAATTATATATATGGTGATACGTTGGTTGAACCCAATATACTTCTTCCTGACAGCGAGGCATCTCGTCGTTTACCGGGAACAGATGGCAAAGCAAAAATGAGTAAGTCTCTTGGTAATTGTATCTATCTTTCCGATACAGAAGAGGATGTGAACAAAAAAGTCAAAGGCATGTATACTGACCCGACTCATCTGAAAGTTTCTGACCCGGGTAAGTTGGAAGGTAATACCGTATTTACATACTTGGATGCATTCTGTAAACCGGAACATTTCGAGCGTTACTGGAAAGATTATACCAATCTTGATGAATTGAAAGCACATTATACCCGTGGAGGATTAGGGGATGTTAAGGTAAAGAAATTCTTAACAGCTATTCTTCAGGAGGTTTTAACACCTATTCGGGAGCGTCGTAAGATGTATGAAAAGGATATCCCTTCAGTTTATGAAATGTTGAAGAAGGGAAGTGAATCTGCTCGTGAGACTGCAGCTCAAACTCTGGATGAGGTTCGTAGGGCTATGAAGATTAATTATTTTGATGATATGGATTTAATCAGAGAACAAGCGAAGAAATACGCTCAGAAATAGAATATGTGTTATATTATATAATAGTATATAGGGTGGGAGAGATAACTTCCACCTTTTCTTTTTTCTGAGACTTACTTATTGGGAGCCAATGGATTAGTAGAATTTATTGAATAAACTGAAAAATTATTTTAAAAAAATAATGGATAAAAGTTTGCAGTTTGTAGAATTTGCCTTATCTTTGTGGCGCTTTAAAAAAGAGGAATGGGCGTTTAGCTCAGCTGGTTCAGAGCATCTGCCTTACAAGCAGAGGGTCGGCGGTTCGAATCCGTCAACGCCCACTTTTAATTCTTCTTCTTTTTTTTAGTTTTCGGGGCGTTTAGCTCAGCTGGTTCAGAGCATCTGCCTTACAAGCAGAGGGTCGGCGGTTCGAATCCGTCAACGCCCACAATAAAGAGCTTTGCATGAGGGTGCAAAGCTCTTCTTATTTAAATGTGGATTATACTTATCCGGCTATCTCTCCACTGCCTACGCATATTCTAGCGTTCTTATCATAAAGTACGCCAAACTGCCCGGGAGCAATGCCTTGAACAGGCTCTTCGCTGTGTATATGGAACAGACCATCTTCTTTACGTGTGAGAATGCCACGGGTATAGTAGTCGGTATGCCGAATCTTAAAGCAGATATCTTCAGGTGACTTTCCATTCCATAAGTCATCGGTGATAAAATGGAAATCGTGTAAATCAAAATCAGTACCATATTGTTTTTCTGTATTATAACCATGTGATACAAATACAATGTTTCGCTTTATATCTTTGCGTACCACAAACCACGGTCCACCGCTTAACCCCAAGCCTTTACGTTGTCCGATGGTATGAAACCAGAATCCGTTATGTTCGCCAATTTTCTTACCTGTTTCCAACTCTATTATCGGTCCTTTTTTCTCTCCTAAAAAGCGTTTTATGAATTGATTATAATTTATTTTTCCCAAGAAGCAGATACCCTGACTGTCTTTTCTGTGTGCACTGGGTAATTTAGCTTTTTCTGCTATATCTCGTACTTCATTCTTCATCAGTCTGCCTAACGGAAGCATTAAATGGGAAACTTGCAAATAATCTATTTGTGCTAAAAAGTCCGTTTGGTCTTTTACCGGATCAATAGCTGTTCCTAACCAAACTTTTCCATCCTTATGAATAATAGAAGCATAATGTCCGGTTGCAATCTTGTCGTAATTATGACCTATTTCTTCTTCAAAACAACCAAATTTTATCAGCTTATTACACATTACATCAGGATTAGGAGTGAAGCCGCGCTTAACTTTATCTATGGTATAAGCTACCACCTTATCCCAATACTGCTTTTGTAAGTCGATGATATCCAAATGCAAACCATACTTTTTTGCCATGGCTCGACAAATCTCTATGTCTTCTTCGGCTGTACAAGTCAGGTCGTTATCATCGTCCATTCCAATTTTTATATACCACAGATCGGGTTTATAACCTTGCTCACAAAGCAGGTGTACGACTACTGAGCTATCAACTCCGCCGGAAAGTAATGTTGCTATATTCATATTCTTGAACTTTTTCAAAATGCAAAGTTACATTATTTTCTGGTTATTTCATTCATGCGTCTTTAAATGAGATGAGTGTTGTTTGTAAAATGTTTCTGTAAATAAAGTTATTTTAAATTGTTAGACCTGAAGCTTTTAATTTGGTATTATATATAATAAGGTATAATTGATACCATTTTTGAGCTTGGGAGATGATATTTTATATTTGAGTGTTCTTTATAAGAAAGTTTCATTTTTAATTAAATAATATATGAAATAATTTTGTTTATATAATAAACTTATTTATTTTTGTGATGCTCAAATATGAGTTTATGGTATATTCTGTTGTAGAGTAGAAGGTGTTAGTATATAATTATCAAGGTTTTAAATAATAATTTAATTTAAATTGAACAATGGAAACAAATAATTTCAGCGAGAAAGAAAGTCTGGAACTAATCACCAAGATGATTAATTCGACAAAAGACAGTATGGATATAGGACGTTGGAACCAATTTGTAGTTTGGGGGATTTTTACAGTTCTTTTAGGACTTGTTATATTTGTTTTGATGGTATATACAGGAAGTCCAAAGTGGAATTGGCTTTGGTTTTTAATGTTCGCTTTTTGGTATAGTCAAAAGTTGATAGCAGATCGTAAACCGCAGCCTGTAGTAACTTATAATAGTAAAGCCATTTCGAGTGTTTGGAAAGTATTGGGATTTCTTTTCGCCTTGACTCCCATTACACTTACCATTTTGGCATTCTTAGACTATGGTATGGTTTCTATGACTTTAATGATTCCGTTAACTCTTATATATATGGGGATTGGTGTTTCGTTCTCAGGAATCATTTTACATGAACCGTTTGTTACGTATATTCCTATTGTTTGTATGATTTCTCCTATTGTGATGTTCAATGTTATTCTGGATGTTCATGAAATGACGCTTGGGTGGTATATCATCTTTTTAGTAACAGTCTTTGTGATGATGGTTATACCTGGTATTATTCTTCATTATAAAACTATCAATAAAAAATGAGTTTTAAAGAATTAGATCCGTTATTACATTCCGAGTTACGTTTGGCCATTATGTCGATTTTGATTTCTGTAGATAAAGCCGAGTTTAGTTATCTGAAAGAGCAGACGCATGCCACGGCCGGAAATCTTAGTGTACAGATTGATAAGTTGAATAATGCCGGATATATTAGTGTTACTAAGATGTTTAAGGGTAAAATGCCGTGTACCATTTGTAAGATCACTGATGTAGGGAAGAAGGCCTTTACTGAATATGTCGATGCTTTAAAATCCTATATTAACGTAGGTTCGACGAATCTAAAATAATACGAATAGTGTATCATTGCTTCTTCTTAAATAGATATATTGCTTTTAGAGAAATCAACAATATAAACTATTATTCCGATGCGTATGAAGATGAAAACTGATCCGTATGAGTTGCCCGGTTCATGCGTATCACTTTGGGAGTTTATACTGATGACTTTGAATAAGTAATCAGAAGGCAGATAACTATTTCTTTTATTCTTACTTGCATATTTTATTTAGGTCTATTTTTATTATATCGAATTCCGGATTAACGGCGACAGCATAGATCATATCATCTTTTGCGCATGCGGCAATCCGTAATAATGGGAAATCAAAATTGATTATCTTGACAGGATTCAGGTCATAATCGCAAATGTACAGAGAGCGAGGACGATATTTTGGATTTGATGAAGTCGGATCTTTTCCTTCAACCGGAATATCATGGAAAAGCCTGATAATGTAGTTTTCTGACAATGCAAGGTCGGAGTCTCCCCTTTTTGCTCCCTTTTTAAATTTCAGCTGATGGTCTGTTATATTATATTCCGCCTTTTCTTTTTGTTCCAACAGTTTGGTCAGTTGGTGATTGGAATACTTGTACAGACATATATAAGGAGTCTTATGAGCGGAATAAGCTAAAATTTTCCGTTTGTCATTATAGACCATATTTCCTTGGAAGACATCGTATCTGTTGTCTATGTCCAAATCAATGCAATGGTTACCGACGGAATCCATTCCCTCTTCGCTTTCAATGACAAAGGGATGTTGAAGTCTCGGGCAGAAATGGATATTTGTATTTTTTTCTACACTGACAAACTTGGTTCTTTCCCGATACAGATTATTTTTTGATTGTGAAAATGTGGTAGCAACGATTTTTCCTTTGTGTAGCGAATCGAGATGCATGACACATTCCTTGGGTTCGTTTAAATCGGAAACGAGAATATCATTATTATATAGTAGATTGACATCAGGAGTCGGAAAATCTTCCGGCCCGTCTCCTATTTTTCCAAATGCAGAGATTTCCTCTCCCGTAGAAGGATTCATGATATGTACGATATTCTCCGTGCACATAGGGTCTTCCCATTTTATATAATCTCCTTGGTAGTGCATATATCCGGGCAACCTTGTCATAAGCCCTTTGGTAACTACGGAAAATTCTACGTCTTTGACTCTTTCTACTTCATTGTTATTTTTACATGCTACAAATAGAAATACAGAGAGCAATGTTATCAAATATGTTTTCATGATCTTTAAATTAAAAAGCTTGAAAAAATAAATTTGTTTTGCCTTTTATGTGTATCCTTTCAATAAAAGGGCATTTTGAGAATTAAGTTAGGTTTTGATGCCATCCTCATTTCTTAAGATTACGGGAGCGGATCTTGTTTGCTGTGGTGAGCAATCGAGATTTCGTTCCTTTTTATGTATATATGATATATACATTTCTCTTTTGCAATTATAATAAAAGAAAATCCATAGACCAAATCATTTGGATATTATTTATTCGCAAATTACAAAAAGGTTTATCAGCGTTAAGAGATGTAATTTCATGGTATAAACATTTGTCTTATTGGTGTAACACTTCAATATATCATTAGCGGTAATACGATTTGCGCCCCCCTGCTCATTGCTTTTATTCTTCTTTTGCGTGTCTTTTCAATGCCGCGATCGTCAGTTTGCGTATTTTCTCCCGCTTCTCCGGGCACGTTCCCGAAATCTTTTTCTTCTTTAGCATGTTGAGAATCAGCGTATTGTTATAAAGGGATGGAAATAAGTTAAAAAAAAGCATAAAAAGATTTGCGTGTTATTTAAAGTTGTTCTACCTTTGTACCCGCTTTCCGCAAGGGAGCGCATCGATCTTTG
>NZ_JAJLQX010000003.1 GCF_021295095.1 Phocaeicola oris
GAGGTTAATAAAAAGAAGTTCATAGATGGGTTCCTGAATATAAAAAAGTAGGCTGGAATTACCAGCCTACCAAATGTCCATTACTAAAACACGAGAGGTTTTCAGCCTACCAAATGTCCATTACGCCGCTTTTTATAATGTATTCTATGTGCCATACATTCTTGAACGGTCATCATTGACCGTATCAATGGTAAACCTTTTACGTAACATGATTCTGTTCTGCAATAGTGTGATGAAATCTTTCATGTTCTTGCGTAATTTTGTCATCAGACGTATATCGTCAATGAAAAGTTTTTCAAATGAACTTTGTAATATGTATCTTTTATCAGCATACAACTTCACCGAAAAGTTTTTCGGTGAAGTCCATGACTTTCAATAAAAATGGAATTATTATTGTATCTTATTAATTGTCAACTATAAAGACACTAAAAGCATCGCGCTCCTATAACTTTTCAAATAGATTTCTTATATCGAACTCAGTTGTTTTATAGGTTTTCTTATAATAACTAATGCAAAATTAAACTAATTTTTTCTTCTTTACAAGAAAAAAACAGAAATTATGCAAAAAATATTCTTATTAGTTGCGTTATAGAGTTAACTAATAAGCGCAAATATATAGGAATAGTATTTGAAAAACTCCTTGTTTAGAGTAGATACTTTCGCTTTCATCAATATATTCCATACCTTTGTTCACAGGTTAAGTACTTATTTTCACTACAAAGAAATAAGGTGAATCCGGTAAATTGAAAATAACAAAAGCCGTGTATCATTACTTCTCTGTAAATGAATACACGACTTTTTATGCATCTTATAGACACACAAAAAGAAAGTGTGCCTATTTAGACACACTCTCTTTTAAATACATCATAATTAATAGCTTATTTTTGCGCCAACAAAATAGCTTCTTGGTAAAGACGGACCATAAATATATCCGGAGTCACGATTCCAACCTTTATCAAAATCTTTTTGATAAGCATTGGTGATATTCTGTATTCCCGCATTGACTTGTAAAATAGTTTGTTTATATACCGGTATATCATACGCAACTTTCAGATTCAACGTAAAGAAATCAGGAGTAGTAATGGCAAGAGGATCACGTTTTCCAGGACCTTCTTCAATACCCGCACGTCCAACCAACATCTTTCCCGTATATGTACCCGACAGAGATGTACTCAAACGTTTCATTGGCTTAATTGTTGTAGTAAAATATCCGTAAATATCAGGAGTACGCATCATCTTTTTCTCTTTAGGCGCATTTTCATCCCATTCTACCGCTTCGTCATATCGGCTTTTCTGGAATGTAATTCCACCTTGAAGTTGGAACCATGATGTAAACGCAACTTTTCCTTCAAGGTTTAATCCCCAGACTTTTGCTCCGTATGCATTGTAACGTTCAAGAATATCATTGCCTTGAGCATCTTTTTTATCTAACTTTCTGGAGGCAAACACGTCATCTAATATAGTATAAAAACCTTCTATCAACAGATTAGTCTGTACTTTTCCAAAAGAATGATATAAATCAGTCGACACACTGAAACTGTTAGAACGTTCTTCTTTCAAATTCTCCGCTAAACGTGTCACAACACGGTCTCCTCCGACAATGCCCACATGCAAATCCTCATCGAATGCTTGTGGAGCACGGAATCCTCCGGAATAACTTGCGCGGAAATTAACATTCTTACTTGGATTAAAGCGTAAGTTTACTCTTGGTGAGAATATGGCTTTACTTACTAAATTATGCTTATCCACACGTCCTCCCACAAGGAAGCTCCATTGTTCATTCTTCCATTCATTTTGAAAGAAAGCACTGGCAATACGTATCTTCTGGTCCATGTTTCTTTGATAAGCTAAGACTTCATCTTTCAAACCGTCATAATTATATTCTGCTCCTACTGTAAAGTCGGAAGGAAGAAATATTAGTTTATCAAACGAATGTATATATTGTGCTCCACCCACTAATGTAAGATCGCTGCTAGTTCCATAGGCTTTTTCCGCATTTTCTTTATCTTCTTCGGTAATGCCTTCACCCGTTCCACCATAATAACTCTTTCTGTCGGTATTTTGGAAAGAGAAATACACATTCAATCTATTCTTTTCATCCGGAGCGAAATAATCATAGCTTATTCCTCCACCATTGATATTATGTTCTATCTGTTCTGTAATATTAGACTCGTGGGGTGGACGCTTTAGCATATTCCCACCACGACGGAATTCATTAATGCTATGATACTGCAATGTTATTTTTGAAAATGGGCTAAGACGTAAGAAAGAACGTAAGCCGATCGTTTGATTCCGTAAGTTAGGAAGTTCTGTATATCCGTCTCCATCATGGTCGTAACCGGAACGGTAACGGTTTTGTCCGTAAACAAAGAATCCTGCCCTATTATCTTCCGTAACTAAAGAAGCATTCAAGGTCGTATTGTTTTCAAAAGAATTACTTCCACCTAAAGACATCAACGAATGAGCAGCCTCTGCCGAATTGTGAGTAGGTTCTTTTGTGATGATATTAATTGTACCTCCAATGGCTGACGCTCCAAAAAGAGCGGATCCGCCACCACGTACCACCTCTACACGTTCAATCATACTTGATGGTATTTGCTCCAACCCGTATACTCCGGTTAACGCGGAGAATATAGGACGTGAATCCATCAATATTTGTGAATAATGCCCATCCAATCCGTTGATACGAACCTGAGTAAACCCACAATTCTGGCAATTATCCTCCACACGTACCCCCGGCTGGAAGCATAAGCCTTGCGCTAAACAAGTAGAATGAGTGTTTTCAAAAAGCTTTGAATCTGCTACACTGACTAAATTAGGAGCAATCCTACGCATTGTTTCCATTCGATTGGCAGAAACAACCACTTCATCCAATGCAATGTCGTCTTCTTCCAACTCGAAATTAAGCTCTTGAGTAGTATTCTTTTGAGTGACCACTTTCTTCTGTATTGTGCGGTATCCGATATATTTCACCTCAATGGTTAATGTACCAACAGGTAAATTCTTTAAGAAGTAATGTCCTGTTGCATCTGTCGTTGTACCAATAGTAGTACCTTTAACTAATATATTAATGTAAGGTAAATGTTCTCCACTTTTTTTATCTTTTACATGTCCGTATACATTTGCATCCGTACCATTATTTGGTAATGGAATATTATCGTTAGCAAACAATGGAGTAAAAAGTAATTGTAAAATAATAACTATATAATTTATTCTTTTATGTAATATATTTCCCATCAAATTAATGTTTGGTTATATGTGTTTCTAATCCTTTTTATCTAAAATCTTTATGCTTACAGCCTTCAGCTCCTGCCATCCTGATTTATCGGTTACCCTAACCATAAAATGATAGTCTCCCGAGTCAATATTTGCAGGAATAGGGATATTAACCTGAGCATTGTATCGTAAAGAATTCTCTTGAATAAAGAAATCTTTGTTATATACCCACGGTTGCACGGGTTTCTTCTTTTCATCTAAAGAACAATCTCCTGCATCGGTACTATGGGTATGATGATCGAAATTATTATGTATTTCAATATTGTAACTCCCTAAACCTTCGTTATCAGTGAAAGTATATCTAAAAGGTATTTCTTCTCCTTTATAGAATACTTGGCAGTTTTGAGGTACTGCATCACTATTTGTTTCTATTACCGGTTTTTCCAAGTCTTTGTGGCTTTCCTCCTTGCTACAACTTGTAACAAGGAGGAATAAAAGCAAATTCAAGCTATAAATTACTAAATGTTTATTACTTATCATACTATATACTTTATTATTAAATATTAATTTATTTTTTTGTTATACTAAATTTCTCTTTGAATATCTTACTTGCTCCTTGTGCGTATTCTATTCTAATCTCAAGAATATATTCTCCTGCAGGAGCATATTTACCATCGTCAGATTTAGCTTCTAACTTTTGATTAAAAGCATATTCCTTTAATTCTTTATTAGCAAATTCCTCTTTTAATGTATGATTATAAAAATATTCTTTTGGAGCATCTTCTTTATAAATTCGCATACGAATAGAATGTATATTACCTTCAGCTTTTACATTGAACTTGGTCATAATATCTGAAGCCACAGCTGAATGTTTCGTACCGATTTCAATATCCGATAATGTTGCGTCACTCTTTTTGAACATAACGCCTTCAATAGCATGTTCCGATACTTCTCCTTGCTTATCATATACATTAACATGCATGTGATATTCTCCTACAGGAGCTTTGTCAGAAATAGCAATGTGCTTATGTTGCCCGTTAATGCCCCACTCTTTTTCACCTTCGAATGTGAAAGTCGTATCTACTTCAAATGCCGGTGTTCCTTCTTCATTATGAATGTGAACAACAATTTTATCAAGTCCGTTTTCTGCTGTAATATGAGCCGAGACCAGTGGCTTTGTCCCTATATAGCCAATTTTATTATCAGGAAAATCATGCGAAGCTCCAAATTTCAGATCTTTTACTGTGATATGCTTAGACGCCTCTTTTATCATTAATTCAGATTCCTTCATTTCCGTTTGCCCTAATTGGTCTGTTACGGTAAAATGCAAATGATATTCTCCGGAAGGAGCATCTGCAGGAATATCAATATGCTCATGAAACTTTACATTCTTTACACCGATATATTTACCGTCAGTAAAAGATTGTGTTATTTTAAAATTACCACCTTTCTTCTGATGAATTTCTATATCAATACGTTTTATTAAACTTTCGGCAATGATTTCACCTTCAAGATGAAGGTCACTCCCCGCAGTTACTGTTTTACTATTTTCCGCGCCAACCTCTGTCAAATTAATAACCGGTTTTGCGTTATCATTTGGATCATCTTTTTTACAAGATGAAAAAATAAACATACATAAACTAAATACGAATGTTGTTATAAATAATAAATTCTTTTTCATAATTGTTTTATTAAATTAATATTTTTCTCTATTCACTTATTATACGATATCTTCTTTTTAGTTGCTATCTTTATTTTAAAAAACAACTCCTATCATTAAAGAGAAGTTACGACCCGGTTCAGGCACATCGATTAATCGATAAAAACTGGTGTGGTCATAATATCTCTTGTTTAACAAATTTAATCCTTGCAGATTGAGCTTTAATCCATAACTTTTCCATGTAAAAACTTTACCAATGCTCATGTTCAGCACACTATATCCTTTTGTCGCTTTTTCAGGAGGAACGATTTCATTCTGATCTCCGACAACTTTATAAGTGATTGAAATAAAACCGCTCTTTTCTTCCTGTTCCGGCGAAAGTATATATTTTAGTTCCGTACCAATTGACCAAGGAGGCGAAAAAGGTAATGTATATCCTTTCTTATCACCTGAAAGTTGTTCTGCATATAAATATTCTCCTTTTAATCCGGTCTCCCACTTTCGTGAAAACTTATAATTTGCTTCTGCTTCAAATCCATAACGAATAACTCTGCTCTGCGTATAATAATAAGTCTGCAACCCTTCTGTATAACCGGAAGTCGGATTCAAATAGATATAATTGGGAAAATAATTCAGATAAGGATCTAACTGGATGTTAATAACATCATTATGCCAATTGATTCCCGCGTCAAACTGATAAGATTCTTCCGGAGACAACTTAGATTCTCCTTTCTCATAACGGAATATGTGATAATTAATACCATCAGCACCTAACTCTTTCGGAATGGGCGCACGGAAACTTTTCCCTAAATTTGCTTTCAGTATCCATTGCCCTACATTATAATTGACGCCAAGAGACCATGTAAGACTATTAAATGAACGTTTTAAATCGGCAGAACGTTCTTTATATATAGAATCCAATCCCTCAACAGGCGTTTTATACCAATCGCTATAGTGATGAATATGAGTATGTATTTTATCAAGACGTATACCGGCACTCAAAATCAAATCTTCAGTCAGATGATACCGATCATATACATATCCTCCGTAAGAAGTTGTTTCAAAATCCGGAATGATAAATCCCCATCCACCTCGTTTATTATGTTGATATTCAATATTTAATCCCGCTCTCAGACTATGCTTTTCCGCCAATAACGTATTCATGCTTACATTAGCAGTATAAGTATTCTTGACATACTTTCTTTCCAATGTATTGGGCGGTATAGGCATATAACCATGCGATATGGGTTCCGATTGTTCCTTACGAAGATTATTCTGGAAAGAAAGATCACTTTCCATGTGTATCTTTCCCCATCGCCAAGCCGAGTGGTTTATTATCTTCAAATGATTAACTCCATGAAATGGCAAATCAATATCTCTCCGAGAACGATCATAGTCTATGTCCGACATTCGCACTTCCAATCCATGTGCGTCAGCAAAAAAACCGCTTTTTGCATACGTATCGGAAATTCTTATACTGGAAGAAAAGTTATCTCCCAGATATCCAAATGTGAAACTTCCGTCATATTCTTTGCCGGCAGTATTACGTAAACGCCTATTCTTTAATTTTATATAGTAAGAGTAGTACTGAATACTATCGGCAGGAACCTTGTAATCGGCATAGTCAATCAGTGTCAAGTTTGCCCGATAATAAAAATGCTTGTTCTTTCCGGCTAATTGAGCAGAAAGTCCAACTGATTCATTATTGCTTCGTGCGAATAAATCAATTTTTCCTTCATATCGTTTGATAGGAATATAATTACTGTACAGGTTTATGACGCCTCCAATAGCATCTGAACCATAGAGTAAAGTAGAAGGGCCTTTTATCACTTCAACTTTATCAATGGAAAACTGATCTATTTCAAGACCATGATCTTCTCCCCATTGCTGTCCTTCATGTTTAATGCCGTTTTCTGTTACTACCATCCTGTTAAAACCTAACCCGCGTATGGCCGGTTTTGATTGCCCGGAGCCTATATTCATAGCTTTGACTCCCGGTATCCCCGCCAAACTTTGCATCAGGCTACCGGATATATTGGCATCTATATAGGATTTCCCTATGCTCACAAGATTCTGAGAAGATTTCATCATAACGTCTCTCTTGTTATTGTTTCCTATAATAACAACTTCATTCATTGTTATGCCATCCTTTACCATGCTTTTGACAGTGTCCTGCTGTTGAGCATGAGATAAAACGACCAGCATGAATGATACAGCTGTTACAGCCATCCTTTTCATCATAGCACTTTACTTATTCAACATAAATAGTTACTGAAATAGTATTTTGTATTTCAGTTAGCCGGTCAATAATCAATGTATATTACGGGTGAAAACAAAACAAAACAATACATCCATATTGCTTTGGTAGCATAATACATACCACTGCTGTTTTCTGCCTAATAACTTGTAAACCGACAAAAAGAGATAAATAAGGTTTTTACCTTAGATTAATTAATATATAAAAGATAAAAAAGGAGGCGCTCGTAAACATTGTGAATAAGTAGGTCTAAACCTTAACCTATTCAGATGAAAAATCGGTTCGAAAAGAAAAACAGGGATTATACAACAAATCTGAACTGTTTCAACTTGAGTAAAAGGAGAAAGAGTAAACTGGCAAATTAAACATTCATCATTCGAAGTCGGAACAGATCCTTTTTCTGAATGACTAATAACTATTTTTTGTTCATTGTGATGATGAATACCCTTCACAACGAACAAAGGCATAAGCGCAAAAAGCAATACCCATGCAATAGTTATTCTTCTTTTAGCCTTTACTTTCACTCTGTTCTTTTATTATGGATTGCGAATATATGAACTTTTATCTGTTCTATATCATGTTTTTATGTTAATTTTTGTTTTATCATGTATTTATACCTATAAATAGGTATCCCGCTAAAACATTAAAGAGAGCCCAATTTTTATATAATACAAAGCCAAAATCAAATTCAGCAATTAAATTTATATACTATCATATACTTCTTAATAAAATTTACTAAATTTGTATTGTTAACAAAAATATAAAGATATGAACAATACACTAAAAACATTCACAAATTTGTATCCACTGAGTAAGACCTTGCGTTTTGAATTGAAACCTATAGGCAAAACTGTAGAAAATATGAAGAATGCTGGCATTTTTCAAGAAGATGAACACAGAGCAGAAAGTTACAAAAAAGTTAAGAAAATCATTGATGAGTATCACAAAACATACATCGAACATGCACTTTCTGAGTGTAAACTTGTATATGAAAATGAAAACAAGCAAAATTCACTTCAAGAATATTACAATCTTTATATCTTGCACACAAAGACTGAAGTACAGAATAAAGAATTTGAAAAAGTCCATGAGAATCTTAGGAAACAAATAACCTATGCATTAACCAATGATCCCAAATTTAAGACTATTAATAAGAAAGAGCTTATCAAGAAAGATCTTCCCACATTTGTAACCAAACCTGAAGATATGGAACTTGTTAAAGAATTCAGCGATTTTACAACCTACTTCACCGGTTTTCACCAAAATAGAATGAATATGTATTCTTCTGAAGCTAAATCGACAGCTATTGCTTACCGTTTAATTCACGAGAATCTTCCAAAATTCATAGATAATATCAACACTTTCCAAAAAATTGCTGAGAGTCCTATTGCTGAGAAACTTGCAACTATTTACATGGTATATTCCGAACAAGGGTATTTGAATGTCAACAATTTAAACGAAATATTCTCTCTTAATTATTATAGTACGGTACTCACTCAAACACAAATTGAAATCTACAATGCAGTCATCGGAGGCAAAATAGAAGAAGACGGAATCAAAATTCAAGGAATTAATGAGTATATCAACCTCTATAATCAGAAGCAGGAAAAGAAAGAAGATCGTCTTCCAAAGCTGAAACCTCTCTTCAAGCAAATACTCAGCGATAGAGAACAGATTTCATGGTTACAAGAAGAATTCAGTAATGACAATCAAGTACTTTCCTCCATTGACGATTTCTGCAAGTTGCTTGCAGATGATATTCTCGATCGAACTAAAATACTCCTTCAATCTGTTGCCGATTACGATCTTAGCAAAATATACTTAAATAACGACCTCCAATTAACAGATATTTCACAGAAGATATTTAGCGATTGGAGTATTATTAAACAGGCTATTGAAAAGAAATACGAAACAGATTATCCGCAAGGAAAAATCAAAGAAGAGGTTTATGAGAAACGCAAAGCAAAGTATTTCAAATCATTTAAAAACTTTAGAATCAGCTTTATCAATGAATGCCTACAGCTCCTCGGAGATGAATATCACAAAAAAATTGAAAACTACATTGCAAAAATAGGTGCATTAAACACAACAGAGCAACAGACAGTTAATTTCATCACCCAAATAACAATCTCTTATAATCAAGTAAAAGACTTTCTCAGCAATGAATATCCGAAAGATAGAAATCTTGTACAAGACAAAGATTCTGTTGCTCAACTCAAGAACCTACTTGACAATATCAAGAATCTCCAGCGTTTCATCAAACCTCTACTCGATAACGGTGAGGAACCTGACAAGGACGACAGATTCTATGGTGAACTTGCCTATGTTTGGGATGTGATTGACAACATAACGCCTCTTTATAATAAAGTACGCAACTACCTCACTCGCAAACCTTATTCTATTGAGAAGATTAAATTGAACTTTGAAAATTCACAGCTACTTAACGGTTGGGATATGAATAAAGAGACAGACAACACAAGTATCATTCTACGTAAGGGTGGTTTATACTATCTTGCCATTATGAATAAAAAGAATAACAAAATATTTGAAGGTAGTATTCCCACAGAGGAACCATGTTACGAGAAAATGAATTATAAACTACTGCCAGGTGCAAGTAAAATGTTCCCAAAAGTATTCTTACCACATTCTGATATTAAAAAATTTGATCCAAGTGACAATATAATATCAATTTATGATAAGGGTACCTACAAAAAAGGAGATAACTTCAGTCTAAAAGATTGTCATGACTTAATAGACTTCTTCAAAGCTTCAATCAACAAATATGAATCTTGGAAGAACTTTGATTTCAATTTTTCTGATACAGAAACGTATGAAAATCTAAATGATTTCTATCGAGAAGTTGATAACCAAGGGTATAAAATCTCTTTCCGCAATGTATCTGTCAACTATATCAATTCACTTGTGGATGAAGGAAAACTCTATCTCTTCCAAATATATAACAAAGATTTCTCACCATATAGCAAGGGGACTCCTAACATGCACACACTGTATTGGAAGATGGTATTCGATGAGCGCAATCTTGCAGATGTAATTTATAAGCTGAATGGTCAAGCCGAAATCTTTTTTCGCAAATCGAGCCTGCATTACGATCGCCCTACACACCCTGCCAATCAACCTATTAATAATAAAAACATAGAAAACTCTAAAAAACAAAGTGTATTTGATTACGATCTTATAAAAGACAAGCGATATACAATAGACAAGTTCCAATTCCATGTATCTATTACAATGAACTTTAAAAGTACAACATCCGGTAATATCAACTCACTTGTAAATAAGTATATCAGGTCAACTAAAGATTTGCATTTCATTGGCATCGATCGTGGTGAACGCCACCTCTTGTACCTCACAGTTATTGATTCTAAAGGTAATATCAAAGAACAATATTCACTTAATGAAATTACAAACAAGTATAACGGTAATACTTATCACACCAACTACCATGACTTGCTCAATAATCGTGAAGCTGCACAAAAGAAGGAACGCCAAAGTTGGCAAACAATTGAAAACATCAAAGAACTCAAGCAAGGTTTTCTTAGTCAGGTAATCCATAAAATCGCACAACTCATTATAAAGTACAATGCTATTGTTATACTCGAAGACTTGAGCATAGGTTTCAAACGAAGCCGACAAAAGATAGAAAGTTCCGTTTATCAACAGTTTGAGAAAAGCCTTATCGATAAACTGAACTACCTCGTTGACAAAACGCTCCCTGCTGAAGCCTATGGTGGTCTGCTTCATGCCTATCAGTTGACCAACCAATTTAAAAGTTTTCAAAATATGGGTAAGCAAAACGGCGTTCTCCTCTACATTCCTGCATGGAATACCAGTAAAATAGATCCCGTAACTGGATTTGTAAATCTTTTTAGTACTCGTTATGAATCAATTATTAAAGCACAAACCTTCTTCAGTAAATTCGATTCAATTAAATACAATTCTTCAAAAGGTTGGTTTGAATTAAAGTTCGATTACAATAACTTCACTCAGAAAGCAAAAGGAACACAAACAAAATGGACACTCTGCACATGGGGAACACGAATCAAAACATTCCGCAATTCAGACAAAAATTTTTCATGGGATAATAAAGAATTCGACCTCTCTAAGGCATATCAGAAACTTTTCGAAGATTTCAATATTGACATCAAAAACAATAATCTGAAAGAAGCGATTGTGAAACAAAACTCAAAAGACTTTTTTGAAAGGCTTCTTTGTCTGCTAAAACTCACATTGCAAATGCGAAACAGCATGACAGGCACAGAAATTGATTATATTGTATCGCCTGTAGCAGATACAAATGGAAATTTCTATGATAGCCGCACTTGTGGGAGTAACCTTCCAATGAATGCCGATGCCAATGGTGCATACAACATTGCCCGTAAAGGACTATGGATGGCAGAGCAGATACGAAATACGCAAGAAGATAAAAGTCCAAAACTTACTATTTCAAATAAGGAATGGTTGCTATTTGCTCAACAGAAACCTTATCTCCCAAAGTAATGCAAGATTATATATCCATATCAACTCTCAATGATTTTATCTTTTGCCCGTATTCCATATATCTACATAATATTTATATGGATACGGACGAAACGATGTATCATGCCATTCCACAGACTAAAGGCAAAATTGCTCACGAGCCAACTGACCATAAAACATCAAGTAACAGATCCGATGTCATTCTGAGTCTACCTGTCTATTCTGAACGTTTTCACATAATGGGTAAAATTGATGTGTATAAACGTAAAGAAAAAATACTGATAGAACGAAAATACAACTTAAAGAAAATATATCGTGGGCAAATATATCAACTATGGGCACAAATGTTCTGTTTACTCGAAATGGGATATGAAGTAAATGCTATAGCTTTTTATGAAATATCTACCAATAAAATGATTCCAGTCGAAATACCAACTAAAGTACAAGAAAGAGAATTTGAAGACTTTATCAATCAGTTTCAAACTTATGATCCTTCTCTTCCTATAAGTATCAATCCAAATAAATGCACTCATTGCATATATTGTAATCTTTGTGATAAAACTAATTCGGAAAATGTTTACACATAAGGACATAGAATATCGTACCATCTTCGTCATCAACTGCATTAAAGAACGCTCATTACGTGTTAGTAATGGTGAGCTTTTGCTTGAAGAACAAAAAGAGAATTCTGACAAAATGAAGACCCTAACCAAACTTCCTTTTCAGAAAATACTTATACTATTCATCGTTGGCCATATTAGAATAACAACTCCCTTGATAGAGAAATGTAAAAAATATGGTGTCGCACTTATAGTCGTCAAGCCCAATTTTAGACCCGTGTTCTTTTGGGCCAATTATGCCGAAGCAAATTTTCTCCTGCATCAGCGTCAATATCAACTTGATAAAGAAGATATTGATATCGCAAGAATACTTGTAATAAACAAAATACAAAACCAAATAAAAACACTTCAATGCACAAGGAGGAAAGATGAACTAACAGAATATGCTAAAACGAAATGTAAAGAATGTTATCAAAAAGCAGTTTCTGCATCAGAATACACTCAGCTCATGGGCATTGAAGGACTTGCATCCAAAACTTTTTTCTTAGCATTCTTTCAAGACTATAATTGGAAACTACGTCGACCAAGAACTAAATGTGACGCATTGAATACTACACTTGACATCGGCTATACAATATTATTTAACTATATAGAATGTTTCTTGAGAATGTTTGGATTTGATTTATATGTTGGCGTTTTTCACAGAATGTGGTTCAAACGCAAATCATTAGTCTGTGATATCATGGAACCATATCGTTGCATCATAGACAAAACAGTTCGAATTGCATATAATCGGAATCAGTTTTCTGACAAAGACTTCGTGATTCATAAAGGTGAATATATGCTAAAACACGAAAAAAATCAAGATTATTGTAAAGTCTTCTTTAATGCGCTCATTCCTTACAAAATAGAAATATTTAAGTATGTCCAAAAATACTATCGATGTTTTATGCAACAAAAGCCTGCATCTCAATATCCACAATTCTTCATTTAGTTTACTTATGCTAATAATCAGTTATGACATCAAAGACGACAAGCTGCGAACACGTTTTTCTAAAATGCTTACTAAAAATGGAGCTATAAGACTCCAATTCTCTGTATATGAAGTAAATAATAGTAATAGAATATTAGACAATCTTGTCATAAAGATAGAAGATGAATTTACAAAGTTGTTTGAAGGTGGTGATAGTGTCATTATCTTTGATGCTTCTGGAATAAAACTTAGAAAATATGGTAATGCTATACATAGGGATGTCGACATAGTCTATTTTTAGATCGCAAAGCCAGATCTATACACAAACTTAAAATTTGGTCTAAACGTATTAACTTCAGCACTTTATAAACGATTTTTATGAATGCCAATATCATATGTGGGTAAAACATCTATAATAAAAAATATATATAAGTATTTGATGCTTAATAATAAAACTACTATCTTTGTACTATTGGAGTCTATGAGACTCATTTAATTTCTACTATTGTAGATTTCGATTGCGTCATCACCAATTATGAGTCTATGAGACTCATTTAATTTCTACTATTGTAGATGCGGTATTGCAAGAAGAAAGTCTTGTGTCGTCTATGAGACTCATTTAATTTCTACTATTGTAGATAGAACCTCGAAGTCGGGATAGTTCGGATGTCTATGAGACTCATTTAATTTCTACTATTGTAGATGGGGTAATGGATAGCGGACAAGCACTAACAGTCTATGAGACTCATTTAATTTCTACTATTGTAGATATAAAGCTATACCGGCTCCAACATCTTCCGTCTATGAGACTCATTTAATTTCTACTATTGTAGATTCAATACACAGATGAAGTCATCAAAAAGTCTATGAGACTCATTTAATTTCTACTATTGTAGATAAGAAGAAAAAAGTCTTAGCTTCATACCTGTCTATGAGACTCATTTAATTTCTACTATTGTAGATAGCATAGTAACCACTGCTTCCGATTTTAGGTCTATGAGACTCATTTAATTTCTACTATTGTAGATTGTTATTACGAAAAAGATAATCTGTTTTGTCTATGAGACTCATTTAATTTCTACTATTGTAGATATTTAATCGAATTCATCTTTTCAATAGAAAAATTAGGTGTATCACCTGCATGAATCAAGTGTATCACGCACGTGAGACATGTGAACCACGCACGTGAGACACATGAACCACGCACGTGAGGAATACAAAACTTCTGATAATTTTGCCACTTCAACAAAAAAAGACGGCTTCTATTAAATAGAAACCGCCTTTCTTTTCTGTTTGAAATTCTTAATTATGGCATAGCCGGTAATGACCAACCATTACGATAAGTATGCTTGATAAGCTCTTCGGCAAACGACTTTGCGTTAACTTTCTCAGTATCCTTACCAAATGTAGGATGACCATCCTTAACCGAGAAGTTGTCCTTCTTAGTCATTTCAATAATATCGGAATCATTGATATTCGTGAAACGCATATTCTGACCATCCCAATTGAGAATACGATGTAAGCCTTGCAGTCTGACAGCCAACACGCCCATAACAACCATTTCATTGAACGGACCGGCCTCAGAGAAGTTTGAAGCAGTCTGTACACGGGTCTCCGGATTCTCTTTACAAGCGCGAACCCAATCCATTTCATGACTAACCGTAATTTCACGCTGAGTCTTCGGACAATTAGGTACTCTACCGGATAGCAACCAAGGATCACGACCATAGCAACCGCAAACCAAGGTATCCTTAGTTCCGTAGAAAATAACCGGACCGTCAATATCTAATTGCTTATCTGCGGGGAATCCTTCAGGTATTTCAGGAGTAATACCACCATCAACCCAACTAACTTCAACTTCCGGCAATTTAATCTTACATCTCTTATCTTTTGACTGACGAGCAGGGAATGTCAGTTTAATGCTTTGCGCAGAAGGAGCGCAATCGGACATTAATAATGTAGAGCTACCCTGAACTTTCGTCGGATAACCTAATTGCAAAGCCTTGAAGATAGGATGCATAACATGGCAAGCCATATCGCCGAGAGCCCCTGTTCCATAATCCCACCATCCACGCCAATTCCATGGATGATAAATTTCATTATAAGGTCTCATTTTGGCAGGACCGGTAAACAAATCCCAATTCAAAGTGTCGGGAACCCACTGTCCGGCAGGAGTTGGAAGACCCTGTGGCCAAATAGGACGGTTCGTTCCGCAAACAACTTTTTTAACTTCACCAATCTCACCATTCCAAATCCAATCACAAGTCTGGCGAACACCGGCAGCCGAAGAGCCCTGATTCCCCATCTGAGTGGCTACGTTATACTTCTTAGCCAAGTTTGTCAACAAACGAGATTCGTAAACAGAGTGTGTCAAAGGTTTCTGAACATAAACATGCTTACCCAAAGTAATAGCATGGGAAGCAATGATACAGTGAGTATGATCTGCAGTAGCAACGATGACACTATCAATAGAATCGTGCATTTCATCCAACATTTTACGCCAGTCCCAATAACGCTTTGCTTTTGGGAACTCTTCAAACACGCCTTTCGCGTAATTCCAGTCGACATCACAAAGAGCAACAAGATTCTCTGTCCCCTTAACCTGATTGATATTAGCATGACCCATGCCGCCTATACCAACGGCAGCAATGTTTAATTTGTCACTCGGAGAGATGTGACCATGGCTCTTACCTAAAATGATATTCGGAGCAATAGTAAATGCTGCCGCAGCCATTGAACTTCTTTTAAGAAAGTCTCTTCTTGAAATTTTAGACATAGTATTACTTTTTATTACTAATAATATAATTTGTTCAATGGCTAAAATTACATAAAAAGTTTGCATCTCAAAAGATTTTCCTTAAAAATTAAAAGAAATATTCTTTGAAACGCGAATTGAATACAAACAATCTATCTGAAAAGAAACAAAATGTTTACATTCATCTCAACGCTTTACAGCTGTATCTTCCAAGTTTTTTATGCTGAAAGCATGAATAAACGTATTTGTCAAACATTCCCTCAATCACTCGATAGCCGCGAAAAAGTATAAATTTATAAAATAGCATAGCTTTTAATTATCTCCTTTTCTTTTGAACGTTGACAACTTTAACAGTCAACTAATGGAATATATCCGGTATTTTTGTTTCTATCCTATTCTCTATTTCATCGGGCATGTACGAGAAGAAGTCCATTCCTATTAAACTTTCCACTGAATCGACAGACACAGCTCGGTCTTTCATTTTCTTATGAGAAGCATTATTATCGAAAAGGAAGCCAACACATACAGGATTATCCTTACCTTTATTAAAAAGTACCACTTTAAAGAACGCATCAGGCACTGCCACCTTATGGGTACCGATTCGTTTAGGATTCTTAGTTTTATAAATCGGTCCGCAACACACCCATACTTTTCCATACTTCTTAGCCCAATAACGAGTTTGAATCTCTAAATCATTCCAATCGCCTTTATTCAACTCATGGTTCTGCGGACAGATATTCGTCATATAAAAAGTCTCTTCTTCCGATTTGCTACTCCATTTCATATCACCGGCCGGAGCCATGTGACCACGATCATAGCCGGAGCGTGTATAGTCTTGAGAAAAAACTTTGCTTCCCTTTATGTTGGGATCCGGAGTAAACTCCGTCGGACGCTGTGCATTATCACTCTTTGCCTCATTACGAGTTATTTCCCAAGCCACCCATCGTGGGGTTTTAAATTCAGGATCATAATAAATAGTGTAACCCATACGATCCATACGCTCTCCACCGGCATAATGATAGACTACAGGAATCTCCATCTTATCAACTGAATAAGTTGGCTTTTTCGTCATCGAGGTATTCTCTGGCTCCCAAAACTTAGTATTTAACGTATCAGAAGTTAATTGATCCGTCAGTTTCTCTTCCTTTGCGTTAATATTCGTGGTTTGCTTATTATAATTCTGATACACCACCAAAAGCATCGCGATCAATATTACCATAGAGCCTAAAAGACTGCTTTTCTTCTTATTCATTATATTAAAATTCTTTATCCTCACAAATATATATATAAATTATTGATACAACACATTTTATTAAAACAAGTTA
The DNA here is from genome assembly GCF_021295095.1 of Phocaeicola oris. GTDB lineage: Bacteria > Bacteroidota > Bacteroidia > Bacteroidales > Bacteroidaceae > Phocaeicola > Phocaeicola oris. The sequence goes on from NZ_JAJLQX010000003.1 coordinate 17,244, forward strand.
AGATGTTGTATATATCGCTTGAGATATAAAAAAGATATACTACATTTGTCGCGTGAAAAAAGAAATGAAAATACTGTAAAGCATAGTCCATAAAAATACTAATAACATAAAAGAAAAAAATGATGGAAATTAAAGCAATTAGAATGTATGATCATGGTTTTATGAATCAGGCATTTGCCTTCGGTGGTGAAGAAGGAAAGGATAAATTTGACGAACAAATTATATACCGCAGTAGTCTTCAAAATTTTTTAATTGATACCGGCAGTGAGGTTATTCTTATTGATACCGGCTTTCAGAACGGATTTGTTGCTCCTGCAAAGAAACTTGGAGCACCATTATATATGGGTGAATCTATAAAAGATTATATGGATGCTTTCAGCGAAATGGGATACCGTCCGGAGCAAGTTAGCAAAATTCTTATTACACATAAACATCCCGATCATACAGCAGCTTTACCATATTTTCCCAACGCAAAAATATACATATCAGCTGAAGATGCTGACGCGATGAAATTAGAAGGAGAAAACATCGTACGAGTTACATACAAGGATGGTCCCTATCATAACTTTCCTAAGTCTGAGAAGATTGCCGACGGTATATATTACATTGAAGCAAAAGGGCATACAAAAGGCAATAGTATCATCATTGTCGAAAAAGACGAATTGTTTTACATGATTCATGGTGATGTAACTTACTGCGATGCTGCTCTCAAAGCAAATAAACTCAGCATTGTGTTCGAAGATATTGTTGCTGCGCGTGAGACACTCGACAGAGTTCGGGAATTTATCAAGAATAATCCTACCGTTTACCTTTCTACTCATTGCCCTGAAGGATATGAGAATTTAGAAATGAAACGTGTAATGAAACTATAAAGGAAGAATGTGTCCTTTGAAATAAAAACAAACAAATATATTAAATTATGAATACCAAAACAGTTTATGATTTTAGTCTAAAAGACAAAAAAGAGAATGAAGTCAGCCTTTCACAATATAAAGGTAAAGTTTTACTTATTGTAAATACGGCTACAGGATGCGGATTCACTCCACAGTACGAAGAATTGGAAGCCATGTATCATCGTTTGAAAGATAAAGGTTTAGAGATTCTCGATATTCCTTGCAATCAGTTTGGACATCAAGCTCCCGGGACAGACGCGGAAATCCAAGAATTCTGCCAACTGAAGTTTGGGGCAGACTTTCCACAGTTCAAGAAGAGCGATGTTAACGGAGCAAATGAACTTCCACTGTATACCTGGCTGAAAAGTGAAAAAGGATTCAATGACTCATACGATGCCAAATTAGCCGGGATTATGGAAAAGCTCTATAACGAAAGCAACCCCGAACCGCGCAAAAAAGATGATATTCAATGGAATTTCACTAAATTCCTTATCAATCGTGAAGGACAAGTCGTAGCACGCTTTGAACCAACGAAAGATTTGAAAGAAGTCGAGGAACGTATAACAGCCATTCTATAATTTCAACAAAATGATTAATATGTCGTATGACCAATTAAAGCTTCAGAATCAACTCTGCTTTCGTCTTTATACGGCAAGCAGGTTGATCACTCAAGCTTACGAGCCATACTTCAAGCCTCTGGGGATTACCTATACCCAATATCTGGTGTTGTTAGTATTATGGGAAAGTGATGAACAACCTGTCAATGATATCGGAAAGAAATTGATGTTAGGTATTAACACAACCTCTCCGCTTATCAAAAGAATGGAGAAACTCGGTTTGGTTACCCGTCGGAATGGGGAAAAAGACAAACGTCAGCAAATAGTCTACCTCACTCAGAAAGGAAAAGACTTGAAACAAAAGGCAGTCAAGATTCCAAACTGCTTGATTCATAGTATAGAGAACAGCGGATTACAATTATCGCAATTGACGGCTATGGTTCCTACTTTAGATGAATTCATTGAAAAGATGAGCGAAAAGGAGAAATAAAAATAGATATAAACGAATAAAGCTCAAAAGGAACTCTGAAATGAAACTCGGAGTTCCTTTTTTATTGCCCGACAGCAAATAATATCTTAAATATGAACAGGCAAAGTGCTCAACAATAAAAAGTCATCTCATCAAACGATTTACTCATTTCATGTCCATGAAACGTGTCAGTGATGTGCAACATATTCTCCAAACTCTTGATGACTTTTTTACCTCAAACAGATCTATGGACGAAAGAATCAAATCAACTATTCTTTTTATAACTCAACACTGCCCAACTGCCTGTAACAAGAACAAAAGCAGAAAGGACGCACACCTCTCTGATAATACTGACGAAAGCTCCTCCACGGATAAAGATAGTTCTTAGTGAATTAACATAATACACCATCGGATTGAAGAAATTAATTCGCTGTGCCCACTGGGGCATAGAACGTACAGGCGTGAACAATCCGCTAAGCAATATCATACATACCACAAGAAACCACATAACAAATATGGCTTGCTGCATGGTATGGCTGTAATTGGATATAATAAGTCCCACTGAACTGAAAAACAATGACATAAGAAGAGTGGTAAAGACAACATAAAGAAGGTTCCCTTGACTGGTAATGCCATAGATAGCCCAAGCAAGGAGGAAACAAACCATCATGACAATGATGCCAATCATCCAATAAGGCGTGAGTTTAGCCAAAATAAATGTCCACTTCTTCACCGGAGTGACATTAATCTGCTCAATGGTTCCCACCTCCTTCTCACTCACAATGTTTAATGCAGGAAGAAAACCGCAAAGCATCATCACAAGCAAAGCCATCAGTGCCGGAATCATATAAAGTTTATAGTTAAGGCTACGGTTATGCAAATAGAAAACCGACATCTTAGATGTCAACGAAGACAAGTCGGAATTCGTATTCGCAGTAACTATTTGAGTGATATACGCAGTACCCATAGCCCCTTTGGTTCCATTCACCGCATTGGCTGCAATCAGCACTTGCGGCTTCTTCCCATTAACAATATTCTTTTCATAGTCTTTTGGAATCACTAAGACCAAATCGGCATTACTCTTTTCAATATCTTTCAGAGCCTCGTTATACGAACTTTTCTGTCCGTTAAAGATAAAATAGTTCGATGCTTCTATGCGATGAATCAACTGGGAAGAAGTGGTGGAATGGTCATTATCGACTATATCGACCACAACATTTTTTACTTCCATATTCGCTACCCATGGCATGACACACATAATAATGATAGGATACATGAAAATCAGTCTTAAAAGGAATGGATTCCGCTTAATCTGAAGTATTTCTTTTCGCAACAGATACTTTATGATCATTATTCTAATCGTTTATTAAATTTAAGTAAAGCTACAGAAAGCAAAACAGCTGTCATCACGCTTAATACACCCACTTCATAAAGTACGCTGTCTATTCCAACGCCCATAATCATCAACTTCCGCATAGCAGAAATATAATAACGATTGGGTATAATCGCCGTAATATATTGCAGGATATCAGGCATACTCTCTATCGGGAACATCATTCCGGAAAGAAAAACACTGGGGAGAAGAAGAACCATTGCTGATCCTAAAAGAGCTTCTAACTGTGTATTTGCAATGATACTGATGAGCAAACCCAACGAAAGAGAAAGTAGAATATACAACAAAGAGACAGCGCCAATCCAACCGATACCTCCGGCAATAGGAACAATCAATATATAATATGAAATAAAAAGAATAGTAACAAGAATAAATATGGAAAGAAGCATGTATGGGACAGCCTTAGCGATTATAATCATTAAAGGTTTTGCCGGACTGACAAGCAATACCTCCATAGTCCCTCTCTCTTTCTCCCGAACGATGCTGATAGATGTCATCATGGTACAAATAAGCAACAGCAGCATACCCATAATACCCGGAACAAAGTTATACGCGCTTTTCGATTGTGGGTTATACAACATCTTAGAACTAACCAAAGGCACATTATTATTCCCTGCGACTGCCTGCATAATGACAGATTGCGCATAATGAGCATACATCTGAGCCATATTCGGATCGGTGCCATCAGTAATCAATTGAACAGCTGCTTTCGAATCGTAACGTTTATTGGCAAAATCTCCGGTAAACACCACAGCCATCTCTGCTTTCTGGTTACGAATCATCTGCTTAGCATCTTCGGCAGAAGATGCCAATGCGTTAATCGTAAAATAATCGGACTGGCCAAGACGCTCTATAATCTGTTGAGTAAGGTGATCGGTGGTAGATGTGACAACTATAGTCCGCACATTACGCACATCGGTAGAAATAGCAAAACCATACAACAACATCATAACCACAGGCATACCAAACAGAATCAACATTGTCCGCTTATCCCTGAAGATATGCTTACCTTCTTTGATAATAAAAGAAATGAATTGTTTCATAACTAATCCGATTTACGTGTTGCCTGACGAGCTAAATAAGTAAATACATGATCCATATCCGGCAAGTGGAACTTTTCTTTCAGTTCTGCCGGTGTTCCGATGGCACGAATCTTTCCGTCCACCATAATAGATATACGATCGCAATACTCAGCCTCATCCATATAATGCGTAGTAACAAAAACAGTTATTCCTTTAGCAGCCGCATCATAAATCAATTCCCAGAACTGTCGTCGCGTAGCCGGATCAACTCCACCTGTCGGCTCATCCAGAAATACTACACTCGGCTCATGGAAGATACTTACCGAGAAAGCCAGTTTCTGCTTCCATCCCAACGGAAGAGACTTGACAATAGTATCTTTATGCTCTACAAACTTCAGTCTGACAAGTAATTCCTCTGTCTTGCAGGCTATCTCATCATCTCTCATACCGTAGATTCCCGCAAACAAACGAATATTTTCTTTCACCGTCAAATCCTCATACAAAGAAAACTTCTGACTCATATAACCGATATGCTTCTTTATTTCTTCATATTGAGTAGAAATATCATATCCGGCAACAACACCATGTCCACCGGTAGGCTGATTCAACCCTGTCAGCATGTGCATTACCGTAGTTTTCCCTGCGCCATTTGCGCCTAAAAAGCCAAATATCTCACCTCTTTTTACAGAAAACGAAATATCATCTACGGCATAGAAATTACCAAAGGCCTTTGTCAAATGCTCCACATGAATCACTTCATCATTCACATTCTTACGTCCTCCAATATGTTCCAACATAGGCGGATTAAAGATATCTGCAAATCGAATCAGAATTTCATTCGCAGTTCCAATGCCCTGAATCTTTCCTTTATGTAGAAAAGCAACGCTATCACACCGACGAATTTCATCTATATACGGAGTCGCAACTACAATAGTAATGCCTCGTTCTTTTAACGATGCAAGCATCTCCCAGAATTCCTTTCGTGAAACAGGATCTACACCGGTAGTAGGTTCGTCAAGGAAAAGCACACTCGGCTGATGCACCAAAGCACAACTCAAAGCCAGCTTTTGCTTCATTCCGCCCGACAAAGCGCCCGCTTTTCTACCTTTGAACGGTTCTATCTGTGAATAAATTGCTTTTATAACATCATATCCTTCCTCTATCGTAGTATTAAACAAAGTAGCAAAGAATTTCAAATTTTCTTCTACGGTAAGGTCTTGATAAAGAGAAAACTTCCCCGGCATATATCCTACCCTACGACGAATCTCTTTCATCTGTTTGACAACATCAAAACCATCGACAGCCACACTTCCTGTTTCAGACAATAAAAGAGTAGCCATTATTCTGAAAAGAGTCGTTTTTCCTGCCCCATCCGGACCAATCAAGCCAAACACTTCCCCTTTATTCACAGAAAAAGAGACATTATTCAAAACAATATTCTTACCATAATGCTTCGAAACACTATTTACTTCGATAGCTTTCATAGCTTCACCCCACCATACATTCCTATCTTCAAATAACCATCATTCTTCACTGCAATTTTTACTGCATATACCAAGTCGGCACGCTCATCATTGGTAAGAATCGTCTTAGGAGTAAACTCGGAACGATTGGAAATCCAAGTAACTATTCCATCATACACTCTGCCTTTATTATCACCATAGTCGCTCATAACCTTTACCTGCTGACCAACTTTTACTTTCTCCAATTGAACTGAAGTGATATAAGTTCGAATAAACATATTATCAGTATCGGCTATCTTAAACAAAGGCTTGCCCGTAACGGCAAATTCTCCGGGCTCAGCATATTTATCTAAAACAGTTCCGGCAATAGGTGCCTTTATATGACATTTATCCAATTGATCAAGAATTTGATAACGCTGAATATCCGCGGCACTCATCTGACTGTTTAAACTTCGTGTATTATTACCCAATGAAGAAATTTGCGCTTCCAACTGACGACGCAACACCTGAACGGCATTCTTTGCGTCATCCAATTGTTTTTGAGTTGCTGCATTGTCCGCAACCAAGCTTTCAAATCTACGTTGTTCCGTTTCCACTTTCAACAATTGCTGGCGTGTAGCTGCAATCTGCTTTTGTAAATCAGGACGTTGATTTGCATAAATATCTTTTGTGACACCCAACTGTCGGGCTTTCAAATAAAGCTGAACCGTATCAATCAGTCCAACTTGCTCTCCCAATCCTAATTTACTGCCTTCACTTAAATCAAGCTGAAGAAGACGTCCTGTCTGCTCAGCAGAGACAGTCACTTCGGTAGCCTCAAAGACACCGGTTGCGTCATAATTCCTTTTATTGTTATTGCATGCTGTCAGAGCTATTACAGCTATAACGAATACACCTTGTAATGCTTTCATATCCTTAATTATTTGTTGTATACTTTAAATCATATATTTGTTTCAGCATCTCTATCTCATGTATAGACTTAGATACCTTAGCATTATTTTCTTTATTGATTTCCATAAGCAAATTATTCGTATCTATCATACCGTGCTTCAACTTCGACTCAGACGCCTCACGAACAGAAGAACGCAGATGGATAATCTCATCGTCATCGGTCATCAACTTCTTATACATTTCGATACTTTCTTCTTGTTGAATCTGCTGCAGATTATTATTAAAAAGAAAGACATCGCGATAATTCTCCCACTGTTGACGTTGTAAATCAATCTTAAAGTTATCATTCTTATGAGTATAAAGACTCCCTATGTTCCAAGTCAAACGAGCGCCAACCATGCCGTTCCAAGAGAAATCATGATGCATCATATCATTAAACATATTAAATCCCGGATAACCATAATATCCTTGAGCAAATACACTTAACTTTGGAAGGAGATTAGAGATAAGCATTTTCTCCTGAGCATTAATAAGTTTCAACTGAGTATCCGCTAACATCAACTCCGGACGATTATTCTTCATAACACGAGAGATAACATCGGGTTTCCGCAAAGACAGAATCTCCTTTCCACAGAAAACAGATAATATATGCAATAAGCTCTGTTTAAACGACAGAAGTTCGGTATATTGTTGCATTACATTTAATCGCTCAGCTTTAACAGAATTCACGTCACTCTCTGTAGCTGTTCCGTTTTTTAACATGGAAATCAGTTTATCCTCATTCGATTTCAACACAACTTGCATATCCTCATTCAACTTTATTCGATCATCTGTCAGAAGAATACCAAAGAATAATTCATTAACCCTGCCACGAATAGCATACATATCTATATTATTCTGAACAATCTGCACTTCTCCTTGAAGTCGGGTTATGTTCTTCTGATTTCTTATTGTTCCACCATCAAAAACTATTTGATTTATATCCAAACCTATCTTATACTGATCTTTTTTCACCCCCCGCATATCCAATCCCATCTGCTGAAACACACCATGAATTCCATCGGGCCACGAAGTTACTTTATTCTGATAAGTAGCTTGAGCAGAAACTGATATCTGAGGAAGCCAACGTTTACTAATGTTACTTACCGAATAATCGGTAGTCTGACTAATCAGGTCATACTTCTTAATTAACGGATAATTCTCTTGAGCCGCCTGCTGACACTCATCCAGTGTTACCTGCGCTTGAAGCAACAAAGGCAACATAAACAAACTGAGAATTGTTTTTAATCTATTCATACTCGCCGGTATATTGTTTTCGTTGCAAAGATATCGGTTCTATTCATGTTATAATTATCAATTATGAGTGATAGATGTTCTAATTGTACAAAATATCAATTTTAATTGTACAAATTGTCCCCAAATTATTATCTTTGAGTCATAAAATAAGATTAAACATGAATAAGAAAACAATCAAGAAACTCACATTTTCTTTGCTGAATAAGGCAATAGAAAAACAACAAATGAAATATTCCGACTTTTATTTGGATAATTCCATTGGTATTATCAATGGCGGAAAATTTATCTTCAAAGATGTTCTCTATAAAGAAAATCCATACGAAATGGAAGACGCACGAGTAGGTATATGCAAACAAGGGAATGCACATATCATCATAAACTTGATTGACCATCAATTTATACCTGGAGACTTAATTTATTTAGGAAAAGGAAGCATCATACAAATTATAGAATTATCTTCCGATTTAGAGATAATAGGCATAGCCGTAAGCGAGGATATTCTGAATATTGCTTTCAGAGGGCAGATTCCATACATATTCAATGGTCAACTGAAAGATTTTCATATTCATATTGCAAAAGAAAAGGTAGAATTTATAAAGGGATTGATTATTACCGCGCTTCTTTTAACAAAGCAAAAAGACTTTGATAAAGAGGTGTTAAATTATCTGATAGCAACTTACTACCGATACATATACTCTGTCTATTCCAACTCATCAGGAACAAAACAACAGATTTCACATAATCAGGAGACGTTCAACAAATTCATCCAATTAGTAAATCAAAATTGCAAAAACAAACGGTCGCTCGCATTCTATGCCGATAAGATGTGTATAACCCAACGATACTTGGGAACGATTGTAAAATTGGTAAGTAACGAAACTGCAAAAGACTGGATAGATAAGGCTGTCATCATGTCCGCAAAAGTAATGTTAAAGCATTCTGACTTACAAATTTCTCAGATAACAGATAAATTGAACTTCTCAACAGCCAGTTTCTTTTGTAAATACTTTAAGCACCATACAGGAATGACTCCTCAAAAGTACAGGGAATCATAAGTCGCTACGACCACGATGTGCATGCCCCCTTCTTTGCTATTTCCAACTTCTCCCATAAAATTCTTTTTTATATATTTTCGTGGATACGATGGTTTATAGAACAATTCTTACATATCCCTTTTATCATATAGTTAACGAAATGCATTTCAAAGCCTTCCGGTATTTGAATAATAGGAACCGGCACATCTTTCAAACAAAACGTCTGATGACAGATTTCACAATAAAAGTGAGTATGCATGTCATCACAATAATCTTCTCCCTCGCAAACCTCATATTTCAATGCGCCACTACCATCTTCTATCGCATGAATAAGATGATGCTTTAAAAATAAAGTCAGTGCACGGAAAACAGTCGATTTATCCACTGTGTCCAACTGTTCCTCGAGTTCGGAAAGTGAAATAGGGCGCTGCTCTTTAAGCATCTCATCCAATACCAGAATACGTGTAGCTGTAGGATGTATGCCATGCTTTGTCATTCTTTCAACACTACTTAATGATTTCATTGATTCTCTCTTTATCTGATTTACAAAAGTAAGGAAAATAAATGGCAATCCGGTTATAATCTGTAAGAAGAAAGAAAACTTTTAGGAATTAGCAAAGAGTTCGGCATGATATCAAGTGCTCTTATTCTGTTTACCGCTAAAATTTTTAATCTTGCTTTTATACATTATGAAGAGTTGGAAAGCAACATTCCAATAGTCGGACATCACTTTATAAAGTCATACGGATGAGTTGCAAAAGTGATGCGTATGAATCACTCAACTCATACGCATGAGTTGCTCAACTGATACGGATGACTTGTCAAACTCATACGCATGAGTTACTCAAAACTTTTGATGAGTTCACTATCTCATACGAATCACTTCATTATAAGATCAATACTATCGAGCTTAATGATAAAAGAAACAATCGAAAAATCCCCATTTCTCGGTATTGTAAGTATAGAAGACACCTCATATCTTTGTGGAAATAAACCGGTACTCGGCAAATTATGAGCAAGATTACTTTGCATTCGTTTATATTTACTTTGCAAAGGTAAAATAAAAGTGTATGATAAAAGATAAATACTACATAAAAAGGATTATAATAAGATTACTGAGAAGTGCACCATTCATCATAGAACGGTGCACTTTTTTTATGAACAAAACTAAATGGTGTTCATTTTTGAAAAATAATTGAATAAAATAACATACGAAATTATATGGATAAAAAAAATAATCATGAGCGATAAAAATATACTTCACAACCTTCTATTAGTGTTGATTTGCCTATTTACATGGCAGAATATGTACGCTCAAAAAATAGTTTATGGTCGAATCACTGATGCGCTGACTCACAAACCTTTGGAGGGTGCCACAGTTATATTAGAAGGCACTGGCGTAGGGACAGCCTCCGATGAGGCAGGCACATTTAGAATGCATCTTCCCTCAAGTCGCGACAGAAGGATTAAAGTACAATATATAGGATATAAAAGTCGTAATATAGCCTTCAACCAGAAATCATGCGTCAATGACAGCATTTGTTGTAATGTGGAATTACAACCATTAAATAATATCTTATCTGATATAGTTATAGTTGGAAAAAGTAAGGCACAAGCGCATCGTGAAGTTCCGTCCGCAGTTACCATCATCGACGGCCAATCTCTTAGATACAAGACTGCGACCTTAAACGAGATACTTGACAATGCAGCCGGTATCAAGGTGGCTCGACAAGGAGGATTAGGTAATGCTTCGCGCGTCATCATACAAGGGATGGACGGTAAGCGCATCGGTATTTTCATCAATGGTATGCCTATGGGAAATTCCGACGAGTTTCAACTCAGCAGTATTCCTATCGACATGGTTGAGGAGGTGGAGATATATAAAGGTATCATTCCTGCATGGCTGGGCGGTGATGGATTAGGCGGGGCTGTGAACATCCTGCTGAAAGACTTCAAGACAAATCATTTAGAGGCAGCATTTGAAGTAGCATCTTACAACACGTATATTGGCAGTTTACAGCTGAAGCGCTATTTGGGCAAAACTTCGACGGCTCTACATGCCGGTGCTACGATGAACTACGCGAAAAACAATTATAGTTTTTCTTCTCCATTCGAGTTAGGACGCATCATCCATCGCGACCATGATGCCTATTTACATGAAGGTTTCAATGTAGGTATAAGCAGCCAACAATTGTGGTTTGATCAATTTGACATTACGTTGAGCGCTGACTATTACCGCAAAGAGATACAAGGTGGACTGATGAACGTTCAAAACAACATACAACATGCTTTTACACGAACACGCTCTGCAAGTTCGGCACTGAGTCTTGAAAAAAGATTCTTAAAGGACAAACTCACAGCGCAACTCCACTCCATAGTCAGCTTCAATCTTGTCAATCAGGTGGACACATCGCATTACTGTTACGATTTCATCGGGAATAAGTTTCCAAGTGGATCCGAGCGTGGAGAAATAGGCTCCGTTCCAAACGATTCACACGATAAACATACAACTATCCGCGAATTACTCAACCTGACTTATAAGGTTGGCAACCATCAACTTATTACATGGAATACCAATTACCGCTATGGGCGCAAAATGCCAAAAGACGAACTTGCCGATCGCTACTCGCGTCTGCCTACCAGCGGATACCCGAGCAAATTACATACCATCGTGTCTGGACTGACTCATGAATGGAAACTATGTCATGACAAACTCACAAACGAACTGGGGATAAAGCTCTTTAATCACCATTCAAGAGTCCTTCCGTTTGCAGAATCCATCATGTTGCAAGAACAGCTTAAAACATCGACCAACCACAGTACCATAATAGGCTGGAGCGAGGCAATGGCATTACATCTTCTTCAAAACAATGCTTTGACACTGAAAGCCTCCGTGCAATCAACAGTCAGAATGCCGATAGCCGATGAACTGTTTGGTGACGGTGTGTTGCTGATCCCGTCTGAAAAGCTTCGCCCTGAGCGTAGTTTTAATATTAACGCAGGGGCAATATGGCTTATCAATGCCGGACGTTATCCGCAATTACGAATAGGAGTGAATACATTCTATATGAGCGCAAAGGACATGATTAAGTTGATGTATAGTTCCATGAACATGGCATACGACAATATCGGCAAGGCTCGCGTGATGGGTATAGATATGGAAATGGACGGCAAGTTAAACCGCTGGTTGGATATGCAGGGAAACATAACGTGGCAAGATGCCCGTGATATGAGAAAGGAAGCCGTAGGCGGTGGAGAAAACTTTCATTACCGCTATCGAATCCCCAATATGCCTTATCTGTTTAGCAACATCGGACTACGTCTGCACAAAGACAGATTATTGGGGAAATCTTCATCCTCGGCCTTTGTCTCTTCTTTCGGATATACCAAAGAATTCAGTTACAATTGGGAGGCAAGTAACAATAACACTATGCTTATACCGGCAAGATACAGTTGGGATGTCGCCGTTCATCATTCTTTCAACAAACATTGTCAGCTTAGTTTTGAAGTACAAAATATACTCAACCGTGAGAACTGGGCGGAATTCCGATATCCGATGGAAAGGCGCACGTTTCACTTAAAGATAAAATACATTATTAATAAAATATAACCATAAAACAAAAAAGTATGAGAACAAACAAATTTCTATGGGCATTGCCCTGTCTGACTATGCTGTTTGCAGCAACGATGGTGTCTTGTTCAGATAAGAACGAAGACCATCCCCTGCCTGAAACCAAGCATCATTTTCTAATGTCCGCGCAATCGGACAACAGTTTTTTTATCACCAGCTTCGAAAATTTCAACGAAGGTACGTCCGTGTCTTACGATAAAGCCATAACGCTTCCCACAGGACACCTCTTCATGGAGAAATATGGAAAGTACGTCTATCTTCAGTCCGGCTCGATGTATGGTTACGGAGGCGAGCAAACTCTCCACAAATACGAAGTGAACGCCAACGGGCAACTTTCTGCTCATTCTGTGGGTACACTATCTTTCCCCGGCTCACCCAATGTGGTTGAAATAATCTTTGCAAGCGATACGAAAGCTTATGCTGTCACGTGCGCAAGCCGCGGACAACTGATAGTATTCAATCCATCTACAATGACTGTAACAAAAGAGATAGATCTTTCCCCCTACGCAGAAGGTGATAAAGATCCTGACGGAGGTAACGGTATGGTACGCGACGGCAAATTGTTCCTTCCGCTCAACCAAGCGAAGTCCATGAAGGAAATCCTTGCTACACCTGCACAGGTAGCTGTCATTGATGTGGCTACCGACAAGGTGGAAAAGGTTATAAAAGATGACCGCGCAACAAGTCTCGGTATGGTCGGACATACATCGCCTGTTATGGACGAAGCCGGTAACATCTATTTCCACACGGGACCTCGTGCGGCGATAATGTGTCAGTTTATGCCCGGCAAGGGATACAAAGACGGACTGTTGCGTATCAAGAAAGGTGAAACAGATTTCGATAAGGATTTCTACATGAGTCTGCAAACAACCGATGGAGGAGAAGTTGGTTCCTACGGTATGTCTATGGCCTATGGTGGCAATGGGAAAATCTACATATTCCTTTATAAGCCCTCACTCGTGAAGGATCCCAACGATCAGACCTATATCGTCAACAAATGCTATGTTCCCTACGAAATAGATGTAAACAAGAAGACAGGACGCATACTTCCTCTTCCCGCTTCATGCGGCTGGGCTTCCAATGCTGTTATCAAGGTGGGAAGTTCCATTTATTTCGGTGAACATACCGACAACGGCATAGGCTTCTATCGCTACGACATGGAAACGGGAAAAGGTTCCACGCAACCAAGCGTGAAGACGCCAAGCGGTGCCTATAAAGTGATTTCACTCGACTAAACGAGTTGATGGTGTGTCAAGAAAGTTGGCACATCCTCTTAAACGAGAGAAAAAAAGCTGTCCCACATCGGGACAATGCTTTTCGGAGAGAAAAAAGAGCTGTCCCGCTTTGAACAGCACTTCATTAGGAAACTTGCCGGATTCGTCCGGTAATTAAACATTCAAAATTAAAAACATATAATGATGAAAAAGAATTTTAAAATTTCAATTCTATGGGTTGCCATAGTCGCAGGCATGTCCGCGCATTCTCTGACAGACATGATACCTCTTTTTTGGAACGCCAACATTGCTGTTTATAACGACGGCGTAGCACCGATGTCTATGCTCGTATTGATGGCCGTTGTTTCACTCACAATACCGATGATAGGATTGCTCCTTTCGCTCTATGCCCGCAAACGCTGGCATAAGACGGTACATTTCTGTCTCGCCGCTTTCACGGCCCTGTTCTGTACGATACATAGCACGGAACTGATAGTCAGCTTTGAGCTTCCGCAACTTTTTATCCATCCTATGCTGATCATAGTGAGCATTGCGCTTGCTTGTGAGGCGTGGAAATGGAATAAAAAAGAATAAATCATACCAAACATTCATTCAACAAGCAAAAAAACGCACTTATCACAATGATATAATGCGTTTTTTTGCCTAACGAATTGAATGACGTTCACTTTTCATGTAACTCCAACAAAACTCATTGACAATGAAAAAGCAGCTATTCACATTTATCTTATCCCTCGTTCCATTCATCGGCTGGGCGCAAGAGCAAATCACATTGCCTTTTCAAGAAGACGACCACGAAGAGGGATTGTTCATAGGCGGCACCGTTACATATTGGAACAATACGAAGACCAAAGCTACCACGTTGCAGTTCTATCCCGAAATAGGCTGGCACTTCAACGATACATGGGCAACAGGCATTATGTTGGGCTATGCCTTCAACTCCGAGCGTGGCGATAACGGACGCGAAAGGTCGCATGCCCTTAAAATATCGCCTTTTGTACGCTACTATTATCTGCACAAAGGGCCGTTCAACCTCTACTTAGACGGTGGCATCGGCTACAACTACATAACTCCAACCGATCCGAACAAAACAGACAAACATCACGGCTTAGAAATAGGGTTGCGTCCGGGCGCGTGCGTAGATTTGACCAAAGGACTGTGTCTTTGTATGCGTATGGGCTTCGCAGGTTACCGAAAGAATTATTTCTCAGGCGAGGAGCAGGAAATCGGCAATGACGGCTTTGGTCTCCACTTTACTCCCGAGGAGGTGATGATTGGTTTAGAGTTAGAGTTTTAAAGAAACAGTAATTTCACCGATTACCTATATGATATGAACGATATAACATTCTCATTTTTTATTAGATTATGCAGACTTTGAAGACAGATATTGAGCAACGCATATTGGAAGTAGCGCATCAGGAGTTCATCGAGAACGGGGTGCAGCGAACGTGCATCCGTAACGTGGCACGCAAGGCAGGTGTGACCGTGGGCAACCTATATCATTATTTCGACAGTAAGGACGCGCTGTTTTGCGAGGTTATGCGACCGTTACTTACCGCGCTCGACCGATACATCCTCTCGCACAACGACGAGGAGCGTCTCTCGCTCGACGTGTTCGAACTTCGGCAACAGCACATTGACTACATGTTTTCCATGTTCGCTATTGTCAAGGAATTCCGTCCAGAACTGCGCTTGCTGCTCTTCAATGCCGAAGGAACTTCATTAGAGGGGTACAAGAACAAAGTCATCGACCACCAGATGCAGGTAGGCGTGGAGTATCTGCGACTGATGAAGGAACGCTATCCGCATCTCAACATCAACATATCGCCGTTCCTGCTCCATCTCACCTGCTCGTCGTGGATGACCCTCTTCTGCGAACTCGTGGAACACGAGGATTATAGCGAGGAGGAAATCAAGCTGGCACTCAGGCAGTATGCCAATTACGGTATAGCAGGGTGGAAAGAATTGATGAAACCATAGAATAATTTTCAAAACATATAAAGGTATGATAAAAACACTCAAACGCTTAGGGGCTTATATGGGAAGGCGCAAACCCTTGCTGCCCTGCTCTGTCGGGCTGTCGGCAGTCAACGGGCTGCTCTCGCTCGTCCCATTTATTCTTATGTGGCTCGTGGTACGCACGCTGCTCACCACGGAGGGCAGCCTTACCGACGCGCCCGTATGGGGCTATGCTCTTGCCGCTTTCATTGTGTCGGTACTTAATGTATTGCTCTACTTCGCGGCACTCATGCTCTCGCATCTCGCTGCGTTCCGTATCGAAACCAATATGCGCCGCAGCGCGATGGAACGGCTCATGCGTGTGCCATTGGGATTCTTCGATACACAGAATACCGGACGCATGCGCAAAATCATTGACGAGGACTCCGCGCAGACACATACATTCGTGGCGCATATCCTGCCCGACGCGGCGGGAAGCATTGTCACCCCCATTGGTGTCATCGTATTGCTGCTTGCGGTCGATTGGCAGTTGGGCTTGGCGGCCATGCTGCCCATAGTCTGCGCCTTCGGCATCATGGGCTATATGATGAATCCAAAAAACAACAACTTCCAAAAGCAATATCTCGACGCGCAGGAAAAGATGAGCGGCGAGGCAGTGGAATATGTACGCGGAATTCCGGTGGTGAAGGTTTTCCAACAGACCGTCTTCTCGTTCAAGCGGTTCCACGACAGCATCATCCGCTATCGTGACCTTGTTATTCAGTACACCTTGATGTGGCGCTCTCCGATGTCGGCCTACACCGTTGCCATCAATGCCTTTGCTTTCTTCCTCGTGCCGGTGGGCATCATCCTGATCGGGCATGGGGGAAGTGTGCCGGTGGTCATTGCCGACCTGTTCCTCTTCGTCGTCATCACACCGGTCATTGCAACCAATGTGATGAAGATGATGTATCTCAGCCAGAATCTTTTCTTGGCAAACGAGGCGGTAGACCGATTGGAGAAACTGACCGACGTCTCGTTGCTTCCCGATACGAATGCACCTCAAACATCCCCAACCTTCGATATCCGTTTCAATAACGTTTCGTTCAGATATGAGGGAATGGAGAAAGATGCCGTCAGCCACATCAACCTCACCATTCCCGAAGGAAAAACGGTGGCGCTCGTGGGAGCTTCGGGCAGTGGAAAAACGACGATGGCACGGCTTATCCCGCGCTTCTGGGACGTGCGCGAGGGTAGTGTGAGCATCGGCGGAGTGGATGTCCGGCAGATGGATAAATCGGAACTGATGCGCCATGTGTCTTTCGTTTTCCAGAATACCCGCTTGTTTAAAACCTCGCTGATGGAAAACCTGCGCTACGGCAATCCCGAGGCAACGGCGGAACAGATAGACCGAGCGATAGACCTCTCGCAAAGCCGTGAAATCATCGACCGTCTGCCCCAAGGTTTAAACACTGTTATCGGAACGGAGGGGACTTATCTCTCCGGTGGCGAACAGCAGCGCATTGTCCTCGCGCGTGCCATTCTGAAAGACGCGCCCATCGTGGTGCTCGACGAAGCTACTGCCTTTGCCGACCCGGAGAACGAGTACCTTATCCGTCAGGCACTCGCACACCTGACTCACGGAAAAACCGTTTTGATGATAGCTCACCGACTGACCACCGTACAAGATGCCGATAACATTGTGGTGGTGGATAACGGACAGATAGTCGAACAGGGTACGCACAAGGAACTGCTGGCTAAGCAGGGACTCTATTACAACATGTGGAACGAATACCGGAAAGCGGTGGCATGGAAACTGTAAACATTCAAATGACATACAAAGATGATTAAATATTTTCAAAACCGTTTCGCCCTTTCGGAAAAAGGGGCAAAAGACTTGCGGAGGGGGATAGCCTTCTCAACGCTGCTCAACCTTGCGCTGATGTTGCCGCCCACCTATCTGTTCCTCTTCCTCATGGAATACTTGGAAGTTATTCCCGATACCAATCGACATGCATTGGGGTTCTATGTGTTATTGGCAGTTGTGCTGATGTGCGTGATGTTCGTCATCGCCCGATGGCAGTACGACAGTACCTACACCACCATTTACAATGAGAGCGCGCAACGTCGTATAAGTATGGCGGAGAAACTGCGCCGTCTGCCCCTCGCGTTTTTTGGTGAGCGGAATCTTTCCGACCTTACCTCTACCGTTATGGAAGACTGCACTTCGCTGGAGCAAATCTTCTCTCACGCTGTTCCTCAACTGTTCGCTTCGGTGCTGAGTATGCTCATCATTGCCGTCGGTCTGTTCTTCTACGACTGGCAACTGGCTGTCGCCCTCTTCTGGGTAGTGCCATTGGCTTTAGCAACTTTGCTGTTGGCAAGACACAGGATGAACAAATCTTTCGTGCAGAATTACCGTGTTAAGCGTGGTGTAACCGAACATATACAGGAGGGATTGGAATGTGTGCAGGAGATAAAGTCGTACAATGGCGAGGACGAATACAACCGCCGTTTCGACAATCGGCTGACAGCGTATGAGAAAGAATTGGTCAGCGGCGAATTAGTGGCTGGCGTATTTGTCAATCTCTCTGCCATGCTCCTGAAATTAGGTATGCCCACCGTCATTCTCTTAGGTGCATGGTTGCTGCAAAGGGGCGAGGTTAGCATATTTGTTTATATGGCATTCCTCCTCATTTCGGCCATGGTATATAACCCCATTCAGGAAGTATGCAACAATCTCGCCATACTCACTTTCCTTGACGTTCGTATCAACCGGATGAAAGAAATAGAAGCGATGCCGGAGCAGAAAGGAACCAAGGAGATGAAAGTAGATAATTATGACATCGAGTTCCGCGACGTCAGCTTTGCCTACGAAACCGAAAGGCAGGTATTGAGCCATGTCTCGTTCACTGCCCGTCAGGGAGAAGTAACGGCACTCGTCGGTCCGTCGGGAGGCGGCAAAAGCACCACCGCCAAACTTGCCGCACGATTTTGGGACATCGACAGTGGCATGATTCTGCTTGGTGGAAACGACATCTCACACATCGACCCAG
This sequence comes from Phocaeicola oris, assembly GCF_021295095.1. Taxonomy (GTDB): domain Bacteria; phylum Bacteroidota; class Bacteroidia; order Bacteroidales; family Bacteroidaceae; genus Phocaeicola; species Phocaeicola oris. Next base: position 36,119 of record NZ_JAJLQX010000003.1, read on the forward strand.
AGACGCTGCTTCGCAACTATGCCGTGGTGTTTCAAGACGTGCTGCTCTTCAATGCCTCTGTCGCCGACAATATCCGCATCGGCAAGCGCGATGCCACCGACGAGGAAGTGCGGCGCGTGGCACAGCTGGCACAGTGCGACGACTTCATCAGTCGTATGCCTCAGGGCTACGACACCGTCATCGGCGAGAACGGCGAAACCCTTTCGGGTGGCGAGCGACAGCGCATCTCCATTGCCCGAGCCCTGCTGAAAGACGCTCCCGTCATTCTCTTGGACGAAGCCACCGCCAGCCTCGATGCCGAGAACGAAACCAAAATTCAGGCAGGTATCTCCGAATTAGTGCGTAATAAGACCGTCATCATCATCGCCCACCGCATGCGCACCGTACGCAATGCCAACCACATCGTGGTGCTTGGCGGCGGAACGGTCATCGAGCAGGGCATGCCCGACGAACTCATGGCTCAGGGCGGCGAGTTTGCCCGGATGGTGGCATTGCAACAGGGAAATAAGTCATAATGAAAAGAACATACTTGCGCATGGCGCGCCATGCCTCGTCGCGCAGCGCGTCAATCCCAACGGCGTGTCCGGGTTTGGTGTCGGCCAATGGCAGTTTCTCGGTTTCCGCGATGACGAGTTTATGAAATCCGAAATCTTCTTCCACACGGAGACGTGTGAGGTCGAGTTTTTGAATGCTTTTAATCATAATCATCGTGTTTTATAGGTTAATTTATAAAAAAAGTACAGTCGGAGTTCCCGATAACACTTTTTTGTTCGTAGAAGTGCTTTCGGGGTTCCCGACAATGCATTTTTTCTCGTAAAAGAGGTTTCGGAGTCCCCGACAGCACTTTTTTCTTCGTAAGAGCACCGTCGGGAGAATTTTCTTGCCTCTTTCCGATTATTCGAACGGTACAGCAGGGTAGCCTCCCCAACGGTAACTGATGGTCATGTGTATACAAGAGTTGGTGTACAACAAGCAGTACGTAGTTACACCATTGTCAGAGCAGGCACCCGACGACCAATAGTAGCAACCGCTGCCAACTTGGTTGAGCGTGTCTTCGCGGTAGTAGCCAAGAGCAGGTAGGAAGAAGTAGTTAGCCTGCTCGAAAGCAGCAGGAAGGATGTCGTTTTTAGTGATGGTATAGGCTTTATAGGTTATACGCACGTCAGTGCTGCCGTCAGCAGATACATATTTCAATTGATCACGGAAACGACCTACGGACTGAGCTATCTTCTCAATCTTCTTAAACCATATACCGCCTTTGTAAAATGCCATTTGTTATTCCTTCGTTATTTTCTCGTTTATAAGAATACGGCAATTCTTTGAGAGTTCCCAAACTGCGATTTGAGTTTAATGTACACTCGCGAGAATAGAACAAAATACCCAATATTGGGTATTGCCGTTTCTGGCATTTACCTCTACTTTTGCACCGTCGAAGTCGAAGAGAAAACAGATGGTTCCATACACTATCACTTCGTATTCATAAAAACATATAGGAAAAACATAGTGATACAGCCACATCAAGGCATGAAATCATTAAGATAGAATTTTTGATTAAATCTCTTTGGCTTGATTTGCCCTTATAGGGCACGAATCAAGTTATAATATATAATATAAATAAGGAAAGATGAAAAACGGTAAACGATATATCCACATATTATTGATGGCATGGATCTGGATGATGGCAGGGGCTTCCGGCTCTGCTCAGAAAATGATTTTATGCGGTCATGTTACCGACCAGCTCTCGGGCGAACCTCTCATCGGAGCCACCGTAAAGGTGATGGAAACAAGCACAGGAGGAATAGCCAACGACAACGGATTCTATAGCGTAGGCATACGACGAGGCAGCAGGGTGAGGGTGCAATGTTCTTTCGTGGGTTATCAGACGGCAACGGTTACACTCGAACAAACCAATGCCGATAGCCTGAGGCATGATTTCAGTCTTGTGCCATCGGCCAACAGACTCGATGAGGTGCTAATAACCAGTCGGAGCGAGATGCGCCAACTGAGAGAATCGGGCATGCCTATATCGGTCATCGGTCAGCAACAGCTACAGGGCACTGCGTCTAACATCAACGATGTATTAGCCCGCACGGTGGGTATTACTATGCGCAACACAGGCGGCATGGGCAGCGCGTCACGCATATCCGTGCGAGGACTGGAGGGCAAACGCATGGGGCTGTTTATCGATGATTCTCCTTTAGGGAACGTGGGTAACTTTGTAGCTCTGAGCGATATTCCCACGAGCATGATAGAACGAATAGAAGTGTACAAGGGTATCGTACCTTACAAGTTTGGCGGTTCGGCATTGGGCGGAGCGGTGAACGTAGTAACTAAGGAATACCCGCCCACATATTTGGATGTGTCGTACGAGATAGCCTCGTTCAATACCCATCAGTTTTCGACAGTACTCAAGCGCACCAACCATAAAACGGGACTGCAGTTTGGCGCAGGCGGCGTGGTGAGCTATTCTGATAACGACTATACCATGAAACTCACCACGCTTGATGGGCGCACAGTGAGACGCGACCATGACAGGTTTCGCAAGTACATCGGCGGAATATCGATCAAGGCTACGGAATGGTGGTTTGACGAGATGAAATTGGAACTGGAAGGAGTTTCTACCAACCAACAGATACAAGGCTTTGAAACCGATATTCGTGAAGCGTACAACCATTCGTCGAGCCTGATGTCGTCGCTTACGCTCAAGCGCCAGAACTTCTTTGCCGACGGACTCGATTTTGACTTCGACCTTGCGTTTGTGCTGGGTAAGTACGGACTCGTGGACAAGGCCTTGCGCCGCTACGATTGGGACGGCAACAGCTTTCCGGCCGTATCGCCCTACGGAGGCGAGCAAGGATCATACCCTTCCGATGCCGACAACAGGAGTATCGACCTGAACGCCAAACTCAACATGAACTACACTCTTGCCCGTCACCATGCGGTGAACCTCAATGTCTGCGCTACCAATACCAATATGTTTCCCAAAAATGACCTGATGGACAAGGCTCTGGGATTCATAGCTAATTTCCACAGTCGCATGAGCAATCTCACGGTGGGGCTGTCTTACGACCTCTCGCTTTTCGACAACAAGCTGCAGAACGCACTCACTCTGAAGGAATACTTGTACAGCTCCCACTCACGCAACATTGACGGTTATTCCATCTCTTCTCCCAAGCCTGTAAGAATGTCGAAAAACTATTTCGGCTTCAGTGATGCCATCCGCTATGCGTTTACGCCCGATTTAATGGTGAAAGGCTCGTTCAATTCGGAAGTCCGCATCCCCACAAGCGAGGAACTGATAGGCAATGGATACTCGGTGTTGGCATCGCCTGCCCTGAGGCCGGAACGCGTCAAAGGTGTTAATTTGGGACTTCTCTATCGGCATCAGAAAAAAGATGGCGGCATTCTCGAAGCCGAGCTCAACGCGTTCTTCAACACTTTGGAAGACATGGTGCGTTTCGTGCCGGATATGGTGCCGAGTCTGGCCCGTTACCGTAACTTCGGCACGGTGCGCACAAAGGGAGTGGAACTCGAGCTCAAAGGAGATGTGCATCCGCTGTTGTATCTCTATGCCAACGGAACACTGCAAGACTTACGCGATGTGCGTAAGACTGTGCCGGAAACATCGGTGCCCAATCCCACAAGGAACATGCGCATACCCAACGTGCCCTACCTGATGGGCAACTTTGGCGCGGAATTTCATAAAGCCAATCTGTTTGGAGGCAAACGACAGAATACGCGTATCCTCTTCGACGCGTCGTACGTACATAAATACTTCTACGATTTTGAGATGAGCAAGAATCAGGAACGCAAAATTCCTACCTCCTTTACCATGGATACCGCAGTGGAACACGCCTTTATGGACAACCGGTGGACACTTACGCTGAAGATGAAGAACATCGCCGACAGGCGTGTCATTTCAGAACTTAACTGTCCATTACCCGGTCGGTCTGTATGGTTTAAGGTGCGCTACCTACTGAAATAGTTAACAATATTGTTTCATTTTAATATTTTTATTTTATGAAAATCAGAACTCTTTTTTTTTCATTCATCATGATGACCCTTGCTGCCGGTTGTGGCAGCAAGGACGATCCAACACCTAATCCTCCTACCCCAACCCCTACTCCTACGCCGAAAGCTGAGACCTTCAAAGGCGTACTCTTTGCCGCCAGCGTAACCAATGCTGAAGGCAACTCGGGCACCGTACACCTTCAGGCTGTTCCCGATTTCACGCCCGGCAATTACGATAACAAGAACAGCATACCCATGGGATTCGGCGTGATGCCCATCGCCACCAACCGAGGCAACATATATACGCTGCCCGACTACATGGGTGGCGGCAAGTCGGAAATAGTGCGCTATACGCTCAACGACAAAGCAGAGTGGCAGAAGCAGGGAGCACTTGCCGTGCCTGCGAAATCATCGCCAGCCAACATCGTGGAACTGAACGATGAAAAGGCATTCCTCACCTTACAGGGTACAGGAAAGATTATGGTATTCAACCCCAAGACCATGACCAAGATTGAAGATATCGACTTGAATGCCTTGAGCTACGAGAATACCAATGTCTCTCCTGCGGCCATGGTTATACGCGACGAAAAACTCTATGTAGGACTCAATCAGATGGGCGCCCGCTATATGCCGGTGAAGAACACGGTGGAGGTGGCCATTATTGACGCCAAGACCAACAAACTGCTCAAGCACATCGTCGACGAGAAGCCCGGCTTCTGTTTTGCCACACGCCCCATCGATCCCAGATCTATCTTTGTAGACGAACACAATGACATTTATATCAACTGTATCGGAGCTTTTGGATTCCTTCCCGACTTTCCGGGAGGCATTGTACGTATAAAGAGCGGACAAGACGAGATAGACCCAACCTATAAGATGGACATCAGCAAGATCAAGGTGGAAGGTCTGTCGTGCGAATATGGCGAGTTCCTCTCCACCGTCTGCTACGACAAGAACGGTTTACTCTACGGCTACCTCAATGCCTATAAGTTAGACCCAACCGGTATGGAACATGCCTATACCTGCCTGACAAACGTAGCCGTATGTATAGATCTCAAGGCAAAAACCATCAAAGCAATCAAGGGTTTGGATGTATCGAATCCGCATGGAGTTGCCGTTGGCAAGCATAAGAATCTGATAGTATTCGGCAATGCCGGCAAAAAGACAACGGGATTCTTCTCTTACGAACCAACTACCGGAAAAGTAGAAGGTCCCGTGATGAACATCACAGGCAATCCATTCTTCTTCTATAGCTACGCGGAGTAAGGAGAGAGAGTTCCACAGGTAAATCCGCGACACTTCCACACGAAAAGAAAATACCAAATATTAGGTATTGCCGCGTTCAGCATTTACCTCTACCTTTGCGATTGCGAAGATTGACTGCACTCGAAAAGTTGAAAGTCGGCTTTCATTATACTCGTTTGCGCTACCTTTGCGAGCATATCATCAGTATATGATAAGAAGAAGAAAACATCACGGACAGTTGGAAACTGTCGTTTCATATTGGGCGCGCCGTTCAGACAATGAGCGGTGCGCTTTTTTTGTGAACAAATCGAAACGATGTTCATTATATAAGCGTGTATTTGAGTAATTGTAATCATATAACATATAACATAAATGAAAATCGAAAGCATTAATAGAAAATTCAGGCAGATGTCGGTGTGGATTTTACGCCACCGCCTATTGGTAGTAGCACTATTCGCCGCTCTTGTCGCCTTCTCGTTCATGGGAACGAAACGTATCGTGATAAAAACCTCGTTCGACGACTATTTTGTGAGCGACGACCCGATGCTGCTCAAAACAAACGAGTTCAAGTCCATCTTCGGAAACGACTACTATGTGGCGGTATTGGTGAAGAATAAGGATATATTCTCCAAGCGTAGCCTGACGCTTATTCGTGAATTGAGCGAGGAGCTGAAAGACAGCCTGTCGTATGCCGACAAGGTTACGTCGCTCACCGACCTTGAGTTCACCGTGGGCACCGAGGAGGGCATGACCATTGAGCAGATTGTGCCCGACGAAATACCTTCGGACGCGGCTTCGCTGAAAGAAATCAAGCGCAAGGCATACAGTAAGCCCTATCTTGCCAAGAAATTAGTATCAACCGACGGCACCATGACATGGATCATGGTAAAGCTGCGTCCTTTTCCCGAAGACAGCGTGTGGAAGAAGACGAGCGACATTGCCCCCGACATGCTCACGGGCAAAGAAGCCGGACACATCATCGGCAAGGAAAAATACGCGGAACTCTCGCCAGACGCCGCTGGAATGCCCTATCTGAGCTACGAGAAGTTTGTCTATCTGACCAAGGAGATGGGGCGTCTGTTCCTTATTGCCTTCATCGTTGCCATCATAGTCATGGTCGTAGTCACTCGTTCGCTACGAGGCGTCATCGCCCCGTTGCTCACCTCCGTGGTCGCCCTGCTGATAGGTTTCGGCATTATCGGCTGGATAGGGCTTTATATAGACATGACCACCGCCATGATAGCCGTCATACTGACCTTTGCCTGCTCCATTGCTTATAACATCCACCTGTATAACTTCTTCAAGACAAAATTTATCGAGACAGGCAGGCGTAAGGCTTCCATCACCGATGCCGTAGGCGAGACAGGCTGGGGAGTGTTGCTCTCGGGACTGACTACCATAGCTGCCATGATGACTTTCCTCTCCATGAAGATTGTCCCCATGAAGGCTATCGGCGTGAACACCTCGTTGTGTCTGCTGTCGGTATTGCTTACCTGCTTAATCGTTACCCCTGTGATACTATCATTCGGAAAAGACAGCAAGTCCGGCATCGACATTTCCAAGAGCCTCGAAGGATATGTAGGAGGACAATTCGAGCGGTTCGGCAGTTTTATCCTGCGCAACCACCTCACGATATTCATTGCTTCCATAGCCATAACGCTTTTTTGTGGTATCGGCATGTTCTCCATCGAGCCGGCTTTCGATATTGAGAAGACCATGGGACGCAAGGTGGAATACGTGAAGAAATTCCTCGACCTCTGCGACACGGAGTTAGGAACCATGTACTCCTACGACCTGATGGTTACCCTGCCACATGCCGATGATGCGAAGAAGCCCGACAACCTGAAAAAGCTTGACCAATTGGCAACCACCTCGGAAAGCTATCCGTTGACCAAGCGGCACAATTCTGTTACGGACATCGTAAAGGACATGAACTGCACGCTCAACAGCAATAATCTGAAGGAATACCGGATTCCCGGCAATGCCGACATGGTGGCGCAACTCCTGCTGCTCTACGAGAATGCCGGCGGAACGGAATCGGAATACTGGATGGACTACGACTACCAACGACTGCGCCTGCAAATTGAGATAAAAGACTACAACTCCAACGAGGCAGAAAAGGAAATGGACGATTTGCAGAATGAGGCTCGAAAACTGTTTCCAGATGCTCATGTATCGGTGGTGGGCAATCTGCCGCAGTTTACCGTGATGCAACAGTATGTGGAGCGCGGACAGATGTGGTCGATGCTCCTCTCGGTGTTGGTTATCGGCGTCATACTCATTCTCATATTCAGGAGCTGGAAAGTGGGACTGGTAGGAATGATTCCGAATATCGCCCCTGCCATTATCGTGGGAGGTATGATGGGCTGGTTGGGCTATCCGCTCGACATGATGACCGCCTCGCTCATCCCTATGGTACTCGGTATCGCCGTCGACGACACCATTCACTTCATCAACCATTGTCATGTGGCACACGACCGCTACAACGACTATAACACGGCCATACGCAAGACGTTCCGCACAGAGGGACTGGCGATAGTGATGTCAACAGTTATCATCTCGGCAACCTTTGCCGGCTTTATGTCGTCCGACGCCACGCAGACGAAGAACTGGGGCTTATTAGCGGTGGCCGGTATGGTTTCGGCATTGTTGGCGGACTTGTTCCTCACGCCCATCCTCTTCAAATATCTTCGGGTATTCGGAAAGGAAAAGCAGGGACAACGCTTCCATGAAGAAAAAAGCACCGTCCCACATCGGGACAACGCTTCCATGAAAGAAAAAGCACCGTCCCACATCGGGACAACGCTTCCATGAAAGAAAAAGTACCGTCCCACATCGGGACAACGCTTCCATGAAAGAAAAAGCACCATCCCATATCGGGACAACGCTTTTACGAGAGAAAAAGCAGTGGCGACACCCGACGACAGCACTTTTTGGAAAAAAAAATGCATTAGCGAGCAGCTCGACAGCGCTTTTTGGAAAGAAAATGCATTAGCAAGCAGCTCGACAGCGCTTTTTGGAAAGAAAATGCATTAGCGAGCAGCTCGACAGCGCTTTTTGGAAAGAAAATGCATTAGCGAGCGGCTCGACAGCGCTTTTTGGAAAGAAAATGCATTAGCGAGCAGCTCGACAGCGCTTTTTGGAAAGAAAATGCATTAGCGAGCGGCTCGACAGCGCTTCTACGAAGAAAAATCGAATATCAACCTTATAAAACAAGCAAAAATGAAAAGAATATCAATGATGATGATGGCTTTGACGGTAGCTTTCTCCGCACAAGCCGCAGATCTCACAGGAAGAGACATTATGCAGAAAGTGAAGAACCGCGCCGATGGTGACACCCGATATGCCACCGTTGAAATGACGCTTATTCAGAAAAGCGGGCACAAACGCGTGCGGAAACTCGAATCGTGGGCTATGGACATTGGCGAAGACACAAAGAAAATCATGTTCTTCACTTATCCCGGCGATGTAAAAGGAACAGGCTTCCTCACTTGGGACTATGACAACGTAAACAAGGTAGACGATAAGTGGCTCTACCTTCCGGCGATGAAAAAGACGCGTCGCATCAGCGGAAAATCGTCGAAGACCGACTACTTCATGGGCAGCGACTTCACCTACGATGATATGAGCACACGCAGCGTGGATGAGGAAACACACAGTCTGCTGCGGGAGGAAGTTATGAGCGGGCAAAAGTGTTGGGTTATACAGTCTGTTCCCAAAGACAAAGGAGAAATATATTCAAAGCGCATCACATGGATCAGACAAGATTGTTTAATGGTAATCAAGGCGGATTACTACGACAAACTTGATAAATTACATCGTCAGCTGACAATCTCCAACATAGATAAAGTACAAGGCTTCTGGACTATGCATCTCATGCAGATGGAGAATGTGCAAACGGGACACAAAACTATTATCCGCATGAACAATCAGAAGTTCGATATCAAGGTTTCGCCCAATCTGTTCACCGTTTCCAAATTGGAAAAAGGACTCTAACCATGAAAACGTCGCGATTATGGATGCTGTTGCTTGTGCCGATGCTCTTCTCGGTACAGGCTTTTGCACAGATAGACACCCTGACGGTAGAGAACGATGCTGTTGATACGGAATACATGCCACAGGAAGAAACGGACGACAACTCCCTGCGTGTTCAGGTAAAGGGCTTTCTCGATAATTACCACGCTGTCAGGACAGAGGGAAGGAACGACTGGATGGCTTCGAGAACTCGTGTACGAGGAGAGGTGAAACTTGAAAAAGGCGCCGCCTCGCTTTTCGTTTCCATGAACGCCACCTACAACGGCATACTGAAAGACCGTACGGGAATAGAATTGCGTGAGGCTTATCTCTCTTACGCAAAAGGAAACTTTGACCTTCGTGCCGGACGGCAGATAGTCGTGTGGGGAGTCGCGGATGCATTGCGTGTTACCGACTGCGTGTCGCCGTTCGATTATACTGAGTTTCTCGCTCAGGACTACGATGACATCCGCATGCCTGTCAATGCCCTGCGTGCAAAATATACTTGGCGGTCGGTAACATTTGAAGCGATATGCAATCCCGTGGCAGACTTCTTCATCTTGCCGACCGACGAACGCAATCCGTGGGCGTTACGCCTGCCATCGGTGACATTTCCCTATACCATAGATTTGGAAAGCGGCAAACCGGAGAAAATACTTCGGAACATGGAGTTCGGCGGGCGGATAACCGCCAACCTCAGCGGAGTGGATTTCTCCCTGAGTGCCCTGCGCACGTGGAACAAGCTGCCCGCCCTTTCTCTTACCTTGGCCGACGATCGAAATTCGCTTCATGTCAAAGGAGAATACCGTCGCATGACGATGCTCGGAGCCGACTGCTCACTGCCTGTCGGCCAGTTTGTGCTTCGCGGCGAGGCGGCCTGCTATTTCGACGAAGCACAAGGTAGAGGATTGGGACAGGACGCGGCATGCCGAAACACCTACAATGCTCTTGCCGGCGCGGACTGGTATCCGGGCAACGACTGGAACTTCAGCGTACAATACTGCCATAAATATACATCGGGCAATCTCGATGGACTGTCAGTCTACCGCAATACCGGACTTGCCACGGCCCGCGTCTCGAAGGAACTAATGCGGAACTTGCTGAAGCTCTCTACATTCGCGTACATAGACGTAACCAACGGCGGTATTTTCAACCGCTTCTCAGCTTCCTACTCCCTGAACGACCAAATCGAACTCACCGCCGGCTATGACTACTTCCATGCCGACAAAGGCAAGTTCCGGATGTATGACCGGAATTCCGAAATGTGGGTGAAAGCAAAGTATAGCTTCTGATAAAGTCAACAACTGTGCCGGAGCATCGAAAAAGGAAAGACTGAACTGGTGGTTTTGGAAAGACTGAGAAAACAGTCGTCATATTCTCGCAAATATGACGTTATGTTTTTGTATATTTGCCAATGAAAACCTAAAAAATATGCCAGCCGACAAGGGAAAGCCCCAACCAAGCGGTGGAGGCGGAAGCGAGGAACCGTAAAGTTATTTCGATTGTGGAGCGGCTGGCGTTATGTAGCGTCGCTCCGCTATCGTATGTCGAACAACCTTTAAATTTGAAAATATGGCACGGGCAACAACAAAGACAGATTTGATTACATCTGCAAACGGACAATTTGACAAGATGTGGAAACTCATCGAAACGATGAGTGAGGAACAACAGAACGCAACATTTGCCGAAGAAATAGCAACGGCTGGCAAGGAGGCTCATTGGGGCAGGGATAAAAACCTGCGTGACGTGCTTGTACATCTGTACGAATGGCATCATCTGCTGTTGGATTGGGTACAAGCCAATAGTAACGGTGAGCATAAACCCTTTCTTCCCGAACCATATAATTGGAGAACATACCCGACAATGAACGTGGAATTTTGGAAAAAACCCCAAAGTACACCGCTGACGGAAGCAAAGGTGAAATTGAAAGAAAGTCATAAAGATGTAATGGCACTGATAGAGAGTTTCTCCAACGACGAACTCTTTGCCAAAGGTGCATTGGATTGGACGGGCACTTCTCCACTTGGCGCTTACTGTGTTTCAACCACTGCAAGTCATTACGACTGGGCAATGAAGAAGATAAAGGTGCATATCAAGAACTTGAAATGAGGGTGTGGAAAAAGTAAAATCACATCCATGAGAAGATACCCGAATTGTATGATTTTTACAAGAATAGATTTGTGAAATAATGGATGTTACGCATGGAAAATAACTGGAAAGAATGCTTGTCAGCATATATCAATAGGACAATTAGTCCTGACGGTAGGGATACTTTTGAATCCACAGAGACATTAAGTGAGCGAATTTTTGAATTTGCAAGTATCAAGCAAGGAGAAAAGGTATTGGATTTGGGGTGTGGCTGGGGAAAATCTCTGCCACCTTTCATTCCTCATTTTTCATCCGCTTTGGGGATAGATATGAGGCGAGAGAATATTGCACAGGCAAGAGATACCTATGTGGATTATAGCCATGTTTCGTTTCAGTGCGGTTATATCCAAGACTTGGATTTGTCGCCTGAGAGTGTAGATTTAATTATTTCCTCGCTTGTTCTGCATCAAGTGGAATGGATCGGGCAAGAAGGATTGTTTAACGCTGTGAAGCGTGTACTGAAAGCAGATGGCGAAATGGTGATGGCAGACGAAATCATCTTGTTCAATCCGGACACATCTCCCGAAAGGTTCAATGAAGTCTATCGCTATCTGTTGGAACATACCACTCCGAAAGAAGTCTATGAAAATCATATCAAGCCATACCTGCAAGAGGGATGTATCTATACTTGGCAAGACATGAAAAAGAATACGCCTCCTGAATATTGGTTTTATTCTATAGAAGATTTGAAAGCCGTATTGAGAAAAGCAGAATTGAAAATTGTAGATGTTCAAGAAATAACCCCGTTTTTCGGTCTGTTGAAAATAAGACACCAATAGCATCAAAAGAATGAAACCAAACAAGATATATGCCTGTTGGATTTATGTCAGTGATTTACAGAAGTCCAAACAATTTTATCAGAGTATAGGCTTCGAAGTAAAACTAACAGACGGAGATTGGATAGAGTTTGATTTAGGTGAGACTTCATTCGCTATATTGAAAAGACCTGCCAACAAGGGCGATGTGATTGCAAGCAAAACAAGGATTATGTTTGAGACTGACAATATAGAGCTTGTGTATGAGGAATTAAAAGGGAAAAGAATAAAAACGATTGGAGAAATACGAACAGAACCTTACGGAAAGCTGCTGACTTTTGAAGATCCTGACGGACATTGGTTGGAGTTTTATCAAAAACTTCCTTGTAGTGATTAAAAGGAATATGAGTATTTTATAATGGCTTTTTGTTACTTTTGAGCCGTCTCAACTCATTGTCAAAAGTAACGATGTGTTTTTCATTAGGGTTTCTTTGCTCCTTTCTTTGTCCGCCCGAAGCTCACGAAGGAAAGGAGCGGTCGGCAAATTTGCCGACCGCTTTACTCCGTCTATTCTTCTTGAATGGTTATTCGCCCCGTTTTTGCATCGGGATAAATCATCTTGTTTGATTTTATGCGGATTCCAGAGATGAGGGAGTTTGAGTTCAACTTTTTCTTTTTCCCTGCATCTCGCATATCCAACATTTTTATCTTTGACTTTCCGCTGCGCGCCGCCGATTTTCAATTCCGTCGGGTCGATCGTTTTCGTTTCAGTAGCGTAAATAAGGTAGGGCTTAGGACAAACAAGGTTTACGGCAAGAATACTACCTGCAATGAAAATGAAATAAGCAGTGTGGAGATTGTCGTCTAAACGGCTTGCCGTCCCGACCTTTTTTGTCCGTAAAAGCCCGAAACTACCTTTGCCGCTGACAACGAACAACCGATCCCGACATGATACACGGGCACAAGTAGAGGATGTGCAGGTAGAGAAGCTGGGTGAAAATAAAAAACGCAGTCTTCGGAGGCTGCATTTTACCATAAGAATAGAATACACGGAAAAAAAGTAGCCCCAACGGACGGATCTACGAAAAAAATGGAGAAAATTCTTTTTTCTCACGATATACCCTTATTATTTGCATCAAATAAAATAGTTCTTTGAAATGGCAAAATAAGGTGGAATATAGAAGCTCACTGGTTTCTTTATCGTTACCTGCTTTCATTAACAATCAATTTAATCTATTGAGTATTTGATATTTACACAATTCTCTATACCTTACAATGTGCATGGATAGAGGTTTGTTAATTCCTGACATGTTTTTGATTTTCTTAAGCCGGTAATTCATGACCTGATCAGCCGGTACCCAGAATTCGTAAACGAGAATTTCAACAGGCTGATCTTTGTAAATGATCGCCCTTTTTCGTCTGTCAAAAATAGGTTTTAATTTGTAATTTGGCATAAAGCATTTAATTCAGATGCGCCCTTTATCACTGCTGTACCAACCTCAAAAAGTGGTACAGCATTTAGCACTAATTTGAGTTAAAACGGGCACATAACAAGTTAATATTAATTTTATCAACTTGCGCCAAACATGCTTTAATACGCTATAATGGGGTTATAATCGGTGTTAACGAGCTTTAAAAAGAGAGCCGAATCCCGGACTCGAACCGGGGACCTATTCATTACGAATGAATTGCTCTACCAACTGAGCCAATTCGGCAAGAACTATATTTGCGCCTTTTTGCAGAAACGATGCAAATATAGTTCTTTCTTTACGAAATCAAAAATAAAAGATTAACTTTTTTCCATCAATCCAATGTTAAAGTAACGACCGATTTTGACGGCAAAACAACTTTCAGATTTCCATTCTGAACTTTTGCACCATTGAATGTTTCCGGCTTTACCATATTCGGCTGCTCGAAAGTATTATGATCGTTAATGTGATTAACTGTCAGAATTCTACCACTGACACCTTTCACTTTCAGATTATCAAGGCTGATTTCGATCGTTTGATCATTCTCCAAATCAATATTAGCCAAAGAGATATGAATGACTCCATTCCCATCCTTCGATGCCGTCGCGCTAACCAAAGGAACCACACGGTCGTCACGAACAGCTTTCTTCGCTGTTGTCAATTCGAACGGCAAGAAAGTAGCATCCTGATGAATCTTATACATCTCGAATACATGATAAGTCGGAGTTAATACCATCTTATCATCTTTCGTAAGAATCATCGACTGCAGCACATTGGCTATCTGAGCAATATTTGCCATTCTGATTCTATCGGTATATTTATGGAACACATTCAAAGAAAGCGCGGCCACCAAAGCATCACGCATGGTATTCTGTTGATAAAGATGCCCTCGTACTGTCCCCGGTTCCTCATCCCACCAAGTCCCCCACTCATCAACCAATAAGCCAACCTGTTTGTTCGGATCGTATTTATCCATAATAGCACAATGTTTCTTTATAACCTGTTCTATTTCAAGACACTTTCCTAAAGTCCAATAATAATCATCGTCGGTAAAGCTGATTGCGGAACCTTTACTTCCACTCCAACCGCTACAAGTATAATAATGTAAAGACAACCCATTCATCCGATGTCCTACATTCTTCATCAGCACCTCTGTCCAATTATAATCATAATCACTGGCACCACTGGCTACCTTATATAGATGATTCCCATTATATTCGCGACAATAAGTTGAATAGCGTCTGTACAAGTCGCCGTAATATTCAGGTCGCATGCTTCCACCGCACCCCCAACTCTCATTACCCACACCGATAAACTTCACTTTCCATGGTTTCTCCCGACCATTTTCTTTGCGTAACTTAGCCATCGGACTACCTTGTTCTGCAGTCATGTATTCCACCCATTTAGCCATTTCCTCAACCGTTCCGCTACCAACATTTCCACTGATATACGGTTCGCAGCCAAGCATTTCGCACAGATTAAGAAACTCATGCGTTCCGAAACTGTTATCCTCAATGGTGCCTCCCCAGTTGTTATTCACCAATCTTGGACGGTTCTCTTTCGGGCCGATGCCATCTCTCCAATGATATTCGTCAGCAAAACATCCACCCGGCCAACGTAATACCGGGACTTTCAGGTTCTTCAAAGCCTGAAGTACATCATTCCTATAACCTTTGGTGTTTGGAATTGGTGAATCCTCTCCAACCCACAGTCCACCATAAATACATGTTCCCAAATGCTCGGCAAACTGCCCGTATATTTCTTTGTAAATAATCTGCTTTCCATCCTGTGGATGAATAGCCATGGTTGTTGTTTCTTGAGCACACAATGGCATCGCGGCAAATAATGCGATCGAAATCAGTTCTTTCTTCATATTCATATATTTTTATTAGTTATTTCCCAACTACTTGAAGATATCCCTGAGTCGGAATGGATGTACTCTGCCAAAGAATCTTTTTATTTATCCACCTACTCTCCGGAAACTGTTCTTGAGCTAACAGAGATAATGAAACTGCCGGAAACAATCTCAATATGATTTTTTTCATTATTCAAGAAAGCATTTAATCTTCATATTCTACTTATGCAAAATAAAAAAATTAAATTTGCATTTCAAATCAAAACGATTGAAATTATGAAGAAGCAGAAAAGAAACATTATAATAGGTATTGTATGCGGAATGATTATCATCGCATGTGGTACTGCTGGCTACGTATACCATGAACTCTTTTCTCCAAGTCTTCACAACTCCAAAACTGCCTATATTTATATTGACAGAGATGATAATGCCGATTCCATCTTTATAAAAGTACAGCAAATAGGGAAAGTTAAAAACATGAACTTCTTTAAACTGCTTGCCAAATATAATCACTTAGAACAAAAAATACATACCGGACGATACGAGGTAAAGCCGGGCGATAATATAGTGAATCTATATAGAAAACTGATTCACGCGCAACAAACACCAATGATATTGACCATTCCCTCTACCCGAACCATCGGGCAACTCTTCAAAGCGTTAGACCGGCAACTAATGCTCGACTCTGCCGAGATTATAAGGCCATTCAGAGACTCTCTAATCGTCCAACAATTAGGTTTTAACGAACAAACACTTCCGGCTTTCTTTATTCCCGATACCTATCAGTTTTACTGGAATGTTTCGGAAGAAGCTCTGCTTAAAAAGCTAAAGCAAGCATACGATAATTTCTGGAATCAAAAACGAATAGAGCAAGCCAAAGCTATCGGACTTACTCCCACAGAAGTCTCCACACTGGCTTCCATTGTGGACGAAGAAACTGCCAAGAACGAGGAGAAACCCGTGATAGCGGGATTATATATGAATCGATTGCACAAAGGAATGTTGTTACAAGCCGACCCGACAGTTAAATTCGCTCAACAAGATCCGTCGATTAAAAGAATTCTTTTCAAGCATTTGGAAATAGATTCCCCTTACAATACCTATAAGAATCCGGGACTTCCTCCCGGTCCGATTCGGATTCCAAGCGTTCAAGGATTGGAAAGCGTATTGAATTACGCTCATCATAACTATTTATATATGTGCGCAAAAGAAGATTTTTCCGGTTACCACAACTTTGCCGAAAATAATATCCAACATGCAGCTAACGCACGCCGATACCAACAGGCACTTAACCAACGGAATATTAAATAACGTTTCGCCTTAAGAGAATACTATCGAAAATAAATAATTCAATTTAGATATTGGCTTTTAATCATTTCTTTCATATCTTTGTAGGACGTCCAGCCAAAAATAGCAGAATTTCAACTTAAATATCAAGAATATGGAAGAAATATATTCTTGACATTTAGATAATAATATACATTATGGACTAACAGAAAAGAATAAAGAAGGAAATCTCAATATAAATATACTTATAGAATTCAAATAAGCCCAATGAGTGATGCATTTTCACGATCTATCAATTTCTAAAAATTATGAAGTCTCTTATTTCTTTAATTTTATTATGTTTCTGCTTATGCTCATGTGAAAAAAAGCAGATGGATACTGAAACAATAATTCTTGGAAAGACCTTTAGCAATCAAAGTCTATCTCTTACCTTTGAAGACAATGATTCGGTTTCTTTCCAAACCAAAAATACTTTGTATATTTTGAAAGGAAGGTCAAAATATGAAATAGATAATGGTAGAATTATAATAAAAAGTCCTTACGGAAAAAGACTTGAACCCAACGAAACAACAAACTGTTATATTTTAAGTTTTATAGGTTCTTTAAAAAATGATAGAATAGATGACGCTACATTTTCTATCATTAGTTCGTATGAAAAAGAACAGTTTTTTGGAGATGAAATAACTTTATTTCTTGAATAAAAAAGAGGGCATGTCAATTATGACACACCCTCATTATAAGGAGCCGCATTAGTGATGCGATGAAACTCCGAATGACAGGATTTGAGTGCCCTCCAACCTTTGTAATCCACCGGCATCTCTGCTACCCGAAGGCGTGGCCCGCCATTGGAAGAAGAAGCTTGTCTCGGAATTTTTTATAATTTGATGAGTTTCCCAATACAACTAATGCGGCTTGTTCTCAAACTTCATCCGCACAAATATATATATTAATTATAATATTTGCAAATAATATGAGTATTTTTATTTTTATAATAAAAAGAAAGAGTCAGGCAAGTAAGCTATATATCATTGATTTCTCATAGCAGTTACCATCCCGATATATATAAACCAATAAAGTGATGCGGTTGAATTCTTGCATTTATCAGAAGTTTCTGTTTGGTCATGCGTATGAGTTAGCAATCTCTGAAAATCGATTTAAATTATATATATAGATGATACATCTGCAAGAGCCTTAAAACATGAAAAGTGTAATTCTATATGTTAATATATTAGCGTTATTCCTGTCTTCTATTAAAATATATCAAATAATATATTTTTTAAGTACTTATTACGATTTTCTGTGTCTTATCGAATAAAAGGATGCAATTAACATCTAAATAATACTAAAAATCTATGCTTAAAATTCACCATGATTTAAAATGTATGCTATGGACAATTTTATTATGTCTTTGCGCTACTGTAGGTTATGCTCAAGAGAAACTCGTAACTATCAATGTCAAAAATGCTTCTTTGGTACAAATCTTTGAGATAATAGAGAAACAGACTGATTATCGATTTTCGTATCGTAACGTAAATATTGATAATCGTCATGACATTTCACTATCTATCACACGAGGACGAGTACAAGATGTTCTCGACCATGCCCTTACACAAAGAAACTTATCTTATACGATCACTTCTCCTAAGTCTATTGTTATTTATAAGAAAAGCACCGCGAATGATGAGTCTAAAGGAAACTCACGAGCGACGCGTCAAGTATTCGGCACTGTAAAGGATATGCATGGAGAACCTATTATCGGCGCAAGCATCTTAGAAAAAGGAACACAAAACGGTGTTGTTACCGATATAAACGGGGAATTCAAAATCTCTGTACAAGAAGGGGCTTCCCTTACCATTAGTTATTTAGGCTTTGTCACTCAAGACATAACCATAAAAAAAGATGAAAATCTAAAAATCATGATGGTGGACGACCAAAAATCTTTAGACGAAGTCGTTGTTATTGGATATGGAACTTCCCGAAAAAGCGATTTAACAGGAGCAGTATCTTCTGTAGCAGAAGGACAATTCGTTGAAGGAGTAACAACAAACGCATTTCAAATGATTAATGGTAAGGTAGCCGGTGTAAATGTAAGCCAAACAAGCTCAGCGCCGGGAGCTCCTACAAAGATTCAGATTCGAGGGGCTGGATCTATTAATAGTAGTAATGCCGCTTTGGTTGTTGTTGACGGAATGCCGGGAATAGATCCTTCGTCTATCAATACAAAAGATATTAAATCAATTGAAATTCTGAAAGACGCGTCAGCAGCAGCTATCTATGGTACGCGTGCCGCCAATGGTGTAGTACTTATAACTACCAAGCGTGGTTCCAATTCTCCGTTACGAATTCAATTTGGAGCAGAGGTAGGTATACAATCTGTAGCCAAACGTATGGATGTGCTGAATGGACACGAATATATGGAAACATTAAACGCAATTAGATTAGAGTCGAAACATCCTGACGGCGCATTGTATTCGAAAGAACAAATCGCACAAGTGGGAAATGGCACCGATTGGCAAGATGTAATATTTCGAAACGGCGCTCCTGTGCAAGACTACAAGATAGGATTCTCGGGCGGGGGAGCGAAACATAATTATTATGTAGGACTTGGTGTTATGAATCAAAAGGGATTGGTCAAACATTCCGATCTTACAAAATACAATGCCAGAGTCAATTTTGATTTATCCCCTATGAAATTTATGAGGTTGAAGTTCAATCTTAATTATACTCGGAAAGACGGCTCATCTATTTACGAAGGCGAGGGGGTAAATGAGGCTGCCGGTGTCATCAACTCGGCTATTCAATTTGACCCGACACTGCCAACCGGTAAAAATCCAAAAACAAATCGCTATTATACAAATGATTATATTTCATTAGATAATCCACAAGGTCTTTTAAACGGAATGGAAATTAATAATCATTCCAATAATACGTATGGAATCCTTGCATTAGAATTAGAACCGCTAAAAGACCTTGTGTTCACGGCACGTGCAGGCGCGACCGTCAATACGTACATGAACAACTTTTACCGATCAAGGGACACCATGACAGGACTTGCCTCCGGCGGAGTTGCCAACAAGAAAAGTGGTGAAGAAAGCCACTGGCTTGCAGAGTTTATCGTGAACTATAAGCGTTCGTTTAAGAATATACATCATTTATCAGTAATGCTCGGTACAACTTTCGAGCAATTCCAGTCAGATTATCTAATGGGTAATGCGACAGGTTTCTTATCCGATTTACTGAGCTACAATAATATGCACGGAGGAGACACTCTTAATGGTGACGACGTCTATTCTTATAAGAGCCAGAACCGCTTAAACGGATTTTTAGGAAGATTCAACTACAACCTAATGGATAGATATTTGTTGACAGCATCCGTTCGCTACGACGGAACCTCCAGATTCTCTATTGACAAGAAATATGCGTTCTTCCCTTCTGCCGCTTTTGCGTGGAGAGTATCCGAAGAACCATTCATGAAAAAGTTTTCAAATTTAAGTAATCTTAAATTACGACTTGGTTATGGCCAACTTGGAAACCAAGGTATTAACAATTATGAAACATTACAAACTTTAATTACAGAGGGAGCTGCCGTCTTTGGAGACAAACTCTCACAAGGCGTAGTTTCCGCACGCCTCCCTAACAGTAATCTGCGATGGGAAACGACCGAGGAGTTCAACATAGGTATTGATTTCGGATTCCTTGGGAATCGCATTTCCGGAAGCATGGATTTTTTCATTAGAGATACCCATAATCAGTTGTTCAATAAACCTTTGCCGGCATCAATTGGCTTCCAATCCATAAAAGTAAATGCAGGAAATGTCCGCAACGAAGGAATGGACTTTACCCTAAACACCGTGAACATTGATACAAAGAGGTTCAATTGGAATACCTCCTTTAACCTTTCGCTACTCAAAAACAAAGTATTGGAACTTCCTCCTTATATGCCCCGTCTGATAACCGGTAACATCACCTCTTTCGTTTCAGGTTTCAATATTACGCGCGTTGGAGACCCTATCTACTCCTTTTATGGCTACCAAGTTGATGGCATATTCCAAAAAGGAGATGACATTAAACACTCAGCACAACCGAATGCTAAACCTGGTGATTTGAAATTTTTTGATGCAGACCATGACAATAGCATTACTTCCGCAGACCGCGTCATATTGGGAAAGCCTTTTCCAGATATCACATTCGGTCTAAGTAACACGTTTAAATACAAAGGATTTACGTTTGATATATTTTTACAAGGAGTCTATGGTATTAGTACATTGGATGTTAATGTGTTAGAGACAATGTACCCGACTAATGAATATCGCAACCATATTGGTCGTTATTACAGAGAGCGTTGGACAGAGACAAACCCTTCAACCAAGTACCCCAGTGGCGTAAATCCTACCGATTATGGAGGACAATATATTGTTAACTCTATGACCGTAGTAGATGCTTCTTTCCTAAGAATTAAAAACATAAGTTTATCATACGATATTCCATTAAAGAAAAAGGATGTGATACAGGCAGTACAAGTATATGCGGCTGCTGATAATTTATGTACGTTCTCTAAATACGATGGCTTCGATCCGGATGCAAGCGCAACGGGAAGTAACAGCATCGCAAAAGTGAATTACAACAGCTATCCGTTAGCTCGTGTTTTTCGATTCGGTATTAATCTTACTTTCTAAAATATACAATTATGAAACTTTATCATATCACTTTAATATTGACAACCGTCCTTATACCGCTTTTTTCGAGTTGCAATGATTTCCTCGAAGAAAAAGTGTACACAGAATATTCTCCGAAAGCTTTGCTTTCAACTCAAGAGGGTATAGATGCCTTGTTAGCCGGAGCTTATTCTCGCTCCAGAATTGTTCAATACGATAGTAGGAATTACACCTATCTCTTCAATGAGTTCCCTACGGACATTGCTTTTGAAAGTGGTGGAGGGCTTGAGAGGAATGCCGCTCCTTTCATTAATTTCACATGGTCTATTGATGACCAACTCCTCAACAGTTTTTGGGAAAAGATGTACACTGCTATTTCCAGTGCAAATTCGGTCATAAATGTTGTGGAAAATATTCCGAATATGTCAGAGCAAAAGATAAATTCAGCCCTTGGAGAGGCACGATTCATAAGAGCCTCATCCTATTATTTCCTATATAATCTTTTCGGAACCGTTCCGATCATAGAAATATCAAAGGATGCCAGTCCTGATGAAATAGAAGAAATCGGTTCATCTACACCGCGAGCTACAAAAGAACAAATGATCAAATATATAGTAGATGACCTCGTCTTCGCGTCAGAAAATCTGCCGGAGAAGGAGGATCCAATTGGAAAGGCCACAAAAGGGGCTGCTCTTGCCGTCTTGACCAAATTGTATATGCATGAGAGGGATTGGAACAATGTTGCACAGACTGCTAAAGAAATAATAGACCTAAATGTGTACACTCTCTATGGCGACTATGTGAAGATGTTTTCCATAGAAGGGGAGGACAACAAAGAGTTCATCTACCGCGCCCCATGCATAGCGCAGCCGGGGTATGCCAATAACTACATGGCTCATGCCTTTCCTCCTAATTACCCCATACAGAGCAATTGGTTGAACTTCGGAGCACAGTTTAGAACCTATACTGCCTTCTATGACACATTCGCAGAGAACGATATCAGGAGGAAATGCTTTGTCACTCATTATGTGGATCAATCCGGAACCGAAGTGGAATTGCTTCGTTCCAACGGAGTGGCACTCAACAATGCAAGAAGCTTCAAATATGTACCGGATCCGAATGCAGTTGGCGAAAAAATGGGTAATGACATTGTATATATAAGATATACCGACATTCTTCTATGCAGGGCGGAAGCTCTTAACGAGCTAAATGGTCCGAACGCAGAAAGTGCTCAACTAATAAATCAAATCAGAAACAGAGCGGGAATAGAAGCCATAAACTTATCGGACTACCCAACAAAGGAAGGTCTGCGCGATCTTATCTTGGAAGAGAGGGGACGAGAGTTCTTTTCTGAAGGATTGAGACGTGAAGACTTAATCCGCCATCATAAATTTATTTCGAATGCAATCGCCCGTGGAAAGAAAGCTCAGGACTATCAGGAACTTTACCCTATTCCGCTAAGGCAGTTGGAAGCCAACCATAACTTGAAACAAAATCCGGGCTATTCTAATTAACTAAAACAAATACGATCATGACATTCTCAAGACCAAACAACTTTTTGCTTTTATCCTGCGGATTGATCCTCCATGGATCGATAGCATCGGCCGGCAACACAGCATCAGGAAAGGACGTACGCCCCAACATTGTTCTTTTCATGGTGGATGACATGGGGT
Organism: Phocaeicola oris; assembly: GCF_021295095.1. Classification (GTDB taxonomy): domain Bacteria; phylum Bacteroidota; class Bacteroidia; order Bacteroidales; family Bacteroidaceae; genus Phocaeicola; species Phocaeicola oris. Next base: position 59,231 of record NZ_JAJLQX010000003.1, read on the forward strand.
GGCAGGACACCTCTGTCCCGTTTTGGACGCAGCGTACGCGTCTTAACGACATATACGAAACGCCAAACATGGAACGGTTGGCCGCACAAGGAATGATGTTTACTCAAGCTTACGCCTGTCCTATCAGCTCACCAACCCGATGTAGCTTGATGACAGGTTCCAACGCGGCACGTCATCGAGTAACGAATTGGACGTTAGAAAAAGGTGTGTCAACCGACGATCCGGATAAGGACTGCCTCACACCGGACTGGAACTACAATGGGATCAGCCAAGTGGCGGGTACGGACCACACCTATGTTGGCAAATCATTCGTAGATCTGTTCCGTGAGAATGGCTATCACACCATCCATTGTGGAAAGGCTCATTGGGGAGCGATCGGCACACCGGGGGAGAACCCGACACACTTTGGGTTTGAAGTAAACATCGCTGGACATGCGGGTGGCGCGCCTGCCACATACCTCAGCGAACGTAACTTTGGCAATGTCACAGACGGAAAGCCATCGTCCAAGTTTGCTGTCCCCGGATTAGAGAAGTACTGGGGAAGCGGTGTGTTCCTGACCGACGCCCTGACACAGGAGGCGATTTCCGCGCTACGAAAAGCTAAGGAATATCATCAGCCTTTCTACCTCTATATGTCGCAATATGCTATACACATCCCAATTGACCGAGATATGCGTTTCTTCAATAAATACATCCTCAAAGGTCTGTCAGAGAAGGAAGCGGCCTATGCGTCGCTAATCGAGGGAATGGACTGCAGTCTTGGCAAGATTATGGACTGGCTGGATGAAAACGGCGAGACGGAAAACACTATCTTCATCTTTATGAGTGACAACGGTGGATATGCTACCGGAACACAATGGCGCGACGAACCATTGTTCACGCAAAATGCACCGTTGAAGTGCGGTAAGGGATCGCTCTATGAGGGTGGAATACGCGAGCCGATGATCGTGAGATGGCCGGGGAAAGTCGTGGCAGGAAGCAGATGCGACCATTACCTGATGATAGAGGACTTCTATCCTACACTATTGGAAATGGCAGGTATTCATAATTACAAAGTGCCGCAGACCATCGATGGGCGCAGTTTCATGCCTATGCTACTCGGAACGGGCGACACATCGAAAGAGCGAATGTTGATTTGGAACTACCCCAACGTATGGGGGAATGATGGGCCGGGCATCAGCCTGAACTGTGCCATAAGAAAGGACGACTGGAAATTAATATATGACTACAAAACAGGGCAGAAAGAACTCTACAATATCCCAAAAGACATAGGCGAACAAATTAACCTTGCTCCAAGCCATCCAGAAATAGTCCGAAATCTGTCCAGCGAATTAGGTCGGTCACTAAGGAGTATGCATGCTCAACGGCCGACGTTTAAGGAAACTGGACTAAAATGCCCTTGGCCAGACGAAGTGAAATAAACATGTTTTATTGATTTTCATTTATGATAAGTTCAAGTGATTTCGATGATATTAATAAGTCTTATTGTGTGTAATCAATATCCTTTCTACGCTAATATGAGTACACATAAATTATAAAACACGACATCGTGTTTTAAACACAATGCAATTAACGTTCTTTTGTGGAACTCTTGTACTACTATTGAAGTACACGATGAGGAACATAAAAGTTATTGTGAAGACATTAAAATTTATTTTTTATCGAAATCACTTGAAATAATACTATCTTTATCTCATGAAGTTTGATTTATATGATATATGGTAGAAGAAAGTAAGCTTATAGTCGCTTTAAAAAGTGGTTCTACGCAGGCATTAAGTAAGATTTACCAACTCTATGCCAAGCGGCTTTATTCTTTTTGTCTACAATATTCCAAATCGAGTCAGGATGCGGAAGAAATCGTTGAAGATGTCTTCATACGACTATGGAATATCCGTTCTTCTATTCGTCAAGAAGAAACATTATGCAAACTGCTCTTTATAATGTCTCGTAGATTACTTATTAATGCCTATCGTCGTAGGGTAAATGAGCCAATCTATGCAGACTATGTGGAGGCATACAATATTGTTGACGAAGCTCATAACGAAAGATGGATAGAATTCGAAGAATTTAAAAAGCGATTAGATATAACAATAAGAAAACTACCAAAAACTCAACAACAAGTTATCAAATTATCTCGGCTTCAAGGAATGTCAATCCGTGAAATAGCAGTTTACATGCGACTGAGTGAACAGACTGTAAAAAATCAGTTGTCACAAGGATTGCATACATTACGCACAAGGCTTATAGGTCTGTATGGATTATCGGGAGTATTTTATTTTTGTATAAAAACATCACTACTAACTTTCTTATACTGATAAGTATAAAATGTTATCTGAATAAATTACATCAAAGAAAGATGGATATTTTAGAATCTAAATTTAAAAAAGAGCGATTAACTCCATCAGAGTTAGAAGCTCTACGTCAGCACGTAAACAAACAGACAGATCTCGACATAGAACATACCATGTATCAAGCATGGATGGAATATGACTTCAATATCACAGATGTAGATGACGAATGCATATCATCAATATGGCAACGCATCTTATCACGAATCGCTCATCCAAACATAACTACTGCAATGAAATGTATAGTTGGATTAGCTGCCGCATCAATAATATTACTTATTGGATTTTCCATTTACTATCACTCGGAACTTCAACGCATAAAAAAGGAACAGATAATAGCTTACACACGAATGGGTGAGAGAGCAACTACCATATTGCCAGACGGAACAGAAGTAACATTATATAATAATTCCAAACTAATCCATACAATTGGAGATTACAATGAGTCTGAGCGACACATTGAGTTTTCTGGTATTGGTTACTTTGCCGTGACCAAGGACAACCATCGCCCTTTTCTAATAGACACTTATGGATTAAAGGTAAAAGTCACCGGAACCAAATTTATGCTAAAGTCATGCAAGAATCGGGAATATGGTGAGTTGCTATTAACGCAGGGAAGCGTAGAATTAGAATCTGCTCTAACGCATCAGAAAGTGAAAGTGAAGCCAGGACAGCGTGCATTATTAGAATACCGTACAGGTCTTTTTCAAGTAATGAGTGACGCAGACACTGAAAATATAGATTCTTGGCAAAGTGGAATGCTTTCCTTTACTCAAAAAACTTTATCTACCGTTTTAAGCACTACAGAAGATTATTATGGTGTAAAAATTATACTGGAAGACAGTTCATTACTCAGTGATCGTTTCACAGGTACACTCCCTACCAATGACTTGAGCCAATCGCTACGTATCATTAGCGAGGCCTACGGACTACGTTTCGTAATAAACGGTCAAAATGTAACATTACAGAAAAAACATAAGTAACACTTACGTGTTTTGTTTGAATTCGCTATATCTTGAACATTTCTGTTAGTCCGAATTCGGTTAAAGTAAAAAACTTGGAAAAGCAGGATCTTTATCAGCAAGATAAGATGGTAAAATAATTTAAGCCTTCATTTATTATTCTGATAAATTTATCAAAGCTACGAACAACATTAATATAAGAAAGAGCCGGTTAATTTTAACCGACTCTTTCTTATATTGCTTAAAAATCAAATCTCTATATTTAAGCAGCCTTAGCTTTTTCAACGATAGCTTTGAAAGCTTCCGGATGATTAACTGCTAAGTCAGCCAATACCTTACGGTTGATTTCAATACCTGCTTTATGCAAGCAACCCATTAGCTTACTGTAAGAGAAGCCTTCGAGACGAGCAGCTGCATTGATACGTTGAATCCATAAAGCACGGAAATTACGCTTCTTTGTTTTACGGTCACGGTAAGCATAAGTCAAACCTTTTTCCCATGTATTCTTGGCTACAGTCCATACATTCTTTCTCGCGCCAAAGTAACCTCTGGTAAGACTTAAAATTTTCTTTCTTCTTGCTCTTGAAGCAACATTGTTTACTGATCTTGGCATAGTTTTAAAAATCTTTTTTGAATGTTAGCGTCACTATTCGTGAACTTGAGGCTATACACTCGGTTAATACTCTAATTTTTTAAGTTTACGCTCTCCTTAAATTAACGCAAGCAAAGTAACTCTTTAACCTGCTGATTGTTGGTTCTGTCAACAATAGCAAAGTGCTGGAGATTTCTTTTTTGCTTTTTAGTCTTCTTCGTCAGAATATGACTATGATAAGCGTGCTTTCTCTTGATTTTACCCGTTCCGGTAAGAATAAATCTTTTTTTGGCACCGGAGTTAGTTTTGATCTTTGGCATCTTTTTAAATTTTAAATTATTAGTATTTAAATGATAACGTACTATACCTGCACGTCACTCACTCTTTTTATATCTCCTCTTCGGTCTGTCCTTGCAACTTTATAGCATCTTCCGGTTTCAGTGCATCAGCTAATGTTGTCCCTTTATGTTGCATAACAGAAGAGACAACTTCCTTTCCCTTTGATTGTTGTTGTGGTTTTGTTACCACTTTCTTCTTTGTAACTCCAGGTTTAGGAGCCAGCTGAATGGTCATTCGTTTACCTTCGAGCACAGGCATCTGTTCAACCTTTGCATAGTCTTCCAAATCATTCGCAAAACGAAGCAATAAGACTTCGCCTTGTTCTTTGAAAAGAATGGACCGACCACGGAAGAACACATAAGCCTTAACCTTATTCCCATCTTCAAGGAATTCAATAGCATGCTTCAACTTAAAGTTATAATCGTTATCACCTGTTTGAGGTCCAAAACGAATTTCCTTCACTTCTACTTTCACCTGCTTGGCTTTCTGTTCCTTCTGACGTTTCTTCAACTGATAAAGGAATTTAGAATAATCTATTAATCGACAAACCGGCGGAGTGGCATTCGGTGAAATCTCAACCAAATCAACTTCCTTTTCCTGAGCCATCTGAATGGCTTTATAGGTAGGGACCACTATTGATTCTATATCATCACCTACTATACGGACTTCACGGACATGTATCTGCTCATTAACACGATATTGCCCCTTAACACTATCATTCTTCATGAATTTTCTTACCTGTTTGTTTCTTATTTTTTTAATTCCTCTATTATTTAATACGTTAGAAGGACCTCCACATAGAGCCCTTATACAAAATTCGGTTGCAAAGTTACCACTTATTTATCATTTCTGAAACTTCTTCAGCAATTTTTTTACCAAAATCTTCAACTTTCATGGCTCCCTTATCACCTTCTCCCTGCTTACGAACAGAAACTTCGCCATTGGCAACTTCCTTTTCTCCGACAATCAACATGAATGGAATGCGTTTCATTTCATTGTCACGAATCTTTCGGCCAATCTTTTCGTTACGGTCATCAACCACAGCGCGAACATCATACTTAGCCAAAATATTCTTCACTTCATTGGCATAGTCATTAAACTTCTCACTAATAGGAAGAATAGCACATTGATCAGGAGTAAGCCACAAAGGGAACTTACCTTCAGTATGCTCTATCAATACAGCTACAAAACGTTCCATAGAGCCAAAAGGTGCACGGTGAACCATAACCGGACGATGCTTCTGATTATCAGCACCGGTATATTCCAACTGAAAACGCTCTGGCAAATTATAATCTACCTGAATAGTTCCCAACTGCCAACGTCGGCCAATAGCATCTTTTACCATGAAATCTAATTTTGGACCATAAAAAGCAGCCTCACCGTATTCTATTTTAGCTTTCAAACCTTTCTCTTGACAAGCTTCAATAATAGCTGCCTCTGCCTTATCCCATATTTCATCACTGCCCATATATTTCTCATGATCGTTAGGGTCGCGTAAAGAAATCTGAGCTTCAAACTCCGTAAAATTCATAGCACGAAAAACAATGGAAATAATATCCATCACACGAAGAAACTCATCCTTTACCTGATCGGGACGGCAAAATATATGTGCATCATCTTGAGTAAAACTACGCACCCGAGTCAGGCCATGAAGCTCCCCACTCTGCTCGTAACGGCAAACCGTTCCGAACTCAGCAATACGCAAAGGCAAATCCTTATATGAACGCGGAGTATTCTTATAGATCATGCAATGATGAGGACAGTTCATTGGTTTCAAGAAATACTCCTCGCCTTCTTCCGGAGTATGTATTGGTTGGAATGAGTCCTTTCCGTAATGCGCATAATGACCTGAAGTAACATACAAAAGTTTGTTACCTATTGGCGGACAAATAACCTCTTTATAGTCGTAACGAGACTGAATACGACGCAAAAATTCTTGCAGACGCAAACGAAGCCCCGCACCTTTCGGTAACCAGATAGGAAGTCCCTTACCAACTACATCACTAAACATGAAGAGTTCCATTTCCTTCCCTATCTTCCGATGATCACGCTTCTTAGCCTCTTCAAGCATAACAAGGTAATCATCTAACAATTTCTTCTTCGGGAATGTGATACCGTATATTCGAGTCATCTGTTCGCGAGCAGCATCACCACGCCAAAAAGCAGCCGATACACTTGTCAACTTGATAGCTTTAATAATTCCTGTATTTAAAAGATGAGGTCCTCTACACAAATCTGTAAAGTTACCTTGTGTATAGGTAGAAATGGTTCCATCCTCCAAATCTTGATCTATATGTTCACACTTATAGGTTTGTCCGGCTGCATTAAATTCCTTCAATGCATCTGTTTTAGAAACATTACGACGAACCAGCGGTTCCTTTTTAGCGGCCAACTCCTGCATTTTCTTTTCAATAACAGGAAGATCTCCTTCTTTGATTACCTCACCATTGACAGGCATCACATCGTAGAAAAAACCATTTTCAATAGCCGGTCCAAAACCAAATTGAATACCAGGATATAAATCTTGCAATGCCTCAGCAAGTAAGTGAGCACTTGTATGCCAGAATGTGTGCTTACCTTCTTCATCGTCCCATTTATACAAAACAAACTTCGCGTCTGTTGTTATAGGGTAATTAAGATCTACCGTTTCACCATTCACACCACAAGATAAAACTTCTTTGGCTAATTGCGGACTCAGACTTTCTGCAATCTGCAGGCCAGTTACTCCTTCGTTATACTCACGAATGGAGCCATCAGGAAATGTAATTTTTATCATAACTATATATACTTTTACGAACTATCATACAACAATAGTTCCTACATAAGCCGCAAATTTAGATATTTCTTTTAAAATCTTAACTAAATTATCCGGAAAATCTACTCTTTCACATCAGTAAAACGTTTAATGATATTATAAGCAGAATATAAGCCTAACTCACCAGCTTTACTTAAATCCTCAATTCCCTGCCGATTATTACCTAAATAGATATTTGTCAGTCCACGATTAAAATAGGCATCTGCAAACTTTGAATCTAATTCCAAACACTGATCATAATCCACCAAAGCAGCATGATAATCTTTCATCATACTTTCCACATTCCCTCTATTATAATAGGCATAAACAAAATCAGGAGCCAATTCTATAACTTTATCCAAATCTTTCTTTACGCTATCATAATCTATTGCCTTGACTGCAAGCTTCTCCACTCCATCATCTCCACTCATGCGCTGATATTCCAATTGTTTATAACGAATCAAAGAACGCATAAAATAGGCTGGAAAGAAGTCTGACGATTGTTCTATCACATTATTTAAATCCTTTAATGCATTATCAAAATCTTGAACCAGATAGAAATCCATAGCTCGGGCAAATTTCTTATTTACATCATCGGGATGTGCCACAATCTGAGCAGACATCTCATCAATAGACGTAAAATGTTTTTTAGCCTCCTCTTCTGTTAAGGCAGCCTCATTATTGGTAATCAGCAACCGGTCTGGGAGAACTTTAGAGTTATTCATCTGCTCGATAAACTTATAATAATTAACTTGCGACTTTACATCACTCGACTTCTCATAATAAGTAAGAGCATACATCGGTTCCGGCTTGATGGCTACATTCTTATCCTGCACTCGTCCACGATAATCATTCTTATATTTTGTTGTCTCCTCATCACTATCTGCCACCACCAACTTATGGTAATTATTCATATTTTTATCCGAACGTTTGCGGGTTTGTTCCCTATCATCTTCTTCATTCTCATCGGCAGTATCGTTAACCATACTCTTACGAAGGCCATTCTGCCTATCAAGTTGAGCACGAAGTACTTTCAACTCATCCTGTTCTGCTCCTTTCAAATCACCGATTTTTCTCCGAGCTGCAGCACGCTGCTGATAACCAACTAAAAAGTTCGGATATTTATTAATAACAGTAGTATAATCCCGAATAGCACCCTTATAATCCCCTGTTTGATCTAAGAGTAAACCACGATTAAAGGTAGCCATCATATCTGCAGGATCAATGTTTAGCACAAAATTAAAATCCTCAATTGCTCGATTATCATCTCCAACTTGAGCACGGAGCAATCCTCTATTGTAATGACCAATAAAGTTATTCGGATCAACACGTAATCCCAAATCGTAATCATCCATAGCTCCTCGAAGATTCTTCTGGTGAAAACGTGCAAGTGCTCGATTTATATATGGAGTGGCATCTTTAGTAGATAAATGTATAGCCTGATCCAAATCACCTTCAGCTTCTTGCCATTTTTCTTGTCGCAAGTGCAACAAAGCTAACGTATTCCATGCATCCGGATCATACTTATCCAAATCGAGAGAACGTCTAATATCTTTCTCTGCGGTAATTGTGTCTTTCTGCTGTAAATCAATCTCACTGCGAATCAAGTATGCCTTCGTATATTTTGGAGAAATTGTCAGTAAAGTATCTAAATCTGCCTTTGCCCCTTCATAATCATTCAAACGCAACCGACACAAAGCCATATTATGCCAAAGAACTATATTCTCCGGATCAAGCTTCAATGCAGTCTGATAATCCATGACAGCACCTTTATAATTATCCTGACGAATACGAGACAGTCCACGCACCTGATAGGCACTTACAACAAACGGATTCCTATCAATGGCCTCCGAGCAATCCTTCTCAGCCCCTTGATAATCATCCAAGTTAAACTTAGCCAATCCACGGAAAAAGAATGGGTCAGCCAAATATGGTTTTGCGTTTATTACTTGATTAAAATACTGTATAGACAGTACATAGTCCTCAAAATACAAAGCATTACGAGCGATTGACATCACACGCTCCGTATTTATCTGAGCTTTTCCGAGACTCGGAATAAATAAAACTATATATATAATAAGGTATAGGAAACGCTTAACCATAATATATAAGGTATAAACTCCTTTATTTTTTCACTTGTTTCATCTTATACGAGCTTCTGGCTTTTCCATTAAGCATCACATTCAATTTTCCACGAATAAGCTGCTTCCGGAAAGGAGACAAGTGATCAATGAACATTTTTCCATCCAAATGATCAAATTCATGTTGCATTACTCTGGCAACATATCCTTCAGTCCACTCATCATGTTCCTGAAAATTCTCATCCAGATATCTAACATGGACTCTTGCGGCTCGTTTCACATTCTCGTGAATACCAGGCAAGCTCAAACATCCCTCCTCCATATCTACCATCTCTCCTCCCGTTTCTATAATATGAGGATTTATAAATGTATGGATATATCCTTTCAGTTCAGGCATATCATCACTAATAATATCAAGATTAATAATCACGACCCGAATATTAAGTCCAATCTGAGGAGCTGCTAACCCTACACCATCTGCTCTTGCCAATGTTTCATACATATTGACAATCAAACTTTTCAACTCAGGATAATCAGGTGTAATATCTTCGGCAACTTCACGCAAAACCGGTTGCCCATATACATAAATAGGTAATATCATCTTTTTATATCTTTATTTCGTTTACTTTCCATGTACGACTGTAGAATAATAGTTGCGCTAATCTCATCTACCAATGCCTTGTTCTGACGATCTTTCTTTTTTAAGCCTCCATCAATCATAGCCTGATGAGCCAATACAGATGTGAATCGCTCATCATAAAGTTCAACAGGAATCGATGGCAATACTTTTTTTAATCTGTTCATAAAAGGAATTATTCGCCTCATATTCTCACTATCCTCGTTATTCATCTGTTTGGGATATCCAAGAACAATCCGTTCAACATCTTCACTTTGCACATATTGTTGTACATAAGTCATCAAATCTGAAGTAGCCACCGTCCCTATTCCATTAGCGATTAATTGTAATGGATCTGTCACGGCAACACCGGTTCTCTTTTTTCCATAATCTAATGCTAAGATTCTGCTCATATTTGGAACAAAAATACAACATTTATCTTTCTTAAGCCTACTTTTTATGAACTAATTGTTGTTTTTCTGCTTTTTTTTAATAAAATCTTCAGTTTTAAATAAAATTTATTTGGATATAAAAAAAATAGTATCTACATTTGTAACGTAATTTAGCGTGGCGTAATGTCTATGCTAAGTTGCAAAATCGGAAGGTTAAAAACATTGCTTTAGAGGCATGCAGACAAGACATTGGGTAGTTATATTAAGTGCTTGGGTATTTTTATTATGTCCTCATGGAGTAAAGGGACAAACTTCCGGTAATGCGATCGTTGACAAACTTGTTATAATGGGTTATGAGAATGTTCGGTGGATTGAAACTCCGGCTGAACGTATCTACACAATTGAAAGCACTGAGGAAAAACGCATCGGAAAAGGTATTGCAACTGCTTTGAAAGCTATTCAAAATGGAGGATTACCTTCTGATAAGTTATGTAGAGTCATTGTAACGGATAATAATATTCCACAAGTCGAACTGACGTATTACTCTAAAAGCGAGAACGATACTACAAACATTCGACCTGGGGATTGGGACGTTTCCTATGATGTAACAGACAGTTGGAACAAAGTAAAACATGTAAAGAAGAAAAATAGTTCCCTATTTAAAGTTGATGTAGTTATTTATCCGCAGCTTTCATATATGAACATGATTATTACTCAAATCTATCAATGGCTTTTCGATTTAAGCCCGGCTGTAGAAGTTTCACTTTGGCCGGGGGGCAAACTGACAGGCATGTTGAAGATTCCGGTATATAATGACGGATATGGAATATTGGAGGATAAAGTTCATCCGGGACATTTGACTATTTCCCAACGATTTTGCTTACCATATAATATAAAAGGAAAAGTAACTGTTGGCTATTTCAACAACGATCGTTGGGGAGGAGATTTACAGCTTTTCTATCCATTTCCTGATCAACGATTCTCCGCTACGGCAAGAATCAGTTATGTTGGTATAGGATATTGGTATGGTTTTAGGTTACATTACGATAATAAAATGACGACGACTTGGTCGATAGGTGGCAACTTTTATTGGCCGAAGTATAATACGCAATTCAGCTTAAGAGCCCAACAATTCTTTCTGAAAGAGAAAGGCGTAGTATTTGAAATGATTCGCCATTTCCGTTATGCATCGGTTGGCTTTTACGCAGAAAAAGCAGAACATGCAAAAATGAATGGTGGATTCCGCTTTCAGATTTTGTTACCCGCTTACAAAATGAAAAGACGTGGCTACATTCCGAGAGTGAATATTTCGAATAATATGGGACTTATTTATAATGCAAACAACGAACGAAAGTATTATAAAGAGTTTAAAGCTGAGGTTAGTGATAATATAATGGAACGCAATCGCTATAACCCCTATTTTATTAAATCAGAGTTAGAAAATTATTAAATTATTAATTATTATTTTACAAAATGATGAAAAACAAGCTTTTTAGCAGTTTAAGTATTAAATTGGTACTTGCTGCAGTAGCGTTAACAACATTAACGTTTACATCTTGTTCAAAAGAAGACTTTGACACTAAAGTCATCTACAATCCTGCTCAGGTTATTATAACCCCACAGGTGATGGCCATTGATATGGCTAATGGAACGGTATCAGATGTTACAAAAGATGCTACTTTTACATGGGAGGGAATTACTGCATCTGGTAATACTGCTACAATTGCCGGAACAACAGACAATCCGTCAATTTCTGCTGCAACTGTTACGATTAAAGCCGCATACAAAGAAAAAACCGGTTCTGTAACAATACAAACACCTGCTTTATTAACAGGTATCGTTACTATGAACCCGACTATCTTTGTCATCGAAAAAGGACCGGTAAATCCGGAATGTAACTGTTACAACTCATTTGAACTGAGAAAACAATCAGATCCAATGCTCGGTAACAAAATTTACATGACTCCAACTACTCATGCATATACTCACAATGGCAAACAATACATTGAAAACCCAAGTGAGTACTTCATGACAGTGACAGTTAAGGCTCCTATCAATAAGAAACGTACTCTCATCGGTACTCCGGTTATCCTTGATTTGGAACATGAGGCAGAATTAAAAGCCATCATCGACAATCTTGCAAAAGGTATGACTTATGATAACACTGAGATGAAAGAGTACACCTTTAAATCAAGTGCTTATAGCTTATTCACAGCTTATGTTCAACCAACAGTTGTAACATACACATACGCAGTTGTAAGAATATGTAAAGATGGTACTAAGACAGATGTTGCTACATTCGATATGCAAGACCAGTCTTATCATACAGTTGTTCCTGAAGAAATAGGACATCCTTCACACGCTGGTCACTACCATGCAGGACACGGACATGACGCAGGTCATGGACACGGACACGGAAGCGGTAACGCTGGTGGTGGTATTATCAATGCAGACTAATCTGTATAGTATTGAATAAGTTAACATTAAAATTGATAAATACGTAAGATTATGAAATTTAAAACAATAGCTCTTTCATTGCTTTTTGCAAGCGCATGCGTTACTATAAACGCACAGAGCACAAAGGAAAATTACTATACTCCAAAATGGAGCGATAATATTTTCATCAGCGTTGGTGGCGGCGTATATTCTATTTACAATAATGGTTTTGTAAAAGGAAACCCTCATTTCAACCTGTCTTTAGGTAAATATATTACTCCTACTTGGGGTGTTCGCGCACAAGTTAATGGTATTTGGACAAGTCTTTGTCAAGACAATCTCCATGACCATGCTCACAAATACTTTGGCGGTAACATTGATGGTTTATTGAACTTGTCAACATTGTTCGCAGGTGTTAATACCGATCGTGTATTCGAGGTATTTGCTTTCTTAGGTCCACAGATCAACCTCTCTAAGTCAACTAATGGTACGTTGGTTATCGACAACCAAAAGAATACTCATTATTTCTTGGCTGAAGGTGGTAAAGAAAAAAGTCATGCACGTATCGGAGCTTCTGCCGGTTTGGGGTTGAAATTCAACTTAAACAAATCATTTGCTTTAGATGTTGAAGCTCGTGGCGCAATCGCTCCATCTAACTTCGGAAATAAGAGCGAATATCGTAAGAGCGAAGGTACTGGTGCTGTAACAGTTGGCTTTACTTACATCTTCGGCGGTAAGAAATTCAATAAGGTTTCCGACCGTGTTGTTGAGAAAGAAGTTATTAAGGAAGTTGTTAGAGAAGTTCCAAAAGAAGTTATCAAGGAAGTCGTTAAGAATACAAGTGAAGGCGCTATTGCCAGTGCAGTATTCTTCAAGATTAACCGTGCTAATTTGAGTGATCAGGCTAAGGTTAACATCAAATTGATTGCTGAAGCTATGAAAGAAATGCCGGATGCTTCATTCACTATCAATGGTTATGCTGATAAGGCTACAGGTACTCCTGATATCAACCAGCGTTTGTCTGAGAAACGTGCTCAAGCTGTTTACGACGCATTGGTTGCTGAAGGTGTAAATCCTAACCAGTTGACTAAGATTGCTAATGGTGGAACAGAGAACATGTTCGGTAAGAACTTCTTGAACCGTGTAGTTATCATGAGAAATAAATAATAGAAAATAACTTATTACAAAAAGGATGCATCATGTTGGTGCATCCTTTTTTATTTAAAACTATGGCAGACAATTTTTTAGAACAAAAAAGAGAAGAGTACGAAAAGCGTAAAGCAGCATGGCTTAAAAGCAAGAAATTTAAGAAATACACTCACAGTGTAAAAACTGATATCAAAGAAGAAGCTGATGATTTTGAAAACCAAACTTCGAATCAGGAAAATGAAGATGACAGTTAGAAACTGCTCAGCTATTAACGTCATAAGGAATTCTAACGAAATCATCAAAAGATTTTGTTAACTCATGCGTATCACTTAGACAACTCATCAGCATCAATTAGACAACTCATCAGCATCAATTGAACAACTCATCAGCATCATTTGAGCATTTGATGCCCAACACTTTATTCAATTATACGCATGAGTTCATAAACTGTTAACCAACAAATTAATAAGAGAAAAATACACTTGTTCGTTTGATAAATGATATGCCCTATCATCGTCACCACAAAGATCAACACCAAGAAATGGTCGATGAATTTCAAGAAGATAAGACAAATCAGAATAAAGTTGATCGAACGAAAACGTACCTTGGTCCCAATTGGATATAAAATATTTTTTATCCAGAATATCCAAATCAACAGAAATATAAATAGGAAAATCAAGCGGAATGAGAGATAAATCTTTCACAAGAACTATTCTATCCTTATATTCATTTAAAAAACTTAATTTTCCAGACGACGGCCCCACCATATAAACCTTCTGTAAATAAGGATGAGATCCTAACATGTGCCTAACCCAACTGCCACACGAAAGCATTGATGGAATTCGAGACTTTTGAGTATCCGGATGATGATCAAAAAGCAACAGACTAAATTTTTCAGAAATACTCCTACACCATAAATCTGTCAAATAATGATAATTACCATTATCCAGAAGATGAACCGCTCTTCTCGGTAATGATTTAATCCGTTCGATAATATTTTTTTGTGCTCTGCCACTACAATAACCATCTACTTCCATTATATCGGTCAAATTGAGCCATATAAAATCCGAAGCATGAAGAAACTCGTAATCCTCATACATGTGACTTATATTCATAACAATAACAGATATTTGACTCATAGTTCTACATTTTCAATATTTCCAGCACTTTTTTAATAAACAGGACTGATTAATTCCAAATTATAATTAACTTTGCACATGCTATACACTATCACCAAACAAATTTAAATAAAAAATAGTTTATGCGTAAATTCTTAACTCTATTAATCCTATTAGTGACATTATCAGGAACTGCTGCATACGCGCAGCAAATGTCAGATAAAGAAGTAATAGAATATTTAAAGCAAGCACAAGCTGCAGGTAAAACTCAACGGCAAATGACAACAGAATTGATGCGTCGTGGTGTTACCCGTCAACAAGTTGAACGAATTCGAGATCAATATTTAAAGGAACAAGCAGATAAACAAAATCAAACCATATCTGCTCCAAACGATACAATAAGGAGGACTCGTACCGATGTTCAAGAGACAGGAGAAGTTATTAACGAGCGTACTACACCCATGCCCGTAGCAACTCCGACAATTCCGATTTTCGGACATAATCTGTTTACAAATGCCAATCTCTCATTCGAGCCTAACGCAAATTTAGCAACTCCTACAAATTATGTTTTAGGTCCGGGAGATGAAGTAATCATAGATGTGTGGGGAGCTTCAGAAAATACCATTCGCCAGACCATCTCTCCCGACGGCAATATACAAATCAGTGGCTTGGGTCCTATTTCCTTAAGCGGAATGACCATACAGGCGGCCGATCGTTTTTTACGCAATGAACTTTCAAAAATATATTCAGGTCCGGATACACAAGTCAAACTGACCTTAGGAAACATTCGCTCTATACAAATTAATATTATGGGCGAAGTTACTGTTCCGGGAACATATACTTTATCTGCTTTTTCATCAGTCTTTCACGCATTATATAGAGCCGGAGGTGTAAACGACATCGGTAGTTTGCGTAGTATTAAAGTTGTCCGCAACGGGCGAACGATCGCTGATTTAGATGTTTACAGTTTTATAATGAAAGGTAAGATGAATGATGACGTTCGCCTTTTAGAAGGTGATGTAATCATTGTTGAGCCTTATAAATCGTTGGTATCTATAGAAGGAAAGGTTAAACGACCAATGTATTATGAGCTGAAATCGGATGAAACTTTTAAAACATTACTTGATTATGCCGGTGGTTTTACCGGAGACGCATATAAACAATCGGTAAGATTAATCCGTAAAACAGGACGCGAGCACCAGATATTCAATATTGACGAAGTTGATTACTCCGTATTCCGCATGGAAGATGGTGATGAAATTTCTGTAGACTCTGTCCTCAATCGCTACGAAAACCGAATAGAAATTCGAGGAGCCGTTTTCCGCGAAGGCATATATCAACTGGATGGCCAAACAAATACCGTTAAAGCATTAATAAAAAAAGCAGACGGCTTAAGAGAAAACGCATTCTTAAATCGTGCGATACTTACACGTGAAAAGGATAATTTGGATCATGAAATAATTTCAATTGATTTGAATGCTCTCTTAAATGGTTCCGTGCCGGATATCCCTTTAAAAAAGAACGATGTTTTGTACATCCCAAGTATTCAAGGGCTAAAGGAAATGGAGACAGTAACCATCCACGGAGAGGTTAATATTCCCGGCACATACGCATACGCAGAAAATATGACGGTAGAAGATTTGATTATAGTTTCAGGCGGATTGTTAGAGGATGCTTCTACCGTGAAGGTCGATATTACCCGCAGAATAAAAGACCCAAGCAGTACATTATACTCTAAGGAAGTTGGCAAGACATATACTATTGACATAACAGATAACTTTAAGGTTGGTGATGAAACTTTCCATTTGGAACCATACGATGAAGTATATATCAGAAAGAGTCCCGCATACAGAGCACAGCAGAATGTAACTATCGGAGGTGAAGTTTTATTCGGAGGCAACTATGCGCTTCAGAGTAAGAATGAACGTATTTCATCTTTAATTCAAAGATCCGGCGGATTAACTCCGGAAGCATATATCAAAGGTGCCCGATTAATCAGGACAAGAACCGAAGAAGAGAAGATGAGAGAGATGGATATGCTCAAAATGGCAAGAAGAGCTACCGGTAATGATTCTATTGACGTTAGTATATTAAATGTTTCCAACACATATCCTGTAGGAATAGATTTGGAACAAGCTTTGAGAAATCCAAATTCAGACTATGACTTAGTACTACGCGATGGTGACGTCGTATATATCCCGGAATATATCAATACGATAAAAATCAGTGGGGCTGTGATGTATCCAAATACTGTTTTATATCAAAAAGATGAAAATTTAAAGTATTACATCAATCAAGCAGGAGGTTTTGGAAGCAATGCTCGGAAACATAAAGTTTACGTAGTTAATTTAAATGGTAAGGCTTCGAAACTGAGATTACATAGCAGAAAACAAATTGAACCCGGAAGTGAAATCATCGTTCCGGAAAAAGATAAGAGTAATAGAGCAAGTTTACCCGAGATGATAAGTATTGGAACAATGACAGCATCTATGGCAGCAGTTATAGCATCCATTATCCGTCTCTTTAAATAATGATTATGATTGACGAAAAGAAACAAAATACGGAAGAAGTCGATCTGGTTAATGAACAAGAGATTGACTTGATGGAAATAGCAAGAAAAATCTGGAGTAAACGAAAGTTTATATATAAGGTATGTGGCATCGCTTTACTTGCGGGTTTAGTGGTTGCCTTTAGCATTCCAAAGGAATACACTACCGCCGTAAAACTCTCCTCCGAAAGAACAAACAGTCGATCAGGCGGAAATCTAAGTTCCTTGGCAGCTATGGCAGGAATTAATCTTAGCTCATCCAACTCAGATGCGCTGTCCGACCAAATTTATCCGGATGTCATGGCTTCTACTCCTTTCTTAAAAGAACTTTTTAAAGTTCAAGTAAAAAATAAGAAAGGCAACACAACCTTATATAATTATCTCCTAAATGATTATAGATTACCTTGGTGGAGTTCAATCTTTAAAGGTGTGTTCTCTATACCATCTAAAATAATCGGCTTATTTAAAAACAAAGAAAAGGATAGCAATGAAATCGATCCCGAGTATCTGTCTAAAGATGACAGAAGAGTCATTAGTGCGCTATCAGAGAATTTAAATTTATCTGTAGACCAAAAAACCGGTGTAATGGATTTGGCTGTCACTATGCAAGACCCGAATATCTGCGCACAAGTAACTGATACAGTAATAGCTAATTTACAGAAGTATATTACAACTTATAGAACTAATAAAGCTCGTAAAGACTTGGCATACTCTCAGAAATTATATGAAGAGGCAAAATCTGCTTACACTAAAGCTCAGAACGAGTACGCAAACTTTACAGACGCAAATCAGAATCTGATATTACATAGTTACAGAGCAGAACAGGAACGGTTGCAAAACGAGATGAATTTAGCATATCAAACTTATTCCCAAACATCTCAACAATTACAAGCAGCTAAGGCAAAAGTACAAGAAAACACTCCGGCATTTGCTGTTATTCAGCCTTCAATAGTGCCAATGCGTGCATCCAAACCAAGAAAAATGATTATCCTTATTGGATTTCTATTCTTAGGATTTGTTGGAGCATGTGCATGGGTTTACTTTGAAGACCAAATAAAGGAATGGAAAAAGCAAATTACTGATCAGGAAACAATAGTTGAACAAAAATAAAAGCATAATGGAAAAATGTATTGTAAATAACTACGACGAATTTGCTTCATGGTTAGGCAAAGTAATCGGTGTTTCAGATTATATCCAGATTACTCAAGACAGAATAAATAAGTTTGCTGACGCAACAAATGATCATCAATGGATACATGTCGATATAGACCGTGCAAAAACAGAATCACCTTATAAAAGTACAATCGCACATGGTTATCTGACTTTATCCATGCTTCCACACCTATGGAATCAAATTATTGAAGTTCATAACTTAAAGATGATGGTAAACTATGGTATGGATAAGATGAAATTTGGCCAGCCTGTGCTCTCCGGACAAAGCATTCGTCTTACCGCTTCTCTCCAAGATATTCAGAATCTTCGAGGTATAACTAAAGCAGAAATAAAATTCACACTTGATATCAAGGAACAAAATAAGAAAGCATTAGAAGGTGTCGCAACTTTCTTATACTATTTTAGTTAAATCTATCATGAAAGAGAAGGTGTGTTGAAAAGCACACCTTCCTTTTTTATACAATAACCATTCTGTTATTAACAACCTTAATCCTTTTATAAACCCATATAAAGGCAGGAACCAAAAACGCGACGGCAAACACCCAAGCCGTAGGATCACCGAAACAAACAGCCATATATCCGAAAGAAGGAACAGCAAACAAACTGACTAATACACGAGCTATCATCTCAGACACTCCGGACAACATGGATAATCCGGTATAACCCACTCCCTGAATCGTATAGCGTAAGATACATAGTGTACCTAAAACAGGATAGAAAGATACTGATATATGTAAGAATAAAGCTGTATCTCTAATGATTTCTGTTTCCGAGGAATCAATAAACATGAGTGCGAAGAATTCTGAACCAATCCAAAGAACAATTCCTATTACAATACTATACATAATCATCATCAACCAAGCAGACTTTACACCTTGCCAAACTCTTTTCGGCTTCCCTGCTCCATAATTCTGCCCGGCGAAAGTGGCCATTGCAATACCTAAGGTTTCAAGCGGGCACATACAAAACATTTTAATGCGCATAGCCGCGGTAAAGGCAGCAACACAAGCAGTGCCTAACGCGTTATTAGCACTCTGAAGCATTATACTTCCGATAGCAGTTATACTAAACTGCAACCCCATAGGAACTCCTATATATAATAAGGTATTAGCATATCTTTGTTTATACTTCCTTTCATCAGCCGTACTCCGTAATATATAGAAATGTCTCTGCATATAGAAGAAACAAAGAATGGCAGAAACACCTTGCGCAATCAAGGTAGCTATTGCAGCTCCCGCTACTCCCCAGCCCATTATCAGTATACAAAATAAATCTAATACAATATTTAATATCGTACTGAATAAAAGGAACCAAAATGGAGTCTTACTATCTCCCAATGCTCTAATGATACTCGAAAGCAAATTATATAAGAAAGTACAAGGAATGCCGATAAAAGTGATTAACAAATAAATATAAGCACCATCGAAAATCATTTCAGGAGTTCGCATCCACTGTAGAATACTCTCGCATAATAAAGCAGTGGCTATCATTAGTGCTATACTCATCCCCATCGATAATTTGATTCCTGTCCAAATCATTCTACGCATCGTTGAGTAATCTCTGGCACCGAATTTCTGAGCAACAGGAATGCCAAATCCTCCACAACATCCATTGCAAAATCCTAAGATAAGAAAAATAACGGAAGAACTTGCTCCAACAGAAGCTAAAGCATTTATACCTAAAAACTTACCAACTATAGCCGCGTCAACCAACGAATAAGTCTGCTGCAGTAAATTTCCACCCAATAAAGGTAGAGCAAAATGGAAAATCTGAGGAAGAGTAGCTCCCTCTGTCATCTCATTGGTAGTACTCATTAAAAAGGTTTATTGAATTATTCTTCGGACTGTGTTTTCTTTAGAACATTGTACTCATGAATCCTCTTATTCAAATACTTGATAAAAAGCAACCATGCTATCATATTCAAAATAAGCAATAAAGTCACTTGAATAAAACAAGAAAGGATCATATTAGCAATTATCAAGAAGAAAGAAATACACAAAATAGAAATCATAGCTTTACGCTGCTTCATCCCCATTGCTAACAGTTTATGATGCAAATGATTCTTGTCCGGTAAAAAAGGACTACATCCACGACGAATGCGATGAAAAAACACTCTGACAACATCAAAACATGGAACAATCAACGGAGCAAAAGCTAATACAAAATAATTATATGACACCAACGTCTCATTTGGCGTATGAAAATTTAATTCAATACTAAGATAACTTAAAATCAAGCCCAAAGTTAAAGATCCGGTATCTCCCATGAATATTTTCCTTCCATGCTCGACGCTACCAAACACATTATAATAATAGAACGGAATAATTGTTCCCAAAGCCGCAAATGAAATCAACGCATAGATGAACTTTTCATCCAACATAAAAATCACCCCATAATATATAAAAGCAACGCCACTTAATCCGGAAGCAAGTCCATCAATACCATCCATTAAATTAATAGCATTAGTTATAAAAACTATCACCAATATTGTTAACAAATAGCCTAAATACCAAGGAAGTTGATGAATACCAAATAATCCATGCAAATCGTTAATCCAAACATTCCCCAAAATAAGAAGAATGGAACAAAGGATTTGAATATAAAACTTATTCCGATAACGAACGCCAACCAAATCATCCATTGTACCAATAAGAAAGATAAGCATCATGGCACAAGTAGCAAATGTCAAAGTCCGAGACTCTGCGACTAAATGAATTATCAATTCATCTTTCGAGAATATTAAAGCTATGCCAATAGCAAACGCAACTGTAAACAAAATACATGGAGCAAAGGCAAAACCTCCTAAACGAGGTATATGAGCATTATGAATCTTTCTTTTATCAGGTTCATCAAATAATCTTTTTCTAAACGATATCAATAATATCTTTGGTGTTATAAGTCCATTGAAAAACGAACTTAACATAACCACAAAAAACATTATACACCACCAAAATAATATATCTGATGAGAATAAATCGAACATACGAAGTTCTTTTAGTAAACAGCTAATTATTATCCTATAAAATAAATTCAAAAAATGAGTTTACTTTATTAAGTAACAAAGGTATAGTAAAAATTAAAATAACAAAATTTTTAGCAACATTATTTTTCCTAATACATATTCTTAATTCTTACTTTATAAGCCATATCTATTCCTAACAATTTTATATCTTTGCTTTTACGAACAAAAGAATATTATGATTGATGAACATAAACGATATTGGTATGTAGCATACACACTTTCCAGACATGAGAAGAAAGTGGCAGAGAAGCTGAAACTAATGGGAATAGATTGTTACCTCCCTATTCAGGAGGAAATACAACAATATCAGAACCGAAAAAAGAAAATACAACGGGTCGTACTCCCTATGACCATATTTATTCATGGAACGAGCAAAGAACGGCTCGAAGCCTTGCAACTGCCGTCTATTACACATTACTTGATGGAGATAGGCAAACATAAAGCAGCCACAGTACCCGATGATCAGATGGAAAGATTTCGCTTTATGCTCGATTATTCAGATGCTACTGTTGAAATAGAAAATGCTTCTTTACAACCCGGAATGCAGGTTAGGGTCATAAAAGGTCCCCTGACCGGATTAGAAGGTGAGTTAATCAACATAAACAAAACTTCGAAAGTAATTGTAAGAATTGATTTATTAGGAGCCATAAGTACGGAGATTCCGATAAGCTTTGTTGAGTCTATTCATAATATATAATATCAAAAAGGTCGTACAGCATATTCAAACAACCTTTTTACTTTTTCGTCAAACTTACTAAATTTATCTCATAAAGAGATTACAAAAACTGATGCGGATGAGTTGTTCAATTGATGCGGATGAGTTGAACGATTCATGCGGATGAGTTGTCCAATTGATGCGGATGAGTTGATCGGTTCATGCGGATGAGTTGGACGATTCATGCGTATGAGTTTGGCAACTCATACGTATCACTTCAGACATTTGTTTGGACGCGTTCTCTCAATGATCAAAATTCACTACTGAAATGGAACTTTACATGCTTAAAATCATTTTGAGCCATTTGCAATACATAATTGCTGTCAGCTAAAAAGACATCACGTCCTTCACGGTCTTTAGCCATAAACTGATACTTTCTTTTCTTAAAACTATCTAATTCCTCTGCATCATCGCTCTCTATCCAACAAGCCTTATATAAGCTTACAGGTTCCCAACGACACTTTGCCCCGTATTCATTTTCTAATCTGTATTGAATAACTTCAAACTGCAATTGGCCGACTGTTCCTATTAATTTCCTACCATTAAACTGATTAACAAACAACTGAGCCACACCTTCATCCATCAATTGATCAATGCCTTTTCCCAACTGTTTTTGCTTCATCGGATCAGCATTTTCTATATACTTGAACATCAACGGAGAAAAACTCGGCAAGCCTTTGAAATGCAACTCCTCTCCTTCTGTCAACGTATCTCCGATTTTAAATGTACCGTTATCAGGTAAACCAACGATGTCTCCTGCCCAAGCCTCGTCAACTGTTTGCTTTCTTTGAGCCATAAACTGCGCCGGAGAAGAGAAACGCATCGTTTTTTTACTTCTTACATGATAATAAGGCGCATTACGCACAAATTTTCCGGAACAGACCTTACAAAAAGCAATACACGAACGATGATTAGGGTCTATATTCGCGGTAATTTTAAAAATAAAACCGGTAAATTTAAGCTCTTCCGGTTGCACTACCCGTTCCTCCGCTTTCATGGCACGAGGACTTGGAGCAATCTCAACAAAACAATCAAGTAATTCTTGAACGCCAAAGTTATTCAATGCAGATCCAAAGAATACAGGAGCCAAATCGCCTTTTAAATATTCGTTGACATCAAATGCCGGATAAACCCCATCTATCAATTCCAAATCAGAACGAAGCTTCTGTGCTAAAGGTTTTCCGATATGCTTATCCAAATCATCAGAATGAATATCAACAGCCACCCTCTCTGTTACAACTTGTTTCGATGGTTGAAATAAATTCAAGCTATCTCCATATATATTATATACCCCTTTAAACCGTGGTCCGGACTCTATCGGCCACGTTAACGGACGGACAAAAATAAGTAATTGTTCTTCCAATTCATCCAACAAATCAAACGGATCCTTTCCTTCACGATCCATTTTATTCACAAAGATAATAACAGGAGTCTTCCTCATTCGGCAGACTTCCATAAGCTTGAGTGTCTGAGTCTCAACACCTTTCGCTGCGTCAATGACTATAATAACACTATCAACTGCAGTAAGTGTACGATAAGTATCTTCTGCGAAGTCTTGATGCCCCGGAGTATCCAATATATTAATTTTATAATCTCTATAATCAAACTCCATTACAGAAGTAGTAACAGAAATGCCACGCTGCTTTTCTATATCCATCCAATCGGAAGTAGCTGTCTTCCGTATTTTATGACTCTTTACCGCGCCGGCAACCTGAATTTGTCCACCGAACAATAGAAATTTCTCTGTAAGAGATGTTTTACCTGCATCAGGATGCGCCACAATCGCAAAAGTCCTTCTTCTTTCAATTTCTTGATTTAACATAGTTGTTTTATTAATCAAAATCCAATTCGCCAGCTTTATCCTTATTATAATAGTCGGACAACATAGCTAACATATTACTAATCGCTTCTTGTGCCTTTTTCGTCTCCTCACTGATTTCCTTTTTTTGCAATTTCAGCATCAGTATTCCATATAACGCGTCAAAACAAGTTTCTAACTCAGGTTCATCACGATGAGCCCCTTTTGTTCGTAACTCCACGATAAAAGGCAATACCTTATAATAGGCAGCATCATAATAAGGAAATTTCGGGGAATGCAAAAGACGTAAATGTAAGTCCGTCAATAGGGTTATCACATTTTTATTAATCTGTAAATGTCCAACTTCAGTCACTCCTTCCCTACGCATCATCTCTATCAGCTCTTCATATCGCTTAGCAAGTTCCTTTTTTTTATCTTCATCCGCCGGATAAAGATTGACTATATTTTTTTTAATGTTATCTATATCACATTTATTGGCACGTATCAAGTCCTCTACTTGCCACATGTACAACAGATATTCTGCTATATTCTTTTCTTTTAATTGCTGAGAAATAAACATATATAAAAGTATTGAGAATCAGAAATAAGATAATACCGTCAGTAAATGGTTGCTCCAACAAATGTCAATACCATTCCGACAACAGCAATAACAATGACTACTGTACCAATAATTTGGTTCATTATCCAGATACCTCGCAAATTAAACTGCGAACGGATTTTATTTACTCCGGTCGTCAATCCTAACCACCAAAGCAATGCGCCCGATACAATGGCAAGATAGCCTATCAGCTGTATATACCAAGGTATATCAGGATTAACAAATGAGAATCGGGCAAACAAACCGATAAACAAGAAAATAATTAAAGGATTTGACAGAGTGACTAAGAAAGCTGTGAAGAAGTTATGAAAATAAGTTCCTTTAGGATGCTTTTTTGTAGGATCGTAACGACGGATATTTTTTACGGGATTGCTCCGAAAGGTATAAACACCAAAGACTAAAAGCATCGCACTGCCTAATAGCTGTAATAAGAACTGATTTTTAGTTATGAATTCATCCATGAAACTCATGCCATAGCCGGTTAGCAAGGCATAACATATATCACTTAATGCCGCTCCCAAACCTGTAACAAAACCGAACCATCGTCCTTTATTAAGTGTACGCTGAAGGCACAAAACTCCTACCGGCCCCATCGGAGCAGATGCCACAATACCGATTACAAGTCCTTTAATTAATTCTAATATGACAAGTCCTATCAGATTCATGTTTGCAAAGATAGCTACTTTTTTGCTAATGCGCTTATATTTGCTTTCGTTTTTCTTTTAAAGATTAGTGCTTTTATATAACTTTGCGAAGAAATAAGAATATAAAAATATAACATATAGCGCTATGATTCAATTTTTCAAAACACCTTCCAAAAGTGTTATAGCAACGGAAATAAATCATATTCCGTCTGCTGAGGAAATTCAAAAGTTATGCTGGCTTTATGGAGATGCCTCTGTTGAGACAGAAGATGACTTAAAAAGCTACTTCATCGGTCCACGTCGTGAAATGATTACTCCATGGAGTACGAATGCTGTGGAGATTACTCAGAATATGGGAATGAAAGGAATTTGCCGTATCGAGGAATATTTTCCTGTTAAAGACGAAAACGCTGACTATGACGTAATGCTGCAACGTATGTATAAAGGTCTGGATCAACAGATTTTCACTACTGACAGAAAGCCGGAACCTATTATATATATAGACAATTTGGAAGAATATAATGAAAAAGAAGGATTAGCACTCTCAGATGACGAAATTCAATATCTCCATAAAGTGTCTAACGACTTGGGACGTAAACTGACTGACTCTGAAGTATTCGGTTTTGCCCAAATCAACTCAGAACACTGCCGCCATAAAATCTTCGGTGGAATATTTATCATTGATGGAGAAGAAAAAGAATCTTCATTATTCCAACTGATTAAGAAAACCACAAAAGAGAATCCAAACAGCATTATTTCTGCCTACAAAGATAATGTTGCATTTGCTGAAGGACCGGTTGTTGAACAATTCGCTCCGGCCGACCAAAGCACTTCCGATTATTTTATTATCAGAAATATAAAGACAGTCATTTCTTTAAAAGCCGAAACACACAACTTCCCTACCACAGTAGAGCCGTTCAACGGTGCATCTACCGGCACCGGAGGTGAAATTCGTGACCGTATGGGCGGTGGTAAAGGCTCATGGCCTATTGCAGGTACGGCTGTTTATATGACTTCTTATCCGCGCACAGATGAAGGTCGCGAATGGGAAAAGATTCTTCCAGTCCGCAAATGGTTATACCAAACTCCGGAACAAATTCTTATCAAAGCATCCAATGGTGCTTCCGATTTTGGAAATAAGTTCGGCCAGCCATTGATCTGCGGTTCGCTACTTACCTTCGAACATGAAGAAAATGGAGAGAAATATGGTTACGATAAAGTAATCATGGAAGCGGGAGGCGTTGGATATGGTACTGAACGAGACTGTATAAAAGGTTCTCCTGAAAAAGGAAATAAAATTATTGTAATGGGCGGTGATAATTACCGCATTGGTTTAGGCGGTGGATCTGTTTCGTCTGTTGATACCGGCCGTTACACATCCGGCGTAGAACTTAACGCAGTACAACGTGCCAACGCAGAAATGCAGAAACGCGTATATAATGTCGTTCGTGCATTGGTTGAGGAAGAAAATAACCCGATCATCTCTATTCATGACCATGGCGCTGCCGGACATGTCAACTGCCTTTCAGAATTGGTTGAAGACTGCGGTGGTTATGTTAAAATGGATCAGTTACCTATTGGAGATAAAACACTTTCGGACAAAGAAATCATTGCAAACGAATCCCAAGAACGTATGGGGTTACTTATTAATGAGGGACAGATTGATCACGTTAAGAAAATAGCCGACCGTGAACGTGCGCCAATGTACGAAGTTGGTGAAGCAACCGGCGATGCCAGATTCGCGTTTGTCAAACCGGATGGTACTCGTCCGTTCGATCTATCTGTCAGTCAAATGTTCGGATCTTCCCCTAAAACATATATGATTGACAAAACCAAAGAACGTCATTATGAGAATGTAAAATACGATACCGCAAAACTTGATGAATATATCAATAAAGTATTGCAATTAGAAGCTGTAGCATGTAAGGATTGGTTGACAAATAAGGTGGATCGTTCTGTAACCGGAAAAGTAGCCCGTCAACAATGCGTAGGCGAACTTCAGTTACCTTTAAGCGACTGCGGTGTTGTCGCGCTCGACTATCGTGGCGTTAAGGGTATAGCTACATCTCTTGGCCACGCGCCACAGGCAGGATTAGCTAATCCTTCCGCAGGATCTGTTCTTTCTGTTGCCGAGGCTTTGACGAATATTGTTTGGGCTCCAATGTCCAACGGATTAAAAACAATTTCTTTATCTGCCAATTGGATGTGGCCGTGCCGTGCTCAAGAAGGCGAGGACGCTCGTCTTTATCAGGCTGTTCAAGCTTTATCCGATTTCTGTTGTGCTTTACATATCAATGTTCCTACCGGTAAGGATTCGCTTTCTATGACGGAGAAATATCCTGATGGCGAAAAGATTCTAAGCCCGGGTACAGTCATCGTTACTGCAGGAGGTGAAGTTTCCGATGTTAAAAAAGTCATTTCCCCTGTCATGGTCAACAATCCGCATACCACATTCTATCATATCGACTTCAGTTTTGATAAGTTACGTTTAGGAGGTTCCGCTTTTGCTCAATCGTTAAATAGAATTGGTGATGATGTTCCTACTGTCACTGATCCTGAATACTTTGCTAATACATTCAATGCTGTTCAAAATTTGGTTGACAAGGAGTTGATTCTTGCCGGACATGATATTTCTGCCGGTGGCTTAATCACCACTCTCCTTGAAATGTGTTTTGCAAATGTCAATGGTGGAATGGAAATCAATCTGGATAAATTTAAGGAAGATGACATGATTAAGCTGTTATTTGCTGAGAATCCAGGTATTGTAATTCAGATTGATGATAAACATAAAGCTCAGGTTAAGAAAATATTAGAGGATGCCGGAGTAGGTTACGTTAAGATTGGCGTTCCAACTGAAGAGCGTCATATTCTTGTTACTAAAAACGATATTACTCATCAGTTCGGAATTGATTATTTACGCGACGTATGGTACTCTTCTTCTTATTTGCTTGACAACAAACAAAGCATGAGCGGATGTGCTAAACTCCGCTTCGAGAATTATAAAAAGCAACCAATAGAATACACCATCAATCCGACATTCTCAGGTAAACTTGCGCAGTTCGGACTTAATCCTGATCGCCGTACCAAGAGTGGCATCCATGCTGCCATTATTCGTGAGAAAGGAACGAATGGTGAGCGTGAAATGGCGTACATGCTCTGGCTGGCAGGATTTGACGTGAAAGATGTAACGATGACCGACTTGATTTCGGGTCGTGAAACATTAGACGACATCAACTTCATTGTTTATTGCGGTGGATTCTCCAACTCCGATGTCCTTGGTTCTGCCAAGGGTTGGGCCGGAGCTTTCCTCTACAATCCTAAAGCAAAAGCCGCATTGGATAAGTTCTATGCACGAAAGGATACGCTTTCTTTAGGCGTCTGCAACGGTTGTCAGCTGATGATTGAACTTAATCTTATCAATCCGGAATTAAAAAAGCGTGCTAAAATGCTCCATAACACATCTCATAAATTTGAGTCAGGTTTCCTCGGAGTTACCATCCCAACCAATCGCAGTGTACTGTTTGGGTCATTAAGCGGAAACAGATTAGGCATCTGGGTAGCTCATGGTGAAGGCAAGTTCTCCTTACCTTATCCGGAAGACAAATATAATGTAGTTCTAAAATATTCATACGATACTTATCCGGCTAATCCAAACGATTCAGACTACAGTGTAGCCGGAATAGCCAGTGCCGACGGACGTCATTTAGCCATGATGCCTCACTTGGAGCGTGCTTACTTCCCATGGCAGTGTGCTTATTATCCGACCGACCGTTTAAAAGATGAAATCACTCCGTGGATGGAAGCATTTGTTAATGCTCGAAAATGGGTAGAAAAGAATAAATAATAATTGGGATACATTGTATGTCATTTTATCTTCAAGCATTCATAACCTTCTTCAAGATTGGTTTGTTCACCATAGGAGGAGGTTATGCTATGATTCCGCTCATCCAATCGGAAATTGTTGAGAAGAAAAAGTGGATATCTCAGAATGATTTCATTGATCTCATGGCTATTTCACAATCCATTCCGGGAATATTTGCCGTCAACATAGCTATATTTATCGGATATAAGCTGCGTAAGTTAAAGGGAGCTCTTGCCATGGCTACCGGCACTATCTTACCATCGTTTATCATCATTCTGACTATTGCTTTATTCTTTCAGCAATTTAAAGATTATGAAGTGGTACAACGAATATTTAAAGGCATCCGCCCGGGAGTTGTTGCTTTAATTGCAGTTCCTACATTCAATATGGCTAAAAGCGCAAAAATTAATAAATACAATGTTTGGATACCGGTCGTATCTGCTCTATTGATTTGGCTGTTAGGTTTCTCTCCGGTATATGTCATTATCATTGCCGGTATGGGAGGTTTCCTCTATGGTAAATATAAACATAAAAATAGCGCGTCATGATATATCTTCTGTTATTCTATACTTTCTTTAAGATAGGGCTGTTCGGATTTGGAGGAGGATACGCGATGCTTTCTTTAATTCAAGGTGAAGTAGTGACAAAATATCACTGGCTGAGTCCGAGTGAGTTCACGGATATTGTAGCCATCAGCCAGATGACTCCCGGACCAATAGGTATCAACTCTGCTACCTATGTAGGATACACATCATTAATTAACGCAGGATACGGACATATACTTGGCATACTTGGCTCTATTACCTCAACCATAGCAGTAGTGCTACCTTCGTTTATTCTGATGTTGATAATTAGTAAGTTTTTCATAAAATATCAAAAGCATCCATATATTGAAGCTGTATTCAGTGGACTCCGTCCTGCCGTAGTAGGACTGATTGCCGCGGCTGCCTTGGTATTAATGGACGCAGAGAACTTCGGACATTTTACGAATGCTTTCCCTAACGGTCTCGCCAACTTCTATCAAACAAATTATCAATTTATTTGGAGTGTCCTCATTTTCATTGCTGCTTTTATAGGTACGCGTTGGTTGAAAGTCAATCCAATTCTGATGATGGTACTATGTGGTGTCGCGGGATTCATCCTCTATTAGTTTAAAGTAGATGGAATAGTATAAGAATAACCCTCTTGTCTTTTTATTATGACTAAAATTATAGATAATACATTACTGGATAAAGTATCGGCAGAGGCAAAAGAAAGTCCCCGCTTACGAATGAATTACAATTTTCATACCTCACTCGACGCGAAAGCACAATGCTTGCTAAACGCTGTGGAGCCGGGGACAAAAGTTGTCATTCATCGACACATGCATACCGATGAAACATTTGTGATACTGCGTGGCCGACTGAACGCATTTATCTACAATAACGATAAATCGATTCAAATTAAAAAAGAAATCAATCCTCTAAAAGGAGTGTATGGTTATAATATCCCGAAAGGTGTATGGCATACCATTGAAGTTTTAGAACCCAACACCGTTCTGATGGAAGTGAAAGACGGACCATACACACCTATCACACCCGATGACATATTAATGTGAGTTCAACGAATCTAAAATAATACGAACTGCGCCTGATTCTTTTTAAACAGACACACCAATCTTTTTAAAAATCAATAGTATACAACTACTACTCCGATACGTAGGAACAA
This sequence comes from Phocaeicola oris, assembly GCF_021295095.1. Lineage (GTDB taxonomy): Bacteria > Bacteroidota > Bacteroidia > Bacteroidales > Bacteroidaceae > Phocaeicola > Phocaeicola oris. The sequence continues at coordinate 90,146 of NZ_JAJLQX010000003.1, forward strand.
AAAAATTGAACCATATAAGTTGCCGTATTCATCAGAAGATTTTTTTCGTTTCACTTATGTGATACTTTCGTTTCACTGCAGTGAGACAATTGTTTCACCTATGTGAGTCACTTGTTTCACCTATGTGAAACAAGTAGATTATACGTATGAGTTGATTGATTCATACAGTTCTTTTTGCTAATCTCTTTATGACAATTTTAAAGAACCTGACAAAAAGAGAAAAACATCGTTTTAAACATACTATAAGGTCGTATTCCATCTTTGTAGGTTTCTACATGGGCATCCTGTTATTTCATCGAATTATATTAGAAGAAATATAGATTGAATTTTATTCATATACGATAAAAGGTATTTTTATCCTTGTGTAAAAAACAGAAGGCCTAAAGTGCAATCACTCTAAGCCTCCATCATTTATTAGTTTTTCAACTTAAACGCTCAACTATTTCTAATCATTTACCCTGCAGGGATAAGCTTCAAGCGCTTTCTTCAAAATAAAGAGCGCACGTTCCAAATCTTCTTTTTTCAAAACATAAGCCAAACGAACTTCATTATATCCTATCCCCTGAGTGGTATAAAATCCTGAAGCCGGAGCCATCATCACCGTCTCCCCCTCATAATTAAACTCTTCCAAACACCAACGACAAAACTTCTCGCTATCATCAACAGGCAATTTTGCCACGGTATAGAATGCCCCCATCGGGATAGGAGAATAAACGCCCGGAATAAGGTTCAAGCCGTCAATCAAACATTTACGACGTTCCACATACTCATCGTATACATTTCGATAGTACTCCTCCGGAGCATCCAAAGACGCTTCGGCAATAATCTGCCCAATCAACGGAGGAGACAAACGAGCCTGACAGAACTTCATCACGGCTTTGCGAACTTCTTCATTCTTTGTAATCAACGCGCCAACCCGGATGCCACACTCACTATAACGTTTTGAAACGGAATCAATTAGAATTACGTTCTGCTGGATACCTTCTAAATGGCAGGCGCTGATATAAGGAGAACCGGTGTAAATATATTCACGGTAAACCTCATCGGAGAAGAGATACAAATCATACTTCTTAACCAAGTCCCGAATTTGATTCATCTCCCTACGGGTATATAAATAGCCCGTTGGATTATTCGGATTACAAATCATAATCGCTCTGGTACGGTCGTTAATCAGCTCTTCAAACTTTTCTACTTTAGGTAAACAAAATCCTTCGTCAATAGTCGTAGTGATGGTACGAATCTGCGCTCCGGCAGAAATAGCAAACGCCATATAATTAGCATAAGCCGGTTCCGGAACAATAATCTCATCCCCCGGATTCAAACAAGAAAGGAAAGCAAAAAGCACTGCTTCACTACCTCCTGAGGTAATGATAATATCGTCCGCGTCAACGTTAATATTATACTTTTTATAATAACCGACAAGTTTCTCACGATAATTGCGATAACCTTGTGAAGGAGAATATTCAAGGATAGTACGATCGACATGCTTCAAAGCATCCAACCCCACCTGAGGAGTAGGCAAATCGGGCTGACCAATATTGAGGTGATAGACTTTAATACCTCGTTCCGTTGCAGCGGACGCTAAAGGCGCGAGCTTCCGAATTGGAGACTCCGGCATTTCAATTCCGCGTTCTGATATTTTAGGCATTTGTTCTAAAGTAAATTGCTTGCAAATTTACATTTAATATTTAATATCAAAGAACAAATGCAAAGAATTTTAATAATTAAATAGAATTTGTATTACAAAATACCATATTTGAAATTCTTTTGTAAAAAACAAAAATACCGTACCCATCATCAAGCAAAGTGGTATGTATCACTTTCTCCATTGATATAGATCAAATATACTGTTCAACTTATCATTCACAGTCTTTATCTTTTTAACTTTCATCTGTCATCCATATATGTACACATCCGTATATAAAAAAACACCTGTGGAAGTTGATTTCCACAGGTGTTTACAATATATAAAATCATTATTATTTTGCTTTTCTCTGAACAGCCGTATTACGAGTCGCTTTCGCCGGTTTTGCAGCTTCTTTCGCAACCTTCTTAGCCGAATTCTTCACTGCATTCTTCTCCAGAGCTTTCTGTGTAGTAGATTTCTTAGCAGACACTTCTTTTTCTACTTTCTTATCTTCCTCCACTTTTTCCTCAACAACTGCTTCTTCTGCTTTTTCCTCCTCCGATTCTTCTTTAAACTCGGTGATACCATTGTTGATCAAAATGTTATACCAAGTGATCAATTTTTTAATATCATTTGCGTGAACACGATCCTGATCATAATTAGGAAGTATCTGCGCAAAGTAATCAAACAATTCATTAGTAGAAGCTTTCTTTAGGTCAATCGGACAAACAGCTCCTTTTTCCTTAGTCTTCATAGACTCAAAAATATCAGGTAATGGAACATCTTCTGAATCGGTAAACATAGCAATATCTGCCAAAGAAGTGATACGGTCGTGTGCATAAGCCGGCATTCTTTTCTTCGCTGCATCAACCGACTCAACTATCAACATATTCTTGCCAGAAGAAATCAGTTTATATAATCCGGATTTCCCTGAGATGGATAAAATAGTCTTTAACATGATAATTTCATATTTAATTATAAATTCAAGAGACAAATGTACAACTCATGAACGAAACGCACAAATTTTACACTTGCTTTTTAAGACGAATTAAATGGTCAACTAATTGTTCCAGTTGCTCCATCAATGGAGAAGACTCGTCGTTCATAATAACATAATCTGATTTGCCTAACTTTTCTTCATCACTCATCTGCTGACTCATTCGCGCCTCAACTTGTTCTTTAGTTACATGATCGCGTTCCATAGCTCGTTTCAGCCGAAGTTCTTTCGGAGCGTAAACCATCACAACAACATCGACTGTATCTTCAAATTTCGCTTCAAATAAAATAGCCGACTCAAGACCGACAATCACCTTTCCTGCTTCCAATTGTTCTTTAGCCCAATACATAAAGTCTTCACGCACTCGTGGATGAACTATTTCATTTATCTGCTTTACATGCTCAGGCGAAGAGAACAAATAGTTTGCCAAAAAAGGTTTATTTAACGAGCCATCAGTATTATAAACATCCATACCAATGAGTTCTGTCAAATCTTGATGAATTCTTTCACAAGAAATCATCAATCGTTTGGCTTCATCATCAGCATTATAAACAGGAATCCCTAATGTTATCAGCTTATTACAGACATACGACTTCCCACTGCCAATGCCACCGGTAATAGCTACTTTTATCATAAGACAAATTGATTAATCCTCATCCGCAGTAGTTTGTTGCTCAATAATATAGTCAACTTCCAAAGGAGAAATTCTCGGATGGTTCACTATACTTGGACTTGCTTTCAAATGTGGCATGCATTTTGAGTTCTTACTATTCAAAAGTTCCTCATAAGAGACCGCGATAAAGAAATCATCCGAAGTAACAGTCTTGAAATGACTTAAACCCACTTGGAAAGTAACCTTCACTTTTGATGGGAAAGTGCGGAGCACCTTATCAGGTGGAAAATTCATACCATGAACCGGCACTTCTAACGTCTTTTCCGAGTAGACATCAACCATAATTGTCACATCATTATAATCCGGAACGAACTTCGCGCCCCTTACCTCCTGTAACGGAATACGTTGAGCAGTAGTGTCTTTCAGTTCATCAAACTTTGTCAACTGTGAATAAGCAGCAGTAATAGTATCAAGAATTTCTATCGGCGCATATACCATAACGGAATCCGGTTCACAGTTTAAGCCGGAAATATAATATTTCGGATCCACCTGAATACTCCCTTGAAACTTCACAGGAACTTTTTTACCTTCTCCACGCGTATATATGAAAAAGATAGAATCGGGGTGCAAAGAAATCATCTGAGTAGATTGACTCAGCTGGTTTCTTATTTTCTGTACGACCGTCGATTTGGGAACCGTCACTTCAGTCCCCAATTCTACATAGTCGTTAAAATCGAGTGTTATGGGAATGGAAGCATGCCTCATCCAGTATTTTGCCAACACAGTGCCCCGGTCTTTCAATCGAATTCTCATATCGGTCGGCAGTTCTGCTGTCATAACCACATTATCCGGCACATTCCTCATATTCAGTTTAATATTAAAATCACTTTCATAATCATCATTCAGAACAGTCATCAGCCAAAAGCAGAAAGAGATAAAAACAAAAAACAAAAAAATCAGGAACTCCTTTGTTGAAGCACTCAACAGGAAGCTTCTGATCTTTTTGATCACCTTCTTATATTGTTCGCTAACACTCACTTTGTCGAACATATAAAAACCGGTTATTTCGTTAGCTGCTGCTCATTTGAGGAAGCCGCATTAGCATAAATAGAATTACGATCTATTTTGATACGAACAGCAGATGCTATCTCAAGGATAACATAGTTATCATTCAATTCTTTTATCTTTCCATAGATACCACCGGAAGTAATCACTTCCTGTCCTACTTCTAAATTCTTGCGAAAATTAGCAATTTCCTTTTGCTTCTTATTCTGCGGACGAATCATGAAGAAATACATGATGGCAAAGATAGCCAGCATCATGATAAGGAACGACATATCCATTCCACCGCCGGCAGCTTGTAATGTTACATATAACAAATTCATACATTATTAAATTAAGAGGTTATTATTAATTCTTTAGCAACTTTTTTTGCGATCGAAGCATCTTAACAATACCGTCGAGTGTACCATTAATGAATCCGCCACTCTTTGGTGTGCTATAAGCCTTTGCCAGATCAACATATTCATTCAATGAAACGTTCACCGGAATATTCGGGAATGTCAGAATCTCAGCCAAAGCAATCTGCATGATGAGCGTGTCAATCAATGCTACACGTTTCAGTTCCCAATTACGTGTACCTTCACTAATCAGATGACGATAATAGTCACCATTCAAAATAGAACGACGAAATAGCAAACTTGCATATTCTTTATCCTCATCATCTTTAAACTCCGGAAGAAGTTCCTGCTTAGCACCATTCTTCTCGTCAAAAAACTTGATAGTCTTCAAAACGAATGTATCAACAATCTCTTTATCACCATTCCAATAAAGACTCTGATCCTCAAGCACATTATCCAGATCTAAATCGGTCATAATAATCGTTTTGTAAATCTTACGCCAAAATTCACGATCGTCAGCATAAGTAGAAGTCTCCTGCTCCATATAAGCCTTATATATATCAGAACTCACAATCTTCTGAAACAATCCTTTAATATACTCCGGCTCGTTATCCCAAGTTTTTTTCTGATTCCCCTTAAAATAAAGAAGTTGTTCATTTACCTCAAGCTGGGCAATAAATCTATTATCAACAAACTTCGTATTCGGATTCTCATCTTCCGGAGACGGTGCCAATTTGCGTTTTGACTTGGTTAACTTGTTAGCCGCGTAATTTGTCACTTCAACCATCAACATTAATAGATAGTTATATAAGTCATACGCCTTGGAGATACTAAAAAACAACTCTTTCTCTGCTGTCTCCAGATTTTTGCCGCCGTTCTGATAAAACGCATAAATTATCTGAACAATTTTAATACGGATAAGAACTCTATTAATCATAAAATCACATTAATCATTGTTGTGGAGGTGCAAAATTAAGTATTTTTCTTGATATACGCCAAAAGAAATATTATTTTTTATCTAAATTTGAAAGTATCTGATAAAGTTATTTTTTCCTCCTCTATCCTTTTCATAGTTAAGTTTTATTTATCTTTGTCTTCTATTATATACTCATTATTTATATGAAAAAAATAATTATTGCTATCGATGGCTACTCTTCATGTGGTAAAAGCACTATGGCAAAAGAATTAGCTCGTCAAATCGGATATATCTACATTGACAGTGGAGCTATGTACCGTTCCGTTACTCTCTTTTGTTTGGAAAATAATTTATGCAATGGAAAAGAGATTAACACTACAGCATTACAGCAAGCACTTCCTTCTTTGGAAATTTCATTCAAACTTGATCCAGAAACACAGAAGCCTGTTACCTATTTAAATGGTACAAATGTAGAAAACAAAATTCGCTCACTTGAAGTTTCAAATCATGTGAGTCCTGTGGCAGCTTTACCTTTTGTTCGCGAAGCTTTGGTTAAACAGCAACAAGCTATGGGAAAAAGCAAGGGAATAGTTATGGATGGACGGGATATTCAGACTGTTGTATTTCCAAATGCAGAATTAAAAATATTTGTTACAGCTTCCGCTGAAGTTCGTGCCGAACGCCGTTTTAAAGAACTTCAAGAAAAAGGACAGCCTGCTACTTACGAAACGGTATTGAAGAATGTAAAAGACCGCGATTATATTGATGAGCACCGCAAGGTGAGTCCGCTACGTAAAGCTGATGACGCTATTATATTAGATAACAGCAATCTGACCATAGATGAGCAAAACGCATGGCTGCTGGAACAATATCATAAAATTGTTGACGAATGATTCATGTGGAAATTGATGAATGCTCAGGCTTCTGCTTTGGAGTAACAAGGGCTATCAAGTTGGCCGAAGAAGAATTGGCCAAAGGTACTACGCTTTATTGTTTGGGCGACATCGTTCATAACGGATTGGAATGTGAACGTTTGGAAAAGCTCGGACTCATCACTATCAATCATGAAGAACTGGCTAAGTTGCATAATGCCAAAGTATTATTCCGTGCTCATGGGGAGCCTCCCGAAACCTATCAAATAGCAAAACAAAACGGCATTCAATTGATTGATGCCACTTGTCCTGTTGTTTTACAACTCCAGAAAAGAATTAAATCAGAATACGACAAATCTGTTCCCACAGACAAACAGATAGTTATCTATGGGAAAAACGGACATGCCGAAGTATTAGGGCTGGTTGGGCAAACTCAAGGAAAAGCCATCGTGTTGGAACATCCCGAAGAAGTTACACAACTCAACTTTAATAAAGATATTCGACTCTATTCCCAAACGACTAAGTCGTTGGAAGATTATTGGGAAATCATCCGATATATAGAAAAACATATTTCCCCCAACGCCACCTTTGAATACCATGACACTATTTGTCGTCAGGTAGCAAACCGGATGCCGCATCTGCAAAAATTCGCAAAAGAGCATGAACTGATTATCTTTGTCAGTGGTAAAAAAAGCTCAAACGGACGTATCCTTTTCGAAGAGTGTCATAAGGTAAACCCGAATACCTACCTTATCTCCGAACCGGAAGAAATCTATTCTGAATTGCTCGACGGGGTTCAAACTGTAGGGATATGTGGTGCCACTTCCACCCCCACATGGTTAATGGAGAACTGTAAGCGTCGTATTCTTGAACTCTATCATCAATAACAGATTATGTCATGCGAATGATCAAGATAAATCATCAGTATGACATAACAAACTAATCGGTATAAAGACATTCTCCTACAAGATAGGTTAGACTTTCATACTATTAAAGTACTCATCAAGCAACTTCTGCGCGGCTACAAAAGAAGTAACTTTTCCACTCTGAACACCCTTTTCCGCATTTTCCAACATACTTATTATATGTTCATCCTGATAGAAACTATTCTTGAGATGTTCATTAATGGTTTCATACATCCAATACTTTGCCTGCTCGTTTCGACGGTACTCAAAATACCCATTCTCCTTAACAAAAGCAATATACTGGTCAATCATATCCCATATTTCTTTGATTCCCAAGCCATAAAAACCGGAATAGGTCAAGACCTTTGGAGCCCAACCTGAATCGGGGAGCGGAAAGAAATGCAAAGCATTACGGAAATTAGTAGCTGCCATTTTAGCCTTATCTACATTGCTGCCATCGCATTTATTAATAACAATACCATCGGCCATCTCCATGATGCCTCGTTTGATTCCCTGCAGTTCATCACCGGTACCGGCCAATTGAATCAGCAGGAAGAAATCGACCATACTATGGCATGCCGTTTCGCTTTGCCCGACGCCTACTGTCTCAACAAAAATTTTGTTGAAACCGGCTGCCTCACAAAGTATAATTGTCTCACGAGTTTTCCGCGCAACACCTCCCAAAGAGCCTGCTGATGGGCTGGGACGAATAAAAGCCTTCGGATGTTGAGCAAGATGCTCCATACGAGTTTTATCTCCCAAGATACTACCATGCGAACGTTCACTGCTTGGATCTATAGCCAGAACAGCCAACTTTCCTCCTTTATTTAATTCATGAATTCCAAACACATCGATTGAAGTACTTTTCCCGGCTCCCGGCACACCGCTAATCCCCACACGAACTGAATTGCCCGAATAAGGAAGGCATTTCTCTATCACCTCTTGAGCGATAACCTGATGTTCCGGACGTAAGCTCTCAACCAATGTAACAGCCTGACTCAGAATAGTTACATTACCCTTCAAAATTCCATCTACATAATCACCGGGCGTCAACTTACGACGAGCTCTGCGGAAGTTTTTCAAATAGGGACTTACAATATCCGGCTGTTTGACACCATCGTTTACTTTTAATCCTTTGAATTGTGCATCGTTTTCAGGGTGTTTCATTTCTTATTTATTTAATGAGACTTTTACTTTTATAACTATCTTCGGTTGTTTCGGATCATTGGTAATCATCAGCACACGGGGAACATTTTTAATTCTACGCAAATGATTACCATACACCGTGATTTTCAGTTTCTGACGCTTTCCCGGCGCAATAACACGCTTCTTCAACTGTACACCAAGAGCAGAATTAAATACCTGCAGATACTGTATTTCAAGTTTTGACTTACCCGTATTGGTAATAATCACTTCTCCTTTTTTCGTTTCATCAACATGGATAGTTCCGAAGTCAAGTTCCTTTTTCGAAAGAGAAATAACAGGTGGATTCTGCTGCTCTTCCATACTGATATGAGAAAAGTCCGGCAAATTAACTACCGAAACAGGAATCTCATTTTCCTCACTGACCACATCACCAGGGAAACGGGATAGGTAAACATTGGCTGTCGTTAAGCCCAACTTAGGCAACTCATCAGAATTCAGCGTGACCAGAATTTCCCCTACATGATTCTTATCTATTCTCTCCGGAACAACAACAGCTGAAAGATACGGAGGAAGATGCATTAACACCGGTGTATAAGTATCATCAGAACCATTCATCACTTTGATTTTTACAGTTGGTTTATCCCCCTTATTCACATCATCAAATTCAATGGAAGTATGATCAAGACGAAGAAATCCAATCTGGTTCTCAAAATTCGAAGTATCTTCTATCAACTCTGTCGAGACTTGCCCTCGAAAAGACAGATAAAGAGGATCTTCATCGGCATTAGTATAAAGCGCAACCGATTTATCAAAATGCCCGAGCATCTTCGCGTCATAAGTCACTCGTATATCCGTAAACTTTTTCGGATCTATAGGATTCTTTGACCATTCTGCCACCGTACACGCGCAAGATGCTTTTACCTTATTAATAACCAACGGTTTATTACCTGTATTTGTAATCCTATAAGAGACAACCGTAGGAGTTTTCCAAAGGATTACTCCCAAAACCTGATCCGGAGAGTCTACCTTAACTGCCGGTTGCGCAAAAGTTGGAATAGTCAAAACGGCTGATAATATCAATAAATATATAATATGCTTCTCTCTCATGGCGAATACTGTTCATCTGGCAGAATTAATTTGTTATGCAAAGATAAGTAAAAAACAACCCAATCCTTATTATTTTCCGACTTATTTATTTTTCGTTTTGATTCTATAGAAGATATTATAATGTGAATTCGAGGAAATAACAAAGAGGCTACGCAGAAACCAACGAAAGCAAAATATGGTCTAATAGCATATTGGTGAGGTGTTTTTTCCTTTTTATTTGGTTTTTTAATATTATCATAAAGAGATTAGTAAAAGAGAACCGTATGAATCACTCAACTCATGCATATAATCTACTTGTTTCACATAGGTGAAACGAATGTATCACATCTGTGAAACGAAAAATTCTTTTAATGAATACGACAACTTATATGGCTCAAATTCTTTGTTCCTACGTATTGGGATAGTAGCCGCGTACCATTGATTTCTTCAAAGATTTGCGTGCCTGTTTAAGAAGAAGCAAAGATACACGGCTTACATTATTTTGAATTCGTCGAACTCGCGTTATTATGATAAAAAAGTCCTCACGATAGTCCTTCTCATTTCATGCACTTTCTACAATTTTAACTAATTGCCGCGCAGTTTTCCCAAAATATTTCGTTTCTTTATAAAAAATATATCAGAAATGAGAAAACAGACAGCATCTATTATCATTATACTTATGAGTTTATTGAGTTTAAGTATGCATGCGCAAACTTACGATACAATGTGGAAAAGAGTGGAAGCTCTGCAAAAGAAAGATTTACCGGAATCGGTTATCAGAGAAACACAAAAAATCTACAACAAAGCAGAGAAAGAACAGAATGTTCCCCAAATGATGAAAGCATTCCTTACTGCTGCACAAAGCCGTGCTGAAATATCGGAAGACAGTCTGAAAGTAGATAAGAAAAAACTATTAAACTGGGCAGAAAAAAACACCAATATAGCCGACCGATCAGTTCTTTATATTATCTGGAGCGAACTATCTATGAATGAAAACATAAAAGATTCATTCGATAAGCTGATGTTTCCGTTAAAGCACAAAGACGAACTAAAGCAAATAAATGCAGCAACATATAAACCGTTAGAAGAAGATGGCAAGACAAGTGCTTATTTTTTCGGGAATAATTTATATGATTTATTGGCCCGTCAAGCAATCGGTCTTTTAAAAGATGCTCAATGGCAATCTGTCAATGGAGGAAATCAAACAGAACAATTACCCAAGAATATCCATTCTGTCAAAGACTTCATGTCAACAGATATACCAATGCAAAGCGATGGTGATGTAAAAGCCGGAATACTTCATATATATCAGTCATTGCTCAACTTATATAATAATGAGAACGACCGGTCGGCTTGGTTACTCACTGCTTTGGAAACGCAAGAGTATCTATGCAGTGAATATTCCTCCTTTATGACTAAAGAGCAGATTTACGCGCAGTATAAAGATTGGATTAAAGAGTATAGCTCCATTGCAACGGTTCCCGAAGTTTATATTGCCTATTGCTCTAATAGACAATTTCGAGAAGAATCGCCGGTAGCATGTCTGGCTTTAGCCAGAGAAGGCATACAAAAGTATCCGGATTATATGAATATCAATCAATTGAAGAACGTAGAAAAAGATATTCTAAACCCGAATCTTTCAATTCATGTAGACGTACCTTATCCCGAAGAGATTCAGAAATTAAATATCGAATATAAGAATCTGACCGGCGCGACCATGCTAACTTACCGGATTAATCTAATGCCGGACTCTCCTATTCTATGGAAACAAGAGAAAGAGATACTGCGTTTTGCCAAGTTGGAAAAGAAAGAGCATATCACTTTAGAGTCCACCAATGACTATAAGCCACATACTGCAACCTTCGACTATCAGATGCCGAAGTGTGGCATTTACTACCTGAAAGTTATTCCGGATGGAAATAAAAAGATGGAAATAGATGGTACATTGATCTACGTCAGCAGCCTTCGAATTATTTTCCGTCCATTGCCTGACAAGGAGGAAGAACTGGTTGTGGTTGATGCCAAGTCGGGCCATCCGGTTAAAGATGCCATCATTTCAACTTACAAGCATCAATACGAAGAAGGATTCATTCATATAAAAGATTATCAAACAGATATAAACGGATCAGCTCGTATCTCCGGATTTGACAACCGGCTTCTTTTCTATGCACATCGAAAGAATGACGAATGGATGAAAATCAATTCCGAGTGGATCGGCCGATTTAATCTGCCGGAAACCAATGCTCGCAGAAACGCTCTGCAACTTTTCATTGATCGTTCTCTTTATCGTCCGGGACAAACAGTCTACGTGTCGGGAGTGTTTTATACGCAGTTGAAAGATGAGACTTCAGTCTTGCCCGACGAGACTATCACCTTGACATTACGCGACGCAAATTACAAAGAGATTGGAAAGAAGGAAGTCAAGACAAATGAATTTGGCAGCTTCAATCATCAGTTTGTATTGCCCGAAGGCGGACTCAATGGACATTTCTCTATTCAGGCAACAACGGATAATGCTAAGGGATCCGTTTCGTTCAATGTAGAAGAGTACAAACGTCCGACATTTGAAGTGACTTTTGAAAAAATTCAATCACAGTTTCAAGCAAATGATTCCATTCTGATAAACGGCTTAGCGAAAACATATACCGGAGTACCTGTGACTCACGCAAAAGTTCATTATAAAATAGAACGCAGGAAACCATATTTCCGATTCTGGAACTCTTACGGAGAAACAGCTTCCTGGGAAGGAAATACCGACACCGACGACAATGGCCAATTTTCCATCCCCGTAAAACTTCAAGTCAGTGATAGCAAAACAAATTATTTTTATGATGACTTCCATATCATCGCTGATGTAACCTCGAACGGAGGAGAAACTCAGCAGGGGAATACGCATATCCCTGTCGGGAGTACTTCAATGGTAATTGACATCGACGGTATAAAAGAAGAAATGTACAAAGAAAAGCTTCCGAAGAACATGGCTTTCTCAGCAAAAAATCTGATGGATGAACAAGTGGACGCGAACATTCATTATAAATTGATTCAATTAGAGAAGCAAGAAAATAAGAAAGAGCCTTACAAAGAAGTAAAAGTGATTCTTCAGGGAGAATATGCTGCCAACAAACCTTTCGACTTAGAAAATTTGCCATCAATCTCCAGTGGTATGTACCGCGTCAGCATTTTTGCCAAGGATGATAAAAACAGAGATTGTAAAGCGGAAAAAGACTTCCTGATATTGTCTTTGAAGGATAAAAAGTTACCGATAGAACGGACTGATTGGTTCTATATAGATGGCAAAGAGTTTGGCACACCGAATCCTACGGTATATATAGGAACTACCGAAAAGGATGTCTACTTGCTATATGATGTCTTTTCCAGAAACAAACATTTAGAGTCCAAACGAATAAATATTTCTGATGAGATCATTCAATTCACCTACCCATATAGTGAAGAGTATGGTGATGGCATATTGGTTTCTTGGGCTTTTGTCAAGAATGACAGATTATACAACCATCAGTCAGCCATTGTCCGTCCGAGACCGGATAAGGAGCTTCATTTGAAGTGGACTTCTTTTCGCGATAAACTTACTCCGGGACAAAAAGAAGAGTGGCGTTTAACAATTGTCAGACCAAATGGTAAAGCCGCTAATGCAGAGCTGTTAGCTATGATGTATGACGCGTCATTAGATCAGATGAAATCATATAATCTTAGCTTCTATCCGGGATTCAACAGACCGATTCCACAGACTTCCTGGCAACTGAAGAATACGGAAGGAGGCTCTATGTATGTTTCATTCCCATATACTACATTAAACTATCCGGGACTGGATTACTCGCGCCTGAATATATTTATGCACATGTACTTCGAGCCATACAATTTAATCGACAGACTGAACAAACCTATGACCCATAGGGCGGATGTCGTTTTTCTTACCGGAGCATCCATGAAGACAGCGGCTTCAAGAGCTGTTGAAGAATCGGAAGAAGCCGTACAGACTAATGATGAAGCTGCAGGAGAACAGAATTCACCGGTTCAAGTCCGTGAGAACTTCCAAGAGACAGCATTCTTTTATCCGCAACTCAGAACCAATGAAAAAGGAGAGGTAAGCATTGTCTTCATATTACCTGAAAGCCTAACGAAATGGAATTTTGTGGGATTTGCCCATACAAAGGAGGTGGATTACGGATTCCTTCGCTCATCGGTTACAGCAAATAAGGACTTTATGATTCAGGCAAATATGCCTCGGTTCGTCAGAAGTGGAGATGAAGTGCATGTAGTGTCTCAATTGATCAATCTGACTAACGAGGTCGTGAAAGGTGATGTAAAAATGGAACTCTTCAATCCGCAAACAGATAAAGTATTCTATTCCGATCATCAATCGTTTAGTGTGGACGGTAACAAAAACGCTCCGATAGACTTCTCTTTTAAAGTCACAGACGAATATCCTATAATGGCTATCCGTTTTATTGCCGATGGTGGAAAGTTCAGTGATGGTGAACAACATTACCTTCCGGTTCTTACCGATAAAGAATGGGTAACAGAAACCGTTCCTTTATATATCAATGGCGCAGGAAAAAAGACTTTCTCACTCGATACCCTGTTCAATCGGCACAGCAACACGGCTACGGGAAAGAAGTTAACGGTGGAACTGACAGCCAATCCTGCTTGGTATGCCGTTCAAGCATTGCCGGCATTAAGTAATCCGGAGAACGAGAGCGTTATTTCTTGGGCTGTGACTTACTATTCAAATGCTATCGCAAAATATATTTCCGATACACATCCTCGCATTCGACAAGTGATAGAAAGTTGGAAAGCACAAGGTGGAAACAAGGAGAGCTTTATGAGCCAATTACAAAAGAATCAAGAACTGAAAAATATGATGCTTGAAGAGACTCCTTGGATAATGGAAGCGGAAAGTGAAGCCGAACAACGAAACCGAATCGCTACTTTGTTTGACATAAATACCATGAGCAACCGACTCTTAACAGGTGAACAAAAACTACAACAATTGCAAAAGCCGGATGGAGGATGGAGCTGGTTTGAAGGAATGGCGGGTAACAGGTACATTACAACGGAAGTAATGAAAATACTCATGCGGTTACAAGATATGACCCATACTACCTATACCGGTTCGATGAAGCTGGTTACTGATAAGGCAATGAAGTATTTGAAAGAGCAAGCAACAAAAGAATACCAAGAGATGTTAACATGGGATAAAAAGCATCCGAAGTCGGACAACATGCCTTCCGAATCGGTCATCAGCTATTTATATATCCAGCGTTTATATGATAAAACAGCTCACGCTACTTCGGATAAAATGACAAAGTATTTCTTAGACAAGATAGCATCCCATCCGACTATGTTCACTATTTACGGTAAAGCAATCGGATCGGTAGTACTGTACGACTACGGGCGGACAGATAAGGCAAAGGAATTTCTACAATCGTTGATGGAATATTCCGTCTCTACCGACGAGATGGGACGATACTATGATGCCCGAAAAGCCGATTATTCTTGGTACAGTTATCGCATCCCTACCGAGGTGGCAGCGATTGAGGCTGTCAATCGGATAACTAAAGACCAACACGTAATAGACGATATGCAGCGTTGGTTACTCAAACAGAAACAAACCCAATATTGGGCAACACCTCTTGCATCGGCCGATGCCATCTATGCCTTATTGAATATCGGTGAACATGATTTATTGGCTCATCCGGAAGGTGTAAAGATAAAAATAGGGGAATCCATCATTCAAGCACCCAAAGAAAATGTACTGGGTTATGTTAAGGAAAGGATTCCGGAAAAAGATAAGGGCGCAACGTCTGTTACGATAGAAAAAGAATCGGATGGAACTTCTTGGGGAGCGGTTTACGCACAGTATTTTGAAGATATGGATAAGGTGCAATCGCAAGGGAATGCACTGACTATTCGACGAGAACTGCTGAAAGGTAAGGATATCATCCATTCAAATGAGCTACTTCATGTAAGAGATAAAGTAACTATCCGCCTGACGGTATCAGCTGATAGGGACATGGATTTTGTACAGATAAAAGACCAGCGCGCAGCTTGCATGGAGCCTTTGGATGTTATATCGGGGTATCGTTGGAATAATGGCTTAGGAGTTTATCAAAGTACAAAAGATTCATCGACCATGTTCTATGCCGATAAGATGAGAAAAGGAACCTATCAATTGGAATATCAAGTCTATATTACTCGTACGGGTAAATATCTGTCAGGCATTGCTACCGTTCAGTCGGCTTATGCTCCGGAATTTGCCGGTCACGGAACGGGTATGACGTTAATAATAAAATAAACGAAAAGATGAGCAAACGGGACATGAAATGGGAAACGCTGGAAAGCAAATACCTGATTAAACGGCCTTGGCTGACGGCACGCAGAGACAAGGTGAAGTTGCCGACAGGAGCTGTCAACAATGAATATTATGTATTAGAATATCCCGATTGGGTCAATGTGATTGCCATAACCAAAGAAGGGAAGTTCGTCTTTGTCCGCCAATACCGATACGCGCTTGACTGTACCTCGTATGAGATATGTGCCGGTGTAATGGAAAAAGATGAGCAACCACTTGAAGCTATTCAACGAGAGTTACAAGAAGAAACCGGATATGCAGGAGGCGAATGGAAAGAATGGATGAATATTTCTGCCAATGCCAGTGCAAATACTAACTTGACGCACTGCTTCTTAGCTATCGGCGTGGAGAAAATATCCGGTCAGCATCTGGATGCGACAGAAGATATAGAGGTCTGTCTGTTTTCTAAGGAAGAAGTACTACAGATGTTAAAGAACGATGAAATAAAACAAGCTCTGATGGCTGCTCCGCTATGGAGATATTTTGCTGAGAATAAGCATTTCCATCAATAGGTATGAATACTGGAACCTTGTGCAGAAGGAAGATAATTGATTCCGTACCAGCACATTTGCAATAAGATAAAAGAAAACAGAATCAACGCGAAAGCATAATCGTTATGTACCCGAGGACGCAGATGGAGATACAACAAGTAACTGAACCATGTAGCCGCAGCCCATGTCTCCTTTGGATCCCACGACCAGTAATCCCCCCAAGCTTGCTTAGCCCAAAGTGCCCCCATCACTATACCCAGTGTAAGGAATGCCCATCCGATACGGACAAGATTATCGCAAATGCTCATTTCTTTTGTCGTAACAACCTGCCTTGACGGACGTAACCACAGATAAAGCGCAAAAACGGCAACAGCACCTAACAGTGCGTACGCCATCATATAGACAATAACATGCGGAACAAACCAGGCACTTTGCAAGGCAGGTATTAAACTCTGATCGTGTATCTCGGGCTTAAATATATTAATACACATAAAAACGACAGCCAGAACCGTGCTAAATGTCAACATCCATGGATACTTCCAACGGGCATAGACCAATATTCCTGCCATAGAGAGGAACAACGAGTACCATAAACGAGTTTCACCTAACGTTCTCATCGGCGGACGTTGTAAAGAAATCCACATGCCGATGATATATATAAGGAATACAGCCGATCCCATACACGAGATGATCAAAGCTGCCGTCCGCCTCTGTTTGAAAGCGAATATTGATCCGATTGTCCAACTAATGGCAGCAATCAACGCATAGTATATTAAGTGTTCCCAATTCATAACTTCCCCTTCTTTCCGCCTCCTGCAGTAATAAACATTAAAACTCCGGTCAATAGCAACATCCATAAAGCAATGTGTACCACTCCGTACCAACTGTCATGCACACATTCCAAGGTACTGCTTGTACTCCATCTGCCTCGTTCAGTATCATATCCCACTTGATATATCATCCATGCTCCTATCTTTGCGGGATGATTAACTTCTATTTTATAATGATGCTTCTGAGCATTTGAATGGAATAAAGTTACATCCGATTCATAATGCTTTGCAATAAGTGGAGGCATAAACAAAGCATATTGTTTATTGAGCATGATGTATTCCGATCGGAAAATGAAACTTCCACATGTAATCCATCCGGAAACTTGTTCTTTATTCAGTATATTAGTCGCCCGAATAAATAAAGCAGGAGCTGCGCCCACATGTTCCAATTTCCGAAATCCTATACTATCGGGAATAGCCATATCATAATATTCTTCCACTTTGATACTCCATTCTCCCAACTGCTTTATCTCTCCTTTTTTATTAAAGGTCACGTACTCTACCGATGAAACTCCGCTAATGGTATCTACCATATATATTCTTGGATCATATTCTTCCATTGAGAAGTTATTAAGAGTCAGTGTAAAAGGGAGTTGATATGGTTTTCCATCAGATATACCCATATTGGTCGGTTCATTTCGTTCCAAGGGAATGTGAACTCTGATTTTATCTCCGCTACCGAATATTCCGGCAACGAGAACAATGAAAATAAAGAGATGAGAAAGTACGGAAACCATATTCCTTTTACGAATATGGTAAATATCGTCTATAGTTGTAAGGCCTACGGTTGAAGTGAAATAGATCAGTAACAGATTAAATTCCCAAGAAGAAGTCATTCGGGTAAATCCCAAAGTGCTGAGCAGACCTGTCGACTGATCATCCTGACGAGTTAGTCCGAATATAATAGTTATAATCACCATCGATGTCAGTGAGGCAATGCAAGCATGATGATCATAAAGACGATACAGACAAGGATGTTTGTCTGTTAAATAATTAGTTAAAAATAATAGGTAGATATAGATGGCAGCTATAATTATTCCCCAAGGGAAGTGGAGAAACGAATTGTCCAAGTCGCCGAAGATGAGTTGAAAAATTGTGCCTACCAGAAATAGGCAGGCACAATTTATAAATGATTTTTTATATCCCTGTTGGGTCATAAAAAATTTGCTTAAGCTTTTTCCCACTGAGCTCTTAACAGCTCAACAGCTGCAGGAACAGTCACATTCTTATCACCGGTAGAGCCACACTCAAAGCTGACATACTTTGAATATCCCATCTCTTTCAATGCACGGAATCCGTCGATATAGTTATCTTTATCTCCGTCTTCGCCCGGCATTTTACGAGTTCCACGGCTTGCCATGTGGACATGCTGTAAGTATTTTGTCCCGGCTGACCAGAATGCTCCATAGTCGGATGTCTCTTCTTGCATGTGCCAGAAATCGCCCATACATTTTACACCTTCGCTTTGTGAATCACGAGCGATAGCTGCAGCGTCTCCAACTAAGCGCATGTAAAATGCTTCTTTACGGTTTAATGGCTCAAGGATAACGGTTGTTCCACATTTAACAGCATATTCTCCTAATTCATGGAGTTGTTCGCATAGGTAATCACGTGTTTCCAGTGTATGAGGTTTACATGGTTTCTGACTATTGAAAGCAGGAACCATAATAACGCCTGTAGAACCAAGTTCTCCGGCAGCGGCAACAATCTCTCGCATAGTAGAATCAAACTGAGCTTTTACTTTCGGATCTTCTGCAAGAATGAAGCCTTCAAAGCCGGCACAGATAGCTGAGACTTTTATGTTACGGTTCTTCAATGCATCTTGAATTTCCTTAACTCTTCCGGCTAAGCCACGTCCCCCCGGTTCGAAACCTACGATACCCAACTTCTCCATATAGTCGAGTTTCTGGTTCAATTCCTCAAATGGAGTGATGCCTTCCTGAAAAGAAAGGTTCAGTTCAACAGACGTTTTCTTCTCTTCCGGCTGCTCTTCCTTTTTTTCTGCAGGTTTGGCACAAGATGGCAAACCTGTAGAAGCAGCAGCGATAGTTGCGATACCGGCCAATGAACTTTGTAAAAATTGTTTTCTATTCATAATAGTGTATTTTATGATACATTACTTTTTATCTGCTTCAGCAACACCCGGAACAGGAACAGTATACTTAGACATATCCATAGGTCCAAGTTCGAGTTTCTCTGGCATGTAATCCAGCTCAGATGCAGTAATATCATCCCAAGTAACTGTCTTGCCGGTATAAGCTGCTTCACGCCCCATAACACCTGCTAAGCTTGAAATACCTGTCTCTTCTGATTCATCATGAGCTTCCCCTTTACGAATGTGGTTAACCCAATCGACATGCTCCAATACATAAGGATTCTGCTGTTTGAATTGAGCCTTAGATGCTTCTTCATCAAATTTCCAGATGGTATTTCCTGCCAAGTCTTTGATTTCATGCGTAGCACTGTTCCAAGAGCCCTTTGTTCCTTGAATGAACTCGCTGACATTTGTGTCACAACCATCAATCTGACGGCACATACTGTGCAAATGAATTCCATTCTCGAATTCAAAGTCAACACTGAAGTTATCATACTGATCTCCGGTTACACGACGCTGGCGACTACCAACAGCAGTAGCTTTTACCGGATGCATACCTGTCATCCAAAGGAATATATCAATGTTATGAACGTGTTGTTCTACGATATGATCGCCGGACAGCCATTTCCAGTTAACCCAATCACGAATCATCCATTCCATATCGCTCCATCCCGGCTGACGAGTACGATACCAAAGCATACCTTGATTCCAGTAAACATTTCCACCGGTAATTTGACCGATAATACCTTCCTGAATCTTCTGGAATGCTTCAACGTATGGACGTTGATGATGACGTTGTGTACCGGTTACAACACACAAACCTTTAGCAACGGCCTGCTTTGAGGCTGCCATAATTGTACGATATCCCTTCGGATCAGCTGCGATAGGCTTCTCCAAGAATGCATGAACACCTTTCTCAACAGCATATTGGAAGTGAACCGGACGGAATACAGGAGGAGTCGTCAAGATTACCATATCAACACCTGAATCAATCACCTTCTGATAAGCATCGAATCCAACGAAGCAAGCTTCATCAGGAACGTTCTGGCTATGCTTCTCTGATAACATCTTCTTAACATTTTCTACACGATCAGAGAAAACATCGCCTAAAGCTGTAACTTTAATACCGTCAGCAGCTTCTAACACATTTTCTACTGCGCCGGAACCACGGCCACCACAACCAACTAAACCAACTTTCAGTTCTTTGCCATCAATAGCTTTGTCCGGCAATTCAGGAATGTAATATTCACCCGGCTGTTTCAACGGTGTGTTTTCAGAACCTTTCTCCTTGCCTGCGCAAGATGAGAGAATTGATGATGAGCCAATCATACCAGATGCTCCCAGCATTGCTGAATATGAAAAAAAAGCTCTACGACTAATTTTGTTCTTTCCCATGATATTTTAATTTGAGGGTTTATATTTAAAAATTATTTAGCATTCACTCCTTCAGGTACATCACAAACCACACGGAATCCGATGCCTTTAATATCAGAATACCACCAAATACTCTTTGGATTCTGTGGATCGGTCTTTAACCATGCGTCATTCTCTGTATGCCCGCGTGTAGCACAACGCAAATCTGATGCATCATCCTTGTAACTTCCACCACGAACAACGTATTCATCTCCCTTTGTACAAACAGGATCTTTTTGTCCATCTTTCCAATTTTTATACGCCTCAGGATCGTACTTATCAGCACAATATTCCATGACATTACCCAACATATTCTTCAATCCATATTGGTTTGGACGAACCTTAGAAGGCTCCTGTGTCCTTTCCGTACTGTTGTTAGCATAGATAATATAACCATTGATATTCGTTGTGTCAACTCCGAAAATCTTATTCCAGAACCCTCCATTCGTAAACTTCTTGGGATTACCTTCAAAGAAGTATGGAGTCTCTGTGCCACCACGCACTGCATATTCCCATTCTGCTTCGGTCGGTAAGCGATATTTCTTACCCGTCTTTAACGACAACCACTGGCAAAATGTCTCTGCGGCATAATGAGTCATCGTAATAGCCGGGCGATCTCCCATACCCCAACCTTGATCCGGGAATCCGAATGGAGGAGTAGGCCCCGAAACGGCATCCACGTCTTCGCGTGAATTATTAGCATAAACTTGCTCCGGTGTAGTACGACCTTCTGACATCGTTTCATTATAAAATGCCCAATACTGATCCCACGTAACTTCTACTTCAGCCATAAAGAATGGAGAAATGGAAATCTTATGCTGCGGAGCTTCGTCCTCTTTATGGAATGGTTCTTTATCGGAACTACCCATTGTAAATGTTCCACCCGGAATAGCCTTCATTTCTATCGATGCCGATGTACCCGGAACAGTTTCTTTAAAACTCTTGAATTCGGTTACCACCGCAGCTTCTTCATATTTTATGCCACTATTTGTAACAGCTTTACCTTCCATCTTGCCATGCTTGTAATTTGGCATGTAATGTCCGGCATCCAAGTGGCAACTGATACACTGTAAATCTAACTTCTTCTCATTCTCCTCATAATACAGATGTGCTTTAATACCATCATCCGAAATACCCTTAGGAAAAAGATTGGTATGGCATTTTACGCATGATTCGTTATAAACGATTTTCTGAGCATAGTCCAATTCACCTTTTCTATCCCAATTGATATCCTCCTTGTTCTTTGTCATATACGACCAGATATCTTTCATCCCCATTTTTGCTTTAGCAGTAAAATGTTTGAAAGTTCCACGGGGTGGAAGATGACAAGCCGCGCAATCTGTTACGATACCTAACTTACTATTATTATTATGAATGGACTTTTTCCATGCTTGGTCTGCCTCATCATGGAAGTGACATATCATACACGATTCATTCGTAGAAGTCGCCTCCCACATCCAATCAAAAGCAATCATTGCAGCTATACCCACAACAAGTCCGCCAAGACCTATAAGTAAAAACTTCTTTTTACTACCTGATTTAGACATAATCTATAAAATGTTACCACTATGTAGCACTTGTTTTTCAAAATGACAAATTTAGTATTTTTTTATCTTTCAACAAATAGAATGAATTATTTTTTGCTATTTCTCCACCCACTTTTGCCACTTTTCGTCATTATTGTAACCTGCACGTACCATTGTCTCTATAAATTGCATACCTCGGACACCATCTTCCACAGTTGGAAAATCAAGCATCTCCTCTGTAGGAGTTTCTCCATTAGCCTTAGCACGCAGAGTCAACGCAAAGTTTTGATATATATTAGCAAATGCTTCAATGAACCCTTCCGGATGTCCTCCCGGAGTACGAGTATTCCATTTGGTAAAGTCAGACAAATAAGCGTATCCGTTTCCAACACGAACTTCCTCTGTCGGACGATCCAACCATTTCATATATAATATATTAGGTTCCATTTGTCTCCATTCCATACCGGCCGTTTCACCATATACGCGAAGACGGATATTATTTGCTTCACCGGTAGCAACCTGTGTAACTTGCAACAAACCGGGGAACCCTTGATCAAAATGCATAAACGCAACGGCATCATCATCCAAAGGACGACCATCCGCAATATGTCTTAGCTCTGCACAAACTTCCGTAACTTTTGCTCCGGTCACATATTCTGCCAGGTGCCAAGCATGGGTACCAATATCACCTACACAACCGCCTTTGCCGGCAGCCTTTGGATCATTACGCCAGACTGCATTGTTACCTCCTTTTAGCTCAATACGTTTAGTCAGCCAACCTTGTGAATATTCCACAAACAAACGTCGTACTTTTCCTATAGCACCGTTCGCTATGCGCTTCTTCATCTCTTTTACGGCAGGATAGCCACTGTATACATGAGTCAAAGCTAAAGTTAAACCGGTTTCTTTAACCTTTTCACGGAGTAGTAAAGCCTCCTCTAAAGAATAAGTCATAGGCTTATCAATAACTACATTAAAGCCTGCGTCAAGTGCTGCCAAAGCCGGTTCACAATGGAACTTATTGGGAGTGACAATTGTTACAAAATCTATTCTTTGATCCTTGGGCAATTTAGATTCTTTCTCAATCATTTCTTGCCAAGTTAGATAAATACGACTATTGGGGATAAAATAGGAACGACCGGAACTTAAAGAGATGTCCGGATTAATACTAAAGCAACCACATACAAGCTCAATTTGATTTTCCATCAAGGCAGCACGACGGTGAATAGCTCCAATAAAAGCATCACTCCCCCCTCCTATCATACCCATTCTTATTTTTCTGTTTTCCATTTCATTTAAAGATTAACGAAATTAATATTTGGGCTAAAGGTATGAATATTTTTTTTAAATCTCCTATTTTTAGCCGTGTTATTTCAAAAATTTCAAAATCGAATGGAACATTAAAAAGGAAAACAGAATAGAATATTGTCAGAAAAATGAGTTATGTATCAGTTCTTCTTTTTAGATGGACACACAACTTTTTGAAATGAACCATATAAGTTACCATATTCATCAGAAGAATTTTATCGTTTCACATTAGTGAAACAAGTGAATCACATCAGTGAAACAAGTGAATCACTCATGTGAAACAAACAAATTATATGTATGAATTGAGCAATTCATACGCGTCACTTTTTCTA
The DNA here is from genome assembly GCF_021295095.1 of Phocaeicola oris. Classification (GTDB taxonomy): domain Bacteria; phylum Bacteroidota; class Bacteroidia; order Bacteroidales; family Bacteroidaceae; genus Phocaeicola; species Phocaeicola oris. The sequence goes on from NZ_JAJLQX010000003.1 coordinate 114,073, forward strand.
ATCATCTTGAAGACAAATTAAATACACAAGATAGGTTCACAAGTTCATGAGTTTACTTAGACTTGTTTTTCAAAACGGACTTATGCCACCAGCAAAACTACACTATCTGAAACGATATAAAAGTTCTCACATAAGTGTGTAAAAAATGGTTCTTCCCTGTTTTCTGATATCTTACTATAAAAGGTTTTTCAATTGAGCTAAATTCATACTGTTCGATCCTTTAATCAAAATATACTTGCCCTGCAGAATATCTTTAGTAAGAACGGTCTTGAATTCCTCCACATCTTTATAATGTTCAAAATTATTCTCACTTTTTCCAAACTCATTGCCAATCAAAATAACCTTCTTAAACTTACAAGTTTTCAAATAGTCAACAATCTTCTGATGCTCCGCCATACTCTTCTCCCCCAGCTCTTTCATGTCACCTAAAATAACCATTTTCTCAGGAACATCCATAGCAGAAAAATTATCCAAAGCAGCCATCATACTCGTCGGATTAGCGTTATAGGCATCCACAATAAGGTGATTGTTAGCCGTCTCTACCAATTGGGAACGATTGTTCTGTGGAACATATTCTTCCAAAGCCTCGCAAATAGCCGTCTCACTAATGCTAAAGAAACGGCCGATGGTAATAGCTGCCAAAGCATTCTTCATATTATACGCCCCAACCAAATGAGTATGAACAGTATGTACATGTCCGTTATGCGACCAGTCGAATGAAAGGAAGGGATTACATGGTCCCAATTTTCCCCAAATATATAACTCTTCAGCACTACCCGTACCATAAGTAACACGAGTCAGCCCATGAGAGATAGCATCTAAATCCTTATTATCTTTATCAATGAAAACAATATGTTTTCCTCCATAACGAAGATAATCGTACAGCTCACCTTTAGCATGAAGCACACCTTCGAATGAGCCGAAACCCTGCAAGTGAGCGATACCGACATTGGTGATAAGTCCGTAATCGGGCTCAGCAATACGAACCAATTCCTGAATATCCCCCGGATGATTGGCTCCCATCTCCACTACACCAAGTTCGTGTTCTTCTGTCAACTGAAGCAGTGTCAAAGGTACACCGATAGCATTATTTAAATTTCCTTCCGTAGCTAACACCTCATAACGCTTACGAAGCACGGCGGAAACCAATTCCTTTGTTGTTGTTTTTCCATTGGTTCCTGTAATTGCAACAATTCGAGTACCCATCTTTTTACGATGATAGTTGGCTAATTCTTGCAATGCCTTCAAACTGTCTTCTACTAAAATTATACGAGGATTACCACCTTCCGCGTATTTAACCTCATCAACCACTGCATATTGGCAGCCCTTCTCCAGAGCCAGATCCGCGAATTCATTGCCATTAAAGGTACTTCCTTTTAAAGCGAAGAACATAGATCCATACGGACAGTTGCGTGTATCAGTCGTAACTCGTCTGCATTCTTCAAAGCACTTGTATAACGCTGAAATATCCATAATTAACTTTTATATTCTTTTAAAAAGAGAATTCTATGACAAATATACTCCAAACTATTAAAATTGAGTCGAGAAATAAAAGAAAAAACAATTATTATCGTAATTTTGCGCTATAATAAAAAGATTATGGAAAAATACATCAATGTAAACGGCAAACTAATGGACATGAATACCCCACAGGTAATGGGTATTCTGAATGTGACACCTGACTCTTTCTACGCGGAAAGCCGTAAACAAACTGAAGAAGGAATTATAAATCGGGTAAATCAAATTATATCTGAAGGTGCTTCTATTATTGACATTGGGGCTTATTCATCCCGTCCGTTTGCCGATGATGTATCACCGGAAGAAGAGATGTCCCGTCTGCGAAAAGGGCTGAATATTATCCGTAAAGAAGTGCCGGAAGCAATCGTTTCGGTCGATACCTTCCGTAGTGATATTGCAAAAATGTGTGTTGAAGAATATGGAGTAGCGATCATCAATGATATCTCGGCCGGCGAACTGGATAAAGGAATGTTTCCTACGGTTGCCAAACTTGGCGTTCCTTATATACTAATGCACATGAAAGGGACTCCACAGGATATGCAAACAAATCCTCTGTATGACAATCTTTTAAAAGAAGTTTTCTATTATTTTTCAGAAAAGTTGGCTGCATTGCGCGACTTAGGGACAAAGGATATTATACTTGATCCCGGGTTTGGATTTGGAAAAACAATAGAAGATAATTATAAGTTGCTGAATAATTTACAGGAATTTAGTATCTTTGACTTGCCCATTTTAGTTGGGGTATCACGCAAGTCGATGATTTATAAGTTGCTCGGCACTACTCCACAAGAGGCTTTAAACGGAACAACAGTAATCGACACCATCTCACTTATGAAAGGGGCGAATATCTTACGAGTCCACGATGTACGTGAGGCTGTAGAGTCCGTAAATATATTCCGCGAAATGAAAGAACAAAATTAAAAAAGATGTTTGAATTTGGCATAAAAGACCTCATTGATATTTTGCTGGTAGCCTATATTCTGTACCAGACCTACCGATTAATGAAAGATTCCGGTTCTATCAATATCTTTACCGGTATTATGATATTGCTTGGAGTGTGGGTCATTGTGTCGCAAGTTCTGAACATGCGTCTGGTGGGTGCTATTTTAGACAAAGTAATCAGCGTCGGTGCTTTGGCACTTATTGTTCTCTTTCAGGAAGATATACGTCGGTTTCTTGTTCATTTGGGTTCTCATAAACGTATGGGCAGTCTGTTCCGCTATTTTTCCGGTAACAAAGGAGACAAAACCGACCGCTCAGCCATCATGCCTATTGTCATGGCCTGTCTGAGTATGAGCAAAGGTAAAGTAGGTGCCCTGATAGTTATAGAAAAAACGATGCCTTTGAATGACATTATCCGTACCGGCGATATTATCAATGCCAATATTAACCAACGTCTGATAGAGAACATCTTTTTTAAGAACAGTCCGTTGCATGATGGAGCCATGATTATCCGAAATAAACGAATAGAAGCTGCCGGCTGTATTCTACCGGTATCACACGATATGGACATTCCAAAAGAGTTAGGCTTGCGTCATCGTGCTGCAATGGGAATTTCTCAAGAGACAGACGCATTGGCTGTCATCGTTTCGGAAGAAACAGGTGGTATATCAGTAGCATACAAAGGACAATTCCATTTACGCCTCACCGCAGAGGAATTAGAACGTATGCTGACTAAAGAGAATTAATCCATCATCAAACTCATATAAGGCATATTCTTTCGGAACAGATATGCTGTCGCTTTTTCTATGGTAAACGGGAAACCAATCGGTTTATCCTGATGGCTATGCTTTACTTCCCCCGCACTTATTATATATATACCTTCATTCACAGGAATATCTTTATCCTCCGTAATATAAAACGAAAAGTTTTCTTTCGGATTGGCTTTCGCGTAAATTGCATAGGCTTTCTCTACATCAAGCAGCCGAGCCATTCCATACACTCCATCCGCATTTGCACTTGGTCTAATCCATAAGGCATTGAATATACGGAAGTGCATTGCAACACCTGCCAATAATGTGATCTTCACTTCTTCATTATCAAAAAGTAATTCTTTTATTAGTAAATCATTACCTTTATACACAGTCATAACCAATCCAACCGTTTCACTCTGTTGTTTTACTGTCAGAAGTAAACCTTTATCTAAAAATAAATCGGATATAATATCTTGAAAATCATTATATGAGTGTTGGATACAGCAAGGCCTACTCCGAAGAGCCCTATTCAAATAATTAAAAACATCCGGATTACATTTCGAACAAATCAAATGATATTTTTTGTTCCATTGATTCCGTTCATAATCAAACAGAAAAGAATCTAAACTCAATTTTTCTGTAGCAAACTTGAACACAGAAGCATACCCCGAAACCTGATAATAATGAAAAAGCCAGTCTTCTGCAGGAATCAATGTGGAGAAAAGCGCGTCATTCGCTCTTATCTTCCGGTGAGCCTCTGTAAGCAACCGACGCATGAACCCTTGCTTTCGATAATCCGGATGAGTACAAGCTCCGGAGACATAAGCTACTTTTATGGTCGCATTAAAAAAAGTCATATCATAAGGTATCATCTGCAAAGCGGAAACTACTCTCCCGTCCTTACGTATATCCACATTGATATCATCGGAATAACGACGACTGAAATACAAATCAATGAATTCCTCAGGATCGTTAAAGCACGTCTTCCAGAGCTCCCTTATTTCACTTTTTGTGGTCATTATACTCAGCAATAAATTTCTCTAAAAGAATAGTTGGTTGATACGATAGTTTAGCTTTTCGCAAACCATCTATTCCTAAATCCTCTTCCCTATTAATATAGGTATACTGTTCGGCTATATGATTAGCATATTCATAATTAATCATCGCATAAGAACCTTCTATATCGGTATCCGCCTTTTCAACACATGTATCCCATGTATTATAATTAATAGCTGCCCCATAAGTGAAAGCGCAAATTTTGCCACCCACATGAAGTACTCCGCCCGTAATATCCAACTCTTTAATATGCTTCAAGGCATAAGTCATGGAACATCGTTCTTCTAATAACGCGTCCCGTTCTTTTCCAGAGCTTTCAGTATACCACTCCGATTCTAAACGGAGACATTCAGGAACCAGTTCCGGAGTCAGTTCTATATACTCATAATCCGGATACGTCCGTTTAAACTTATTCACATGATTACGTTTAGGCTGATATTTCTTCCCTTTCAGAGTCGCCAGATCTTCTCGTAAATATATATAATCAAAGAAATCTCTATCTTCTGTGAAAGTAAACTTATCCGGCATAGCTTCTTCCAAATCAGTTCTCATATTCTCACAAACACCATGTAAACGTAATGGAGCACCCAACGACTCGGAATCAGCAACCATTGCCTCTAATACAGGACGCAGATTACCATTACCTACCGGAAGCATATAAACAAGACGCTTTCCCGAATAGAAACGAAACAGGAGATAATCATTCATCACAGCATACTGAGTCTTATAAACAAAAATCCAACTGCAAAGATTCGCGAACAGAAGATCGCAGTTCCTACGTGTACTGTTTAAAGTAAAATGTTGGATTATATCTTTATCCGCAAGCGTTACAGCTTTAAAGTTTAACATGATACAAAGAGTTAAATATGGGCACAAAATTAATAAAAGTTTTTCGCTGTATCGAATACTCACATAAATAAAAAATAATATTCATTTTGCAAGGTCTATATGACAATTTTGACTATTTTTGTAGTCAATAAAAACGATTACATCAGTAAATATAATATTATCATGGATTTATTTACAAGACTTATTGATCGCGCAAAAGCAAACAAACAGCGCATTGTTCTTCCGGAAGGTACTGAAGAACGTACTTTGAAAGCAGCCGACCGTGCATTGGCTGATGGTATAGCAGACCTGATCATTATTGGTAATGAAGCTGAGATTAAAGGTTTGGCAAATGAATGGGGATTAAAAAACATTGATAAAGCAATCGTCCTTGATCCCGCTACCAATCCTAAGAAAGAAGAATACGCTCAACTGTTAGCCGAACTTCGTAAGAAAAAAGGTATGACCATGGAAGAAGCTCGCGAGAAGATGCTTGACCCGCTCTACTTAGGATGTATGATTATTAAAACCGGTGGTGCCGATGGACAATTGGCAGGTGCACGTAACACAACCGGTAATGTGCTTCGTCCTGCATTACAAATTATTAAGACTGCTCCCTGCATCACATGCGTTTCCGGAGGCATGATTTTGGTTACAGAAGCTACAGAATACGGTGATAATGGCGTCGTTGTTATAGGTGACGTAGCTGTTACCCCTGTTCCTGAAACAAACCAATTGGCTCAAATCGCTATATGTACAGCTCAAACGGCAAAGAATATCGCCGGTATTGAACCACGCGTAGCTATGTTGAGCTTCTCAACAAAAGGTTCTGCCAAACATGAAGTTGTAGATAAAGTGGTTGAAGCTTTAAGTATGGCCAAACAAATGGACCCTAATTTACTTATTGACGGTGAATTACAGGCCGACGCAGCTTTAGTTCCAAAAGTAGGCGCGACAAAAGCTCCGAATTCTCCTGTAGCCGGTAAAGCAAATGTTTTAATTGCGCCATGTCTGGAAGTTGGAAACATAGCTTATAAGCTGGTTGAACGTTTAGGTCATGCAACTGCCGTTGGTCCTATCCTTCAGGGTATTGCGCGTCCGGTAAACGACCTGTCTCGTGGTTGCTCTGTAGACGATATATATAAAATGATTGCCATTACAGCCAATCAAGCAATTGCTGCTAAAGAAAACAAATAATAACCATATAGATGAAAGAGCCGGATGTATCCGATTCCTATCATCTTTTTATAAAAAAGCGTATGAAAATTTTAGTTCTAAACTGCGGAAGCTCTTCTATCAAATATAAATTGTTTGATATGCCCGCAGGAAATGTAATTGCAAGTGGTGGCGTAGAAAAGCTTGGACTTCCGGGATCTTTCTTACAATTCAAGCTATCCAATGGAGAGAAGAAAACATTAGAGAAAGAGATGGCTGAACATACCGCCGGTATTGAATTCATTCTTGAAACTTTGGTCAATCCGGAATATGGCGCAATCAAATCATTAAATGAGATTGACGCTGTCGGTCATCGCATTGTCCATGGTGGCGAACATTTCAATCAATCTGTTTTGCTGACAGATGAGATATTGAAAGTCATTGAGTCGTGTAACGACTTAGCCCCGCTCCATAATCCGGCTAATCTGAAAGGTGTTGCCGCTGTAACGAAAGCATTACCAAAAGTTCCACAAGTAGGAGTCTTCGATACTGCATTCCATCAAACCATGCCTGATTATGCCTATCTCTATGCCATTCCTTATGATTTATATAAAAAGTATAGTATTCGCCGTTATGGATTCCATGGAACATCGCATCGTTACGTTTCACAACGTGCCTGTGAGTTCCTCGGTATCAAACCGGAAGGCACACGCATAATTACATGTCATATCGGTAATGGCGCTTCTATCGCTGCTATTAAGGATGGTAAATGTATAGATACTTCTATGGGACTTACCCCTTTGGAAGGTTGCGTGATGGGTACTCGTAGTGGAGACATCGACCCGGGAGCCGTTATTTATATGATGGAGAAACTTGGATTGGACGCAAAAGGCATCTCAAACTTACTGAACAAAGAATCCGGAATGTTGGGCATCACCGGCATCTCTTCTGATATGCGTGAAATTGAAGACGCTATTGCACAAGGCAATCAACGAGCTGTCTTAGCAGAACAAATCTATTTCTACCGTATACGTAAATACATTGGCGCGTATGCTGCTGCGTTAGGTGGTGTAGATGTCCTTGCTTTTGCCGGTGGTGTTGGTGAAAACCAGTGGGATTCTCGTGAATACAGTTGCGAAGGCATGGAATTCTTAGGCATTAAACTTGACAAAGAATTCAACCGGACCATTCATCGGGGAACTTTGAAAGAATGTATTGTTTCAACTCCCGATTCAAAAACCAAGATTGTTGTTATCCCTACCGACGAGGAACTGATGATTGCAACAGACACAAAGAATATCTTAGAGAACAAATAATTGTTCCTTAACAAAATAAGATGAGGGTGTATCTATGATGATATGCTCTCATTTTATTTTCGTCAAAAGATACGTCGCGACATATTTGAACGGTGCTTTATTATTTCCAGACAAGTTCTCAGGTCCATGAGTGTCTTTTTAGAATCCACTGCTTTCAGGACAGTATAATAATCAGTCTTTTTGTTGTTGACTATCTATCCTTTTCTATCTATTTTAACGTGAGTTCGACGAATTCAAAATAATGTAAGCCGCATATCTCCGCAGCTTCTTAAACAGACACGCAAATCTTTGAAGAAATCAATGGTACGCGGCTACTACCCCGATACGTAGGAACAAAGAAAGTGGCCATATATGTTGCCGTATTCATCAAAAGAATTTTTCGTTTCACAGATGTGATACATTCGTTTCACAGATGTGATACATTCGTTTCACAGATGTGATACACTTGTTTCACTGATGTGAGTCACTTGTTTCACCTATGTGAAACAAGTAGATTATACGTATGAGTTGAGTGATTCATACGGTTCTCTTTTACTAATCTCTTTATGACAATTTTAAAGAACCTGATAAAAAGAGAAAAACATCGTTTTAAACATACTATAAGGTCGTATTCCATCTTTGTAGATTTCTACATAGGCTTCCTGTTATTTCATCGAATTCACGTAATTTTAAAATGCCACAACGCAATTTGCTCCTTTTACTCCCTATCATAGCTTGGGATTTATCATATTGCTACAATAATTTACTGTTGACATGATTCTAAATACAGAAATCTGTCGGGTAATATAATATTATGAAATAATGTACATAGTACCATGAGTCAATATTTTATATCAGACACATCGAAAAGACCGCTTTGGAAAGAAGCCATAGTGAACCTCTCACATTTATTTAATTTACCATCAAGAGATAAAAAAAGTGACGCGCACGAATCGATTGACTCATACGCATCACCGGATAAATACTTCTGATATATTTTCATAAATTCATGGGCATCATCCTGTCATTTAGTTTTGACACCTTCTATTTTGTGTTTAAATAACGAACTTATGATAATTGAGACTTAATTGTATTTAACCAAGCGTCTATTCGAGCACCTGTTTTATCCGGCTCATTCACTTCATCCAGTGCCAAACCGACAAACATATCATCAACTACAGCTTCAGAATCATCGTATGTATATCCGGCAGTCGGGACTTGACCAATAACTTTTGCTCCACTCTCCTTTATTATATTATAAAGCTCACCCATTCCGCCACAGAAAGTGTCAGAATAATCACTTGAATCCCCACAACCAAAAAGAGCTACGGTTTTATCTTTCAAATCAGCAGACGCTAATATTTTAACTCCATCATACCAATCATCCTGTAGTTCCCCAACACCCCATGTGGAAGTACCGAGAAGTAAATTCTGATAACCATTTAGTTGTTCAGCGTTAAGTTTGGCTACATCAATTATATCAGAAGAATCCAAACCCAACTCTTTACCAATCCGAGCAGCAAGTTCCTGACAAGTACCCGTTGAAGAACCATAAATAATACATGTTTTATTCATACTTTCTATTCCTTTAATATTAGTCTGTTTATTGATTACAAAATTAGATGAAAACCGAAAGCCACTCAATACCTAAAAATAATGATTTAAATAAAACGTATTGCTCTCTAATGAAAACAAGGAACTACGCCGGTTACATTAGCAATATTTTTACATAACCAATTATTAATAGGCAGCATCTGATGAATAATCCTTAACTACAAATCGGTAGGTGCCTGAACCAACAGTCAATCGTAGTTTTGAATCGAATTGATCTACATTTATATCTTTCTTTTGAGAAACAGGCTCACCAAAATCAGTAACATTTGTTATATCTTTCGTTGGAAGAACAATCTTTGCGTTAGAATTTGCAGGGATTGTTACATCCAAAATATAATCAGCCCCTTTCAACTCCCATTTACACAAAATTGTTCCATAGGATGATTCGTATGATGTTGTAACAGTTGTGACATCTCCTACTACTGACGGATTAATTAACACTTCGCTAAATGCCACCGACTCATCCGACTGTTTGATACCACCTAATCCGCTAAACAGCCATTCCATTAAATGCCCTAACATAAAGTGGTTATTGGATACAAATCCATAAGCCTGCCACGATTCTGTCAATGCCGTAGCTCCATGTGCCAACTGCCAACCATATCCCGGAACATCGTATTTGCAGTTCATATCATAGATAACATCCGATCGACCATATTTTTGCAATATTTGAAGAACATAGCGATAACCTACATCCCCTGCGGTCAGTGCGTTGTTTCTTCCTTGAATATCCTCAACCAGATTATGAAGTATATTACCGGCATATTCTTTATCCACAAGTCCGACAAATAAAGGCATCGCATTAGCGGTCTGACTATTTCGATCTATTTTCTTTGTTTGTTGATCAAAATAATGATTATTGAACGACTGCTTAATTTTTACAGCCAAAGCAGCATACTCAGAAGCATCGCTTGCATTACCCAGTACTGTTGCTATCTTCTGCATGATAGTTACATCATAATAATATACTGCCGTAGCTGTAACACCATTCGATGTCAACTGAGAATATCCCGGGTCTTTCGGTCCAATATCAAACCAATCACCTAATCCATAAGCAATGATATGATCATTTGCTTTTGAGGAAAGATAATCTATATAACGCTTCATTGAAGGATAAAAATTCTCAAAATTACTTTTATCCCCGTAGAACTTATAGGCATACCATGCAGAAATAATAAACGCGCTGCCCCATTCCGGAGTATCCTCGAATCCATTGGCAAAACGAACATACTCGGGAGCAATGGTAGGAATACAACCATCTGCACGCTGTGATGTATTCATATCGTTCTCCAACTTCTCATATAAACGAGACATATTATACCTATATAATAAGGAATACATCATTAAATGATCTTGCTCCAGCCAACCCAATTTCTCTCTATGAGGGCAATCAGTCAGAACACTTGACATGTTACTTCGCATCGCCCAATCAATTAAAGTATAAATCCGGTTGAACAAAGGCTTGGAACAATAGAATGAACCCGCTTCCGGAGCAGAATTACAAGTATGCAAACTTGCTAAAGCTATTATCTCCGGCTGGTTACATGTATTTTCTTTTCCTACGGGAACAGCACCCTCCACCTGAACATACCTAAATCCATAATACGTAAACTGAGGTTGCCAAGTCTCTTCTTTTCCACCCTTCGTCTTATAAAGGAAATAGTACGGCTGTCCTGTTGCGCTCTGATTAACGGTACTATCCGGATTCAGAAGTTCGGCCGGACGAAGCAATATGTTTTTTGAATCAGCCGACTTTACTGTCAATCTCACAATTCCTGACAGGTTCTGACCAAAATCATAAACCCAGCCTTTTGTATTCTTGAATACTCTCACCGGTTGAAGAACAGAATGAATAGTAATAGGATTATCTTTTTCTGATTGCATCTTCGGATTATAATCTGTAATAACAACCGACTGCCACTTACTATCATCATAATTCACATCTTTCCAACCGGCTAACTCTTTCGTCGCGTCATAATCTTCACCTCCATAAATACTGGAGAAAGTAATCGGACTGTCGGTAGCTTTCCAAGACTTATCTGTTACAATATATGCAGTCGTACCATCGGAATATTCCAAGCGAAGCATCATCTTTAACTTAGGAGCTCCATAAGAAGTAATCAACTTATAATAACGATCGTTGGGTATGTTATAAAATCCATTACCCAACATCACTCCTAAAACATTCTCTCCATCCTTTAAGTTCTCAGTTACATTAAAAGGAACATATAAGACTTCCTTGTCAAACTTTGTCCATCCCGGATCCAAGAAATGATTTCCTACTTTCTTGCCATTGATAAAGAAATCAAACTGGCCTACTCCCGATACATAAGCAATGGCCTTAGCTAAAGACTTCTTCAAAGAGAACGTCCTCCGGAACTGAGGCAACTTATAATTCCCAAACTGTTGGCCGCCAAAACGCTTTTGGGCTTCACCGTTATCGTTTACCGGCGGAAGGAACTCGAAAGCCTTATTATCTTTCTGCAATGCAATCCATTTTGCATTTTGCCAGTCCGACTCTGAAAGGACACCCATTGAGAAAGAATAGATCTCACTCCAATTTGAAACCTTTCCGTTCTTATCCCATGTCCTAACCCTCCAATAATAAGTAATCATAGCATTCAACTTGTTTCCGGAATAAGGAACCAAAACAGACTGACGGCTAATCACCTTTCCACTATCCCACATATTAGCCATATCTATTTTCGAAGCATCATCAGCAACTTCTATCTGATAGGCTGACTGTACAAAGTTCCGCTCTTCAGAGAAATGTTTCCAACTAAAACGAGGATTCGAAGTTTCAACTCCAAGCGGAGCTTTATCTAATTCGCATGTCAAATCGTACACAGAAAATGACGACAAAACAAAAAACAAAAGTAAACAACAAGGAATACTCAAAAGGTAGTTCAATTTTATCATATAGTATTATATTTAATTGTATTCATCCAAAGATTACGTTTTAGCAAACTGCCAACCACCAACTTTCATTTGCAGTAACAGAAAACTCTCTTTCGTTGATTGAATTGCAAATTTAAAATAAGTCACGGGAAATACAAACACTCTCTTCGTCGATTTAATCTACTTGAACCATCTTCTTTTGCTTGTTTATTATATGAAGACTCTTCCCTGCACAACAGGAAACTACCTAAAAGTTGGTACAGTGCTCCTACACACAAGAAATAGGTACTTAAAAAACAAAAGAATACCTTTTCAAACGATATTCCATAAACAGATACCTATAAATCTGTATTCTCTATAATAGCACATTACTCCTTTTAGGTTAAATTATCAAATTACTTTAGGCTTTTTACTGCTGTTTTTACTTGTTTTTAGGTATTGATGCTATTTCTATTTCACCATACTTTTGCAATCGAAAATATAAACTATAAAAACAACAAAAAATTATGAATGCAAAGAAATACATGTCTATACTCGCTGTCGCACTGTGTTTGACAGCATGTAGTAAAAAAGATGATCCGGTTATCCCTGTAAAAAACAGCACAACAATTGATGCTTCTAAGTATGACCAGTGGACTTATATTAATCTTGAAACCGGTCAGACACAAACGTTACGCGATTTCAATAAATGGAATTACCTGACTAAAGGAAATGTTGTAGAAACAGCCGAGGCACAAGGTAGTGAATCGGATATTAAAATAAAATGGCACATTGCCATTCACCGTTACGATATAAAGACCAATAACGGACAAGCCGTTGCGACTACAGAGACAGAGATGGATAAAGTAACAACTATTCCTACAAGCGGGTATAAAGGTGATGAAACTTTTGAGAATAAGATAATCACTGATAGGTCAGGAATGTTCCAAGGGAAAATGGGCTATGCCGCTACTACCAAATTAAACGCCGTACTTTGTAGTTGGTTAACTGCAACTCCTACCCACACCATGCCTCCTTATACCTATTCGCCAACAAACTTAATCTATATTGTTAAGTTTATGGACGGCAGTTACGCCAAACTTAAATTTACCAATTACCAAAATGCGGAAGGAAAAGACGGACACGTTACATTCACTTCTGTTTATATGAGTAAGTAAGGAGGATTCAGATGAGAAAAATTCTTCGCATTCTATTTCTCATGCTGACAGTTGCTTCTACCTCTTTGTATGCCGTAGAAGACGATGGATATATAAAATATCAGCTTAAAGGTACGATTACAGATAACGAAGGTAATCCACTGCCGGGAGCATCTGTAGTTGTCGTCGGGACAACTATCGGCGCAGGAACAAATTCCTCCGGGGAATTCTCTATTCTATTGAAAGAGATCAAGAGTGTTGTATTGCGTATCTCGTTTATGGGATATGAGCCCGTTACACTCTCTGCCACCCCGGGAAATCCTGTTACCGTAAATATGGTTCCTGCCGAAAATCAGCTGAACGATGTTGTAGTCACAGGTAGCCGGATAGAGAAACCATTAAAAGAAGTCCCGGTACTGACTCGAGTCATCTCCCAAACCGATATTGAAGCATTGAATCCTCTAAATATTGAATCACTACTACAATATGAACTGCCAGGCTTGCAAATTGTTTATAACTCCATGAGTCAACTCCCTGAGATTAAATATCAGGGAGTTGATGGAGAATATATGCTGTTCCTTGTTGACGGAGAACGAGTTAGTGGTGAAGGAGCAGACCATAACGTTGATTTCTCCCGTTTCAACATTGATGACATCGAACGCATAGAAGTTATCAAAGGAGCACAATCAACGGTATATGGTTCAAATGCTTTGGGCGGAGTAATCAATATCATTACGAAAAGCGCCAAACGCCCGTTCACGGGAAACATCAGTACCCGATACGCAGGCAATAACGGGCAGAAGTATTCTGTATCAGCCGGTACAAAACAGAATAGATTCAGTTCTTTGTCAAGTATCACATACCGAATGAAAGATACCTATACGATTGGTGACAAAAAAGGAAAGACAATGAAAACGGTTTCTCCTGATGGCACAAAAGAAACCATAACAGACCCTTCCTCTACAACCATTTATGGATATCATATCTGGGATGCTTCACAGAAATTAGGATACGCTTTTACCGATAAGTTGAGCGGTGAAATAAAAGGAACATACTATCACAATAAACGAGATATCAGGGTAGGGAAAGTATTCCAAGATTACTTCATTGACTATACGCTAAACGGGAAATTGAAATATCTGATTGGAGAAAAACAGGTATTGACCGGTTCGTATGTCTTCGATAATTATAAAAAAGATAAAAACTATTTTGAAGCAGGTTTTACTCGCACCGACTACCGAAACAGACAACACATAGCCCGTTTAGATTATTCCGGAACCTTTGGGAAGCATACCATCAGTGCCGGTGGCGAAGGTAATTGGGAATACTTGAAACATTATATGCTAAAAGATAGTGCAAATGCCAGCATAAATACCTATGCCATGTATTTGCAAGAAGATTGGAAGATAACAGATCAGTTAAATCTGATTGCCGGTATCCGTTCCGATTATCACGAAAAGTATCATTGGCATGTAACTCCTAAAGTCTCTATGATGTATCGTCCTATTGAGATTCTGACATTACGTGCCGGCTACTCTCAGGGATTCCGTTCTCCTACCATCAAAGAGCTCTATGAGTATTATGATATGGGCGGAATGGGCTATTTCATGATTTATGGAAACAAAGATTTAAAACCGGAAACAAGTAATCAGTACTCTTTATCAGCCGAGGCAACTATTGGAGGATTCAATTTCTCTGTATCTGCCTCACATAACCGCTTTAAGAATAAAATCACCTTGGAAAATGTTGGTGACGGAACAAATGATTTACGATATATCAACGCAGATAATGCTAAAGCCACCTCTTTAGAAACTATTATTCGATATAAAATACCTATGGGATTGATTTTTACCGGTTCTTATGCTTATGTGGATGATCATGAAGAAGTTAATGGTAAAAATACATCATCTGTCCGGCCACATACCATCACATTTAATGCGATGTATTCACATAAATATGGGAAAATCGGTGCCAATTGCTCCTTGAACGGACAATGGGCTTCAGCATTAGACCACTACACTTTTACGAATAACCAAACATATCGTATGGTGCATTATAATGCAAGAACGATGTGCACCTTGAATATAGGCGCAACTTTCCCTCGTGGCATTGCTCTGAATGTTGGAGTTGATAACTTGTTCAATTACAAAGACAAAGCATCCGATAGTTCGCTGCAGTTGCCACAGAAAGGAATCAGTTTTATAGGAACTCTAAATATCAATATAGCAGATTTTTTAGGAATTTAATTTTTTATTGATTTAAAAAGATGAAGAAGAAACAAATCATCATCGGGAGCACCATATTAGTGCTCCTATTTGTACTTTTAGGAATATGGCATTTCTTTCTGAGCCCCACAAAAATAGCTTTTATGAATTTTCAAGTTATCAATCTTGAAGAAATATATAAGGCTAATAACAATTCATTTATAAAAGTTACCGAACTAAGTACGGATGAACTAAATAAGCTGACAAACTACGACATGGTGTTCATTAATGCCATGGGCATGCGTATCACTGCAGACCAGAGAGAAAAAATAAAAAAGGCAGGGGAAAAGATCCCAATCCTATCATCATTCGCAACCAATCCTGAGAACAGAATTGTTACGATTGATTCTATTCAAGGTGATACTATCAGAAAATATTTGGTTAATGGCGGACGAAAGAATTATAAGAACATGCTGAATTATGTTCGCAAGTATGTAGATAAGAAATTAATTTATGCTCCTACTCCCGAAGCCGTTATAGCAAAAGCAAATGATATGATTTACCATAAGGATCCTAAAAAGCCTGATGATGAAGAATTAGGATTCAACAGCATAAAAGAGTATAACAAGTTTCTTCAGAAGAACAATTTATTAAAAGAAGATGCTCCACAAATTGTACTAACCGGCATGATGGGCGAACCAACCGAATTGATTAAGAAGTTAGAAGAATTGGGAAACGTTGTCTACCCTGTCAGATTAGCAAAGAAATTTATTGAGAATCATCACATAGACTCTATTCACCCATCAGCAATCATTAATATGGCACACGGGCGTATGGGGGACTATATAGTTAATTATTTAAGTCAACAGAATATTCCACTGTTTGCTCCTCTGAATATCAATAGGTTGGTTGAAGATTGGGAGAGCGATAAGATGGGTATGAGTGGTGGATTTTTATCACAAAGCGTAGTTACTCCGGAGATAGACGGTTCCATCCGCCCTTACGTTCTATTTGGTCAATACTTAGATAAAGAAGGCATGCATCATGCTTTTGCTATTCCGGAAAGATTAGAAACTTTTGTTGAAACAATCAATCATTATATTCAATTACAACACAAGCCAAATAGCGAGAAGCGTATAGCAATCTATTATTATAAAGGTCCAGGACAAAATGCCATGACCGCTGCAGGAATGGAAGTTACTCCTTCGCTATATAATTTATTAGTCCGACTGAAGAATAATGGATATAATGTCAGTGGTTTGCCGGCATCAGCAAAAGAATTAGAAAAAATGATTCAAGAGCAGGGAGCCGTATTTGGTACTTATGCAGAAGGAGCAATGGACAAATTCATGAAGAATGCACATCCGGAATTGATTAACAAGGAACAATATAAAGGATGGGTGAAGAAAGTACTACGCCCCGATAAATACGCTGAAGTTGTCGCCACCTATGGAGAATTCCCCGGAGAATCAATGACTACTGACAATGGAGAATTAGGCATTGCGCGTTTGCAATTCGGCAATGTGGTATTACTTCCTCAAAATGCAGCAGCTAAAGGAGATAACGAATTTAAAGTAGTACATGGCGTTGACGCCGCATCACCTCATAATTATATAGCATCTTACTTATGGACACAATTTGGTTTCAAAGCAGACGCGCTGATTCACTTCGGTACCCATGGAAGTTTAGAATTTACTCCGAGGAAACAAGTTGCGTTAAGCAATGAAGACTGGCCTGACAGACTTGTTGGAACCATTCCTCATTATTATATTTACACAATTAGTAATGTTGGTGAGGGAATGATTGCCAAACGACGTTCTTATGCCGGATTACAATCATATCTCACTCCTCCATTCTTAGAGAGCAGTGTCAGAGGTATCTATCGGGAACTGATGGAAAAAATCAAGATCTATAATCATCTGATTGGTGTGAAGGCCGCAGATGAGGTTGACAACAAAGGGGCTAAAAAAGAAAAGATTGAAAACGATCTGAACAAAGCTTCTTTAGAAGTTAAAACTTACACTGTAAAATTAGGTATACATCGTGAATTGGAATTAGACAGTGTCATGTCAAAGCCGTACACGGAAGACGAAATCCTCAGAATAGAAAACTTTGCAGAAGAGCTGGCAACAGAGAAAATCACAGGTCAACTTTATACAATGGGTGTTCCGTACGAAGATATTCGCATTACAAGCAGTGTATACGCAATGGCTACGGAACCAATTGCATACAGTTTGATGGCACTGGATAAGATGCGCCACCGTGCAGATGAACAGACATTGAAACATAAAGCCGTATTCACACAGAAATATTTGAATCCGGCCCATGACTTAGTAACAAAGCTATTAACTAATCCGGCTTTAGGAAATGATGAGTTTATTTGTAAAGTTGCCGACATATCAATAGAAGAATTGGTAAAAGCCCATAAAGTTGAAAAAGCTCATAATATGACTCAAAATATGATGTCAGGAGGTATTATGAACGAAATGATGACAGGCAGTACAAAAATGCCGGATTCCATTAAACGAAAAATGAGCACTGCGCAAACTGAAAACAAACAGATGCCAAGTTCAATGAAGAAAATGGACGTCAATCAACAGAAGGGGAACATGCCTATAGATTCTTCCAAACAAATGCCTGACAATGCAAAAAGCAAAGGCATGGAAAGAATGATGGGAGATATGCCAAAGAAAAAGAAATATACTAAAGAAGAAACAGATCTTGCGTTAGCCATTGTTGAAATTGATCGTACCATTAAGAATGTTGGTAATTACAAAAGATTACTTCAAGAAAGTCCGGAAGATGAATTAGCATCTATGATCAATGCTTTAAATGGCGGATACACAAAACCTTCTCCAGGCGGCGATCCGATAGTCAATCCGAATACGCTTCCTACAGGAAGAAACTTATATGGCATAAACGCCGAAGCTACTCCAAGCGAATCGGCTTGGGAGAAAGGGAAACAATTAGCTGACAATACCATAGAGATATATAAGCGGAGACATAACGATAGTATCCCTCGTAAAGTAAGTTATACCCTTTGGAGTGGAGAATTCATAGAAACCGAAGGAGCAACAATTGCTCAAATACTCTATATGTTAGGTGTTGAACCTATTCGTGATGCTTTTGGGAGAGTAACTGATTTAAAACTCATTCCTTCAAAAGAATTAGGACGTCCACGTATTGATGTTGTCGTTCAAACAAGCGGGCAGTTGAGAGATTTAGCCGCATCTCGTTTATTTCTCATTAACCGAGCTGTGGAAATGGCAGCCAACGCAAAAGAAGATATATTCACCAACCAAGTTGCCGAAGGTGTTGTTGAATCAGAAAAGAAACTGATAGAGAATGGATTGACACCCAAAGATGCCCGCGAAATTTCAACTTATCGAGTATTCGGAGCTGCTAATGGTGGCTACGGAACGGGTATACAGGGTATGGTGATGAGCGGAGACCGTTGGGAAAATGAAAAAGAAATTGCCGATACCTATATTAATAATATGGGAGCATACTACGGGAGTGAAAAAAACTGGGAAGTATTCAGGAAATTTGCTTTCGAAGCGGCTCTTACCAGAACGGATGCTGTTATTCAACCGCGTCAAAGTAATACTTGGGGAGCTCTTAGTCTGGATCATGTTTATGAATTCATGGGAGGAATAAACTTAGCTGTCAGAAATGTGACAGGCAAAGATCCGGATGCCTACTTAAGTGACTATCGAAACAGAAATAACTTCAGAATGCAAGAAGTAAAAGAAGCTATTGGAGTAGAAAGTAGAACAACCATCTTCAACCCAACTTATATCAAAGAAAAGATGAAAGGCGATGCCGGTGGAGCAAGCACATTTGCGGAAATTATCCAAAACACTTATGGATGGAATGTGATGAAGCCAAAAGCAATTGATAAGGAAATGTGGGATGAAATTTATAATGTCTATGTAAAAGATAAATTTAATCTTGACGTTCAAAAATATTTCGAAGAAAAGAATCCGGCCGCATTAGAAGAAATGACAGCAGTAATGATGGAAACAATCAGAAAAGGCATGTGGAAAGCCAATGACCAACAAATAGCAGACATTGCAAAACTACATACCGACTTAGTTAACAAATATAAACCATCATGCTCAGGCTTTGTATGCGATAATGCAAAACTAAGAGAGTTCATCGCTTCAAAAACAAACGAGAATGTTGCTTCGGAATATAAAAAGAATATCCATGACATTCGTCAAGCGACAGCTAATGACAAAAAAGGTGTCGTAATGAAAAAAGAAGAACTTGCCGCATCATCCGACGAACAGGCAAACAATATCAATAGTACAATAGTCAGCATAGCTTTCATCGTTGTTGTCATCGGATTGATACTATTCGTTAAATATCGCCGTAGAAAAATGATGAAATAATGGAGACACTTGTGCTCATATTAATGACTATCGTTTGTTTCAACTTTTTGTTGAAACAAACTTATCGAAAGAAAAGGTCGGTCATAACAATCTCAATAGTTTCTGCCTTATTTGTCGGACTGATGTGGCCTTATGCCATTGAACAATCTAAGACACAAATTGCCGATTGGCTGGCCAACCAGTCTCTTATGCTTGATATCTCGGTCATACTTTGCATAGAAGTCATACTGCAAATATCGTTCTGCATACTGGCAATTCAGGTTCTGACAACCTATCCGATAAAGAAACGCATCTTCAACATTTATAGGTTTTTAAGATGGTTCCCGGGAATACTCATTTTCCCAATACTATTTAGCATACTTGTTGCTCTGATTTTCTCTTTCCCGGGAACTTCTTTCTCGCTTATTGCTTGGGGCTTAGCGGGTGTGATTTTAATACTCATACCGGTTGGAACATTATTTTTGAGATGGCTGCTTCCGGAAAAAGAAGTCCGATTAGAATTATTTTTCCTAACCAATACCCTGATAGCTATCTTAGGAATTGTAGCCACTGTTAATGGAAGAACAGCAGCAAAAGGTGTTAGTGAAATCAACTGGAAAGCATTCATCGGAATAATAATCATTTTAATCGTAGGAGCTCTACTGGGAATAATCTTTCGAAAAATAAAAATAAAGAAACTTTTAAATAAAGAAAAAATATGAACTATATTTCTAACGTATTATACTGGATTTCGACAGGCTTACTCGTTCCGGTTGTGGTGTTACTTATCATCTTTTTCATCCGGTCTATCCTATTGATAGGCAGTTTCTTTGGCCAATATATAACAGTCAAGAGAACAAATTCTATATTGAAAACGGCAATCAATAACATCAACGCAGACAATATTGAAAACCTAAAAGAACAGTTACCACAGAAAAATTCTTCTTTAGTAATTGAATACATTTCCAGAATATTAGAAGCGAAAAACAGCCGGACACACATCAACCGTTTATTATCAGAATATGAAATAGCGGCTGATAAGGACTTGTCTACTTCTAAAACCCTAATAAAGATGGGGCCTATGTTAGGACTTATGGGAACTTTAATCCCGATGGGACCTGCTTTGGTCGGATTGTCTACAGGTGATATTTCTTCTATGGCCTATAACATGCAGGTGGCATTTGCCACAACAGTCGTCGGATTGTTCTCCAGCGGTATAGGTTTTATGACCCAACAAGTAAAACAACGTTGGTATGTTCAAGATTTGTCAAATTTAGAATTCATTTCTGAACTTTTAAAAGAAAGGAATAACAATGAGAAAACACCTGTTGAATAAAGAAGAGGATAATGATCCGATGAGTGTGGTTAGCAATCTGTTTGATGTTGCCATGGTCTTTGCCGTTGCCTTAATGGTTGCGTTAGTCAGCCGGTACAATATGACTGAAATGTTCAGTAAAGAAGACTTTACTATGATTAAGAACCCGGGGAAAGAGAATATGGAGATTATCACCAAAGAAGGACAAAAAATCAATAAGTATACTCCATCTGAAGATCAAAACTCAAAAGAGGGAAAAAGAGGGAAAAAAATTGGTATTGCCTACGAACTGGATAACGGAGAAATCATCTATATCCCTGAATAAAAAACACTTTTCAGGTTTCTACGCATTACTATAAAAAGTCATACGCATGAACTGTTCAACTCATGCGGATGAATCAACCAACTCATGCGGATGACTTGAGCAATTGATGCGGATGAACCGAGCAACTCATACGCATGAACCATTCAACTCATACACATGAACTGATTTAATGCTTCTGATGATTAAAGAAACTCATACATATACCATCGCCGGATAATACACTTCAATTATAAAACTCATCAAATATCCTTTTCCTTCTGACATCATAAAAAGAGCGAGGATCAGCATTTCTGTTCCCCGCTTTCTATTCTGAAATAAATAAATCACTTGTTTATCTCTACAATGTGTGTCGGAGGCTCCGTCGCATTACGGATTTCTGTCTGCCTGACCACATTCTTAGCTAAATCGAAGAAAGCCATTCCCGTAATGCTATTCTCTTCGAGCGTGGCCGGAATACCTTCATCACCGCTCTCACATATACTTTGAACAATAGGAATCTGCCCCAACAAAGGAACATTCATCTGTTCGGCCAACTTCTTAACTCCTTCTTTTCCAAAGATATAATACTTATTCTGTGGTAATTCTGCCGGAGTAAACCATGCCATATTCTCTACCAAACCAAGTATAGGCACATTCACCTTATCTGTGGTGTACATGTGAATACCTTTCCGAGCATCGGCCAAAGCAACCTCTTGAGGGGTACTTACTATGACGGCTCCGGTTATGGCAAGTGTCTGAACTAATGTCAGATGAATATCACTTGTACCCGGAGGCGTGTCGATAACAAAGTAATCCAAATCACCCCAATCAGCATCACCAATGAGTTGTTTCAACGCATTACTTGCCATTCCGCCACGCCAGAGCGTAGGCTGATCTGGATCAACAAAGAACCCAATGGAAAGCATCTTTAGTCCATATTTCTCGATAGGAATAATCAAATCTCTACCGTCAATTTTCTCGGCATAAGGACGAGCATCCTCTACCTGAAACATCTTCGGCATAGAAGGACCGAAGATATCAGCGTCAAGCAAGCCAACTTTATAGCCCAACTTAGACAAAGCAACGGCCAAGTTAGCTGCGACAGTCGACTTTCCTACTCCGCCTTTACCGGAAGAAACTGCAATGATATTCTTTACTTGAGGAAGCATTTTACCGGGCTCCGGACGAGCAGCCTGCTTACTCTCAACGGTAATATCCACTTTTACGTCAGGCGAGATATAAGTATGAATAGCTGTCTCGGCAGACTTCAACATGGAAGCTTTAAAGGGATCTGTCATCTTCTCAAAAACCAAGGAGAAACTGACAGACATTCCATCAATACGCATATTATCAGCTATCATCTCGTTTTCCACCAACGTTTTACCATTGCCCGGATAACGGACGGTATTCAACGCGTCAAGAATTAATTTCGGATATAATGTCATTATATAAGTATTAATAAATAGATTCAACTAATGTGTATTCTACAATAACAGGAAATGATTTCCAAACCTTCTCCATGCTATAAACCGGTTTACAAGCAGTAGGAACAGTCAGTTTGCATGAATATAGAGGAACATCTTTAAAAACATTATCGCCGGCACACTTAGGAGGAAGAGCAGCATGTAAACGAATATTCGTGAGAGCAATACACTTGGAGAATGCTCTCCCCCCAATCTTCTTTAAAGAAGTAGGTAATTCAACTGTCTGCAAAGAAGAACAATCTCTGAAAGCCGAGCTGCCAATCTCTTTTACCGTAACGGGCAATGTAATAGAAGTTAGTGCTTTACACCCTTGAAAAGCATTATCTTGTACTTCCTCCAACGTATTGGGCAATGTAACTTGATTCAGACTGACGCAATCCTCGAAAGTGGAATCCCCCAATTTCTTAATAAAGGCACTCACTTTAGCCGTTGTCAAAGCTGCGCATTTCTCGAACACATGGCTCCCCATCTTCTTAACGGTGATAGGAATCTCTACTGAAATCAGCGCACTGCAATCCTTAAATGCATAGCTCGCAATATCATTTAAGGTATTAGGCAACGTAAAC
Organism: Phocaeicola oris; assembly: GCF_021295095.1. Lineage (GTDB taxonomy): Bacteria > Bacteroidota > Bacteroidia > Bacteroidales > Bacteroidaceae > Phocaeicola > Phocaeicola oris. Next base: position 137,513 of record NZ_JAJLQX010000003.1, read on the forward strand.
GAACTCAAACTCTTGCATCCTTCAAATGCACTTGTCCCTATAGATTGCAAAGAAGCCGACATTTCTATGGAAGCCATATTCTTACAGTTTTCGAATACACGATTTCCAATCTTTTTCACTCCCTTAGGAAGAGCGATGGCTTTCAAACTGGTACATCCCTTGAATGTAGAATTCTCCAATTCAGATAATGATGAGTTCAATGAAATCCCTTCTAAGCTGACACAATCGGAGAAAGCCTGACTGCCCAACTTCTTAACACCTGTAGGTAACTCAACAGCTTTCAAATTCTGACACTTATCGAACGCATGATTGCCAATCTCAGTCAAATTTTTAGGCAAATAGATGAATGGCAAACTTTTGCAACCTTCGAAAGCACTCTTATCAATCACTTTTGTAGCATCATGAAGTGTAACACTGCTTAGCTGCTCACAATCTTTGAACGCAGAGCTTTCGATAGTAGCCACCGGGCCATCAACCACTACGTGCTCTAATCTCTTACAGCCTTCGAACGCGCTTCTTCCAACTTTCGTTACCGAACTTGGAAGAAATACTTCTTTCAACTCTTCGCAATCATTAAAAGCATGGTCACCCACCATTAAGAATCCGTCAGGGAAAGTAACTTGTTCCAGTGCTCCACAATTGTTGAACGCACGTACACGAACCTCCTTAACGTTACTTGGTAAACTGACAGTCTTCAGTTGCTTGCAGCCATCGAACGCAGCCTCACCTATGGCGGTAATAGTATTAGGCAATACCACTGACTCCAGATTCTTAGCTCCGGAGAACAACTTATCAGGAAGAACATTCCGTTCTGTTTTGATAGCTTTATTTATCTTACTCTCAACAATAGACGCATCGGACAAATCAATATGACTCAACAGTACCTCTCCGGGATTCTTAGCCTTACCGCGAGTTGCAATATCTTTAATCAATGCTAAATCCACGCCATTTAACTCGCCGGAGATCTTCAAAGAAGAATAATGATACTTCGTGCTATCAGTTAAAGTTTTCGACAATATTCCAACAGAATCGACTTTAACAGCCAATTCCTGAGCAAATCCATAGAATGGCATCAAAGTCAAAAGCATAAATAAAAAACTCTTTCCCATAACTTGAATTAATTAAAATACTACTTACTTGTTCCCAAACTGCTTCTTTTATTTCTATTGTAACTACGATACTCATCCAATGGAATCTCCACATCCGGCTCTTTCAACACTCCCTCTTTCGGAAGGTGGAACTTAATATACTTGATATTCAATCCACGGTCAAGCCATTGTTGTTCATAATAAGTCCGAATACCCAAAATCTCATCCACCAAACCGGAGTGATACAAATCATCCGTGCAGACATCCACCTTCAGTTTATTCACCTCCATCATATATTTAGTATAGGTAAACATAAAGTTACTGTCTGTCTTCAAATGAATAATTCCATCGGGAACAAGAAATTTCCTATACCGTTCCATGAAATACGTAGAAGTGAGCCTTTTGGTCGCTCGTTTCATCTGTGGGTCAGAAAAGGTCAGCCACACCTCGCTAACCTCGTTCTCCCCGAAAAAGCGATCGATAATCTCAATATTTGTTCGGAGAAAAGCCACATTCTTCAATCCATCTTTCAGAGAATCCGTTGCTCCCGTCCACATACGAGCACCTTTTATATCCACACCTATGAAATTCTTATCGGGATACATTTCGGCCAAGCCTACCGAATACTCCCCCCTTCCACATCCCAGCTCTAACACAATAGGATGATCATTATGAAAGAACAAATCATTCCATTTTCCTTTCATCCGGAACGGCACATCATCCATTACGGAATAGGGGTATTCGAAGACGTGGGGATACGTCTTCATATCAGCAAATTTGGCAAGTTTTCCTTTTCCCATGTCGTGAATACAAAGTTATCAGAGCAAAGGTAAAGAATTTATTATAATAAGGACAAAAAATACACGGATTTTACACCTGACTTACGGCACATGTGATAAAGCAGTAGTGCCATCCGGTATGTAAAATCCGTGTAAACGGTCAATTATATATCCTAATTACTCCACAAAAGTTACCCAATGATGTATATCAGGTTCATCACCATACTGAATGCCACGCAACATATTATAAAGTTTCGTGCAGATAGGTCCCGGTTTACCATCCTTAGAGATTACAAACGATTGCTTCGTTTCCAAATCATCAATCTTACTGATTGGACTGATGACAGCTGCTGTACCACAAGCACCGGCTTCCTCGAATGTAGCCAACTCCTCTTCCGGAATCTGACGACGCTCAACTTTCATGCCTAAATCTTCAGCCAACTGCATTAAACTCTTATTCGTAATAGAAGGAAGAATAGACGTTGACTTTGGAGTAACATACGTATTGTTCTTAATACCGAAGAAGTTAGCCGCGCCGCACTCATCCATATATTTCTTCTCCTTTGCATCCAAATAGAACTCACAACTGTAGCCCAGCTCATGAGCAATGCTGTTGGCTTTCAAACTGGCAGCATAGTTACCACCGACTTTATAAATACCTGTTCCTAAAGGAGCAGAACGATCATAGTCACGAATAATGACATAAGGATTGGTTGCAAAACCACCCTTGAAATATGGACCTACCGGAGTAACAAAGATAACAAACATATAATCTGTTGACGGATGCACGCCAACCTGCGGACTGATACCAATCAGCAACGGACGAATATATAATGTAGCGCCACTCTCGTATGGAGGGATGAAACGTTCATTTGCCTTAACTACCATCTTGACTGCATCGACAAACATCTCTGTAGGAACCTCAGGCATTAATATGCCGCGACATGTACTCTGCAGACGAGCTGCATTCTCTTCCGGACGAAAGACACGAATCTTACCGTCTTTGCCACGATAAGCTTTTAATCCTTCGAAAGCTTCCTGACCATAGTGTAAACAAACGGCAGCCATGTGCAAATTAATGGTTTCTTCTGAACAGATTTCCAATTTGCCCCACTGCCCATTACGATAATAACAACGAACATTATAATCCGTTCTCATGTAACCAAAAGACAGATTTTTCCAATCAATTTCTTCCATTTTATTTATTATATTGTTTTTGTTTCGTCTTACTACAAAAGTAATGCTTTTATTTCTAAAACAAACATTCTGCTATTATTTTTTAATCTTTACTTTCTATTATCTCGTTTTCTTTCAACATCTTTTTTATTTCGTCATCAGTCTTATAGAGTCTGTCGCGACAAAACTTAATCAATTCCTGTGCTTCTTTCAAGTTAGTACTCAAATTGTCAATATCCAACTCACCATTATCAATTCTCGAAACGATCTCTTCCAACCGTTTCATCGCCTGTTCATAAGTTTGTTTCTTCTCCATATACTTTACTTTTTATTTTTCCATTCATAACAAGGGTTTCCAGTATATCTCCATCTTTCACTTCCGATGCATCTTTTACAACCTTCCCGTTCAATAAAGTAATACTATATCCCCGCTTCAGCATATATTCGGGTGATGCTGCCCTGATTTGTTGTTCTATCAGTTTTAACCGATGATCTTCCTTCTCCATGCAAGAATAGACGGACAATATCAACCGTTGTTTCAACAAATCCAACATATTCTTCTCTTTCATGAAACGTAACCGTACCACACCTTGCATCTGCTGAATCAATTCCTTCTGACGGAAAAGTTCATGCTCCAACCGTTTTGATATCTGATAAGGGATACGCTCAACCAGTCTGTTAAGCCGTTCTTTCTCATTACTCATCCTTTCAGCAACTAATTCTGTCAAAGATTGAACTTTGCTTTCCAGCTCTTCTGCCGTATCATGCAAATGATTGATAAGAAACTCAGCTGCTGCTGTCGGAGTTTTCACACGAGTATGCGACACACTGTCAAGCACTGTATCGTCACGTTCATGCCCGATACCGGTAATAATAGGCAAAGGGAACTGTGCCACATTCGCAGCCAAATCATAGGTATCGAATCCACTCAAGTCGGATGTAGCCCCTCCTCCACGAATAATGACCACTGCATCCCATTTCTCCATCTCATGATAGACTGCATTCAACGCAGCTATAATGGAACTTTCTACCTTATTACCCTGCATTACCGCCGGAAATAATTCGGGATAAAAGACATACCCGTAAGAGTTATTTTTTAACTGATTACAGAAATCTTCATATCCGGCTGCCGTAGCCGATGAGATAACTGCAATACGCTGAGCGAATAGTGGCAATTCCAATTCCTTATTCAAATTCAAAACCCCTTCTTCCTCCAGTTTCTTGAGAATCTCTCTTCGTCGTCGGGCCATGTCACCCAACGTATAAGTTGGATCAATATTCAATACCGTCAGCGAATAACCATATAATTCATGGAACTCCACCTGAACCTGAACAAGCACTTTTATTCCGGCACAAAACTTCTGCCCTGTCTCTTCTTCAAAATACGGCTTAAGCATATTATAGGTGTTCTTCCATATATTCCCTCGAGCCTTAGCCACTAACGCGGAACTCTTTTCATCCTTTTGAACGAATTCAACATAGCAGTGCCCCGTGTAATTGACACGCGCCTCACTCAGCTCCGCCTGAACCCAATAAGCATTCGGCAGACTTAACTCCAACGTCTGCTTTACCAAATTGTTCAATTCAAAGAGAGAGAGAACCTGTTCCATGTTATTTCTTATTCTTCAAATAGGCTTTCCAAATATCAGGAACGCCGTACCCGTAAATATTATCCGGAAAATCCACTCTGTCACTACACTGACGGACAGCCTCAATTACCTGCTTGGCTGTAAGATGAGGACAGGCTTGCCAGAAACAAGCAACCAACCCGCAGAAAGTCGGAGACGCAAATGAGGTACCATTCCCATGAGAAGGCTGACCATCTGTACCTAACACGCTTGAGAACACACCTATCGCCATCACGTCCGGTTTAACACGCCCGTCAGCTGTATTTCCAACAGAAGAAAAGTTGGCATTCACGCCATCACGATCAATAGCTCCTACCGTTATCACATCTTCAGCGTCACCCGGAGGTGTAATCTTTTTCCAATGTTGCGACCCTGAATTACCGGCACTGCAAACCAAAATCATTCCTTTCTTCGCGACCAGTGAAGCTGAGTTGGACATCAACGAATAATGTCCGTCCAACTGTTTATATTCATATCCCCCGAAAGGTTCGTCAAATGAGTCATATCCCAAAGATGTATTAATCACATCCACGCCTACACTATCGGCAAACTCAACAGCTGCTGCCCAATAATCCTCTTCCACCGGCTGTTCCGTATCATAGTCCTCACTGCGAAGCAACCAGTACGATGCTTCAGGAGCTGTTCCCACCATCACCTTCGGAGTATTGGCAGCCATACACGAAAGAACCATCATGCCATGATAATGCTCTGCGTAGATGTCCGACCGCGGATTAACAAAATCCTTCGTACCAAGCAGATTCAAATGTTTCAATACCGGTATGGCATCGGCATTAAAGAAACCGGCATCTATCACACCAATAGTCATACCTTCCCCTTTAAATCCGGCCAGATGCAAACTATCACCATGATGCACTGCAATCTGAATAGACGCGTCACCATAGTAACTGTCCGTCTTTTCCAAATGTTTCTTTATTTGATCCTTACGCGTCTTATCACGTTCCGGAACACTATCCGGAGCTATCCAAACCTTTTTTATATGAGAAACAAATGGCAATTGAACAATACGGTTAATCAAAACAGAATCAGTGGTCTGAATCAATACGGTATTATTCCACTTACTCTGTGAGACCAGCTGCACTCCAACCTGTTGAATCCGATCTATATACTGTCTGCTAACAGGCAAGTCTGTACTATCTATCGGTAAATCCTGCTTCACCCTACGCTCCAATGCTTTTGGCGAAAGATACTCCTCCGGTTTGTCAAAGGTATATAGGGTTCCAAGCTTATCTTTTAAATAGATACGGTATTTAGTTGCTTTCTGGGCTTGTATAGAACAAATACCCATCAACAATGTAACAACGAAAATAAACTTTTTTAAACTCATCGTTTTTTAAATTAATTTGGCAAAGATAGCTAAAAGATATTCTATTCTCCTTTTTAATTACATAAATTATGTAACTTTGCGGACTATTTTAATGAAATTCATGGAAAAAACAGGATTAAGCAGAGCACAGGAATTGGGCACTAAACCGATTGGCAAATTATTATTGCAATACGCTCTTCCTTCCATTGTTGCTATGACTGCCTCATCGCTTTACAATACAGTCGACAGCATTTTTATTGGACATGGGGTGGGTTCTTTGGCTATTTCAGCCATCGCCGTCTGCTTTCCGTTCATGAATCTTTCTACTGCTTTTGGAACATTGGTAGGAGTAGGTGCCGCCGCTCTTATTTCTGTTCAGCTCGGACAGAAGAACTACGATTTGGCAAAACATGTCTTTGGAAATGTCTTTACATTAAATATCATCATCGGTGTGGTATTCACCATCCTTTCACTTGTATTCCTCGATCCTATCCTTTATTTCTTCGGAGCCAGTGAAGATACGTTGCCGTACGCACATCAATATATGTCTATCAACCTTTATGGTAACTTAATAACTCACATGTACTTCGGTATGAATGGAGTGCTTCGTGCGTCAGGTCACCCCAAAGAAGCAATGATAGCCACTATCAATACGGTAGTTATCAATACTATTCTTGATCCGATATTTATATTTTTATTCGACTGGGGTATTCAGGGAGCTGCTTGTGCCACCGTTCTGGCACAAATCATCTCGCTTTGTTGGCAGATTAAGATTTTTACAAATAAGAATGAAATATTGCACTTCGCTCATGGCATTTACAAACTCAACGCTCACATTATCAAACGAATCTTTGCCATTGGCATGTCCCCATTCTTAATGAATCTGGCCAGCTGTCTCATCGTTATCTTTATTAATAAAGGATTAAAACTGTATGGTGGCGACTTAGCTATTGGGGCATACGGCATCGTTAATCGCATCGCGTTCATCTTCGCCATGTTTGTTATGGGAATGAATCAAGGTATGCAACCTATTGCCGGATATAACTTCGGATCCCAACAGTACCAACGGGTAACTCAAGTATTGAAACTCACCATATACTATGCCACGGCAATCATGATTATAGGATTTACGGTAGGTGAACTAATACCGGAACTGGCTTCACGTATGTTCACCAGCGACGAAGAACTGATAAGTAAATCGATTAAGGGAATGCGCATCACCTTTATTTTCTTCCCTGTTATCGGATTCCAAATGGTAACAGCCAACTTTTTCCAAAGCATAGGTATGGCAGGCAAAGCCATCTTCCTTTCTCTCACTCGTCAACTAATCTTTCTGCTGCCATGTCTTATCATTCTTCCTATATTCTTGAATGGTGACGGCATCTGGTGGAGTATGCCTGTATCAGATTTATTTGCCAGCATTATTGCGGCTGTAATGCTCTATCGTCAATTTATGTCATTCAAGAAACAGCAGCATAACGAAGAACATACACGTTAATTTGGCATACTGTTAACCTAAAATATATATAATAAGGCTTATTATGTAGTAATATATAGTAATTCCTCAAGACTAACAATATTTTAAGCTCTATTAACAGAGACGAGGTTCAGAACTTGTTTTCCTGATAAAACGGCCTTACAACCTATTTAATAGTTGTTTTTATTTTTTCGTCAGGCATATTCAGTACACCATAAAGAAATTACAAAAAATGATACACATAATTTTCCATCTTCATCAAAAGATTTATTCGTTTCACATAAGTGAAACAAGTGAATCACATGAGTGAAACAAGCGAATCACATGAGTGAAACAAGCGAATCACATGAGTGAAACAAGCGAATCACATAAGTGAAACAAGCGAATCACATAAGTGAAACAAGTAAATGATACACATGAGTTTTGTAGATGATACGTATGAACAAACAAATACTTCTGATGAATACGGAAGCTCATCCACATTACTTTTCACATTCCTATACATCGAAACAAAAACTAAACTTTATTGCTTTCAAAAAAGCTGTATACCTATTTAAAAAGGAATGGGATACACAACACACATTACTTTAAGTAACATCTGACACACATTAAATAGTCATCCGCAATTTATTTTACGATTTGCATAAAATATTTTATTGAATAATTTTATTTATATTATAAACTAATTTATATTTGCAGAAAATATTAAGTAATGACAAGAAAGAATTATAAAAACGAACAATTAAAAAACAAAACATTATGAAAAAATTAATTCGTTTATTCACCGTAGTTTTATTATCAGCTTGCACCCATACGATGGCTCAAACTACAGATGTAAAGGTTTGCGTCAAGGGAATAAAAGAAGCAAAAGGTAAAGTATTAGTTGCCATCGTTACCTCAGATGAACCCGCAAAGACTTTCACCGGATTTGCGGAGGTTACTGACATCAATGATGTATCGTGTATCATTAAAGATGTCCCTACGAACAAAAAAATTACAATCAGCGCATTCCAAGACATGAACGATGATTTTAAATTAAATCTGAACGAAAACAACATTCCTATCGAGCCTTGCAACAAGCAAGAGACAAAGATAAAAGAAGGACAAACCAATTTGAATATCAAACTGCTGAATATCCTATCTATGATGTCCAACCAAAACTAACTATGTGTCATGAAAAAGATGGCAATGCTATTTGTCGCGTCACTGATAATGGGGCACATTCAAGCCCAACAGAGACAAGGAATTGTTGCCAATAGCAAAGGTGAGCCTGTTGAGTTTGCCACTATAGCATTGGTATCCGATTCCATTTATATAAACACTGCCGTTTCTGACTCCTGTGGAATATTTCGTTTAAACATCGCTGACGGTACATACCATGTTATCATCCGGCATATCGCATATCAGCCAATAAGGGAAAAAGTCACGTTAATCAAAGGAAACCAAGACATGGGAAAGTTCATTATAAATGAATCGAAGGTCAGTCTTGATGATGTAGTTGTCACTGCACAGCCCATCACTCGGGAAACCGACCGATTTATCATGCACATGAACACGCCATCGCTCTTTCTTAACAAAAACGCATCGGAAATCTTGCCACTCGCTCCGGGAGTATTTGTTAATGATAACGGTATATCTATTAACGGAGCACAAGGAGCAAAAGTATATATCAATGAGAAAGAAGTAAAACTAAAAGGCAGTGAACTGATAAACTACCTGAAGAATTTTAAGTCAAGTGATATAGCAAGGGTAGAGATTATTCCCATTGCAGGAGCCGAATACAGCGCAGAATCCAATTCCGGCGTTATAAAAATCATTCTGAAGAAACAACAAGAGAAAGGTATCAGCGGAAACATACAGTCTAATACCTCACAAGGAGAATATATAAACAACTACTCCGCTTCTGTTTCCATGAATATCCATTCAGGAAGATGGTCGTTCAATATTTTAAGCACCGGACTCATTACCGCGAAAGGTAAAGAAGTAATGACCGGTTACCGCGATTACGCTGATAACGACAATTGGAATTTTTCTTCTGACTCGCGCACAGACAGCAAACCTAATTCCTTGTTTGGACAAGCAGGCGCTATCTACGACCTCGACAGTCGGAATAGTATAGGATTAGAATTGGAAATGACAAAAAACAATCATAAAAAGTCTTCCAAAGGTATAGCGGATATTATTAATAACAGTTTAAACATCCATTCTGTCGGCAACTACTATCAGAAAGAGAATAATAGAAATATCTCCGCGACATTCAATTATATTCATAAGATTGACAGCGCAGGCTCTATACTGAAGTTCATTGCTGACTATACCCATCAAGAGGTAAAGGGAAACAACGATTACCACTCTATCTTTGAATTAAAGCATACGGGTAGCATAGACTCTATTTATCAAAGCAAGTCTTTATCTGCTTATAAGATTTTTACTGCTGATATCGCTTTCAACAAAAGTGCAAAAAAGAGTCTGAAATATACATTAGGAATGAAATATACAAGAAATAAAATGGACGATTGGGTAAACTATCAGAGTTATTATCAAAAGGAATGGATACCCATACCGCAATATCACTATACACAGAATTACAACGAAAATATTCATGCCATATACGGAACTGCATCGATGAGGCTCAAGCGAATAGATTTTGCTATAGGCATGAGAGGAGAATATACATATACCAAAGGTCAACAAAAAGAAATACAAAAATCATACTTCGACTTATTTCCGAACGCAAGCCTCACCTACTCTTTCAATGAGATGAAAACCATGATGCTGATTGCACAATTCTCAAGAAGTATACAACGTCCTAACTTTTGGTATCTGAACCCTAACAGGGTGCAATACAACGATTACTCCTATTATGTGGGCAATCCTAATCTGAAACCTACTTACATCAACAAGATAGGCTTAACAGCTGTCTATCACTATCGTTATATACTGTCTATAGGCGGGAACTTACATCACAACTTAATAAGAGAATTGGGAAAAACAGACAATGAGAACCCTACCGTATCATATATTACACCGGTGAATAACGATAAGGAGAACCACTGGTATATGGTAGTATCGGCTCCCATACAGGTTACTAACCGGTGGACATTGCACATCAATGCCATTGGAGTAAAACAAAACATCACCAGTTTGGATACAAATAGCAGCCTGTCGCATTATCTGTATTTCGTCAATGCAAATACGGGATTCACGCTGCCTCACAAATTTTATATCGAACTTGCATATCAAGGCACCAGCAGACTCTACTCCGCAAATGCCGGTATAAACTCTTTACATCTGTTTCACGTGAATGTCAAAAAACAGTTGATGAAAGATAAACTCAGCATGACAATAGGAATGAAGAACATATTCAACGCCAAGACATCTTACTTCACAAATATGAGTAACTATACTGCTTATTCAACATTCTGTGGAAGCAATTCTTCGAGATTTATCCATATCAGCCTGCAATACAACTTCAACTCCGGAAAATCCTTCAAAAAGAATCAAGTGGAGAGTGCTATGGAAATAGAAAAGCAACGCTTAAACAACAGCATTAGCAACAGAAATTAAGCAATGTCTCTTTAACAAATAAGATTTTTAAACCATAATCAATTGATTTTTTTTATCTTTGTTCCAAGAATAAAAAGAAATGACTATGAATGAACATTTTGTCATCAATTTAGGACGTCAGTTAGGCAGTGGAGGACGTGAAATCGGGCAGAAGCTGTCAAAGCGTTTCAATATAGCTTACTACGACAGGGAACTGATTCTGTTGGCTTCGAAAGAAAGCGGACTATGTAAAGAATTCTTCGAGAAAGCAGACGAAAAAGCTCAGCAACACGTTTTAGGAGGTATGCTTGGCACACGTTTCCCATTCATCGGCGAAACAACAGCTTCATTCAACAATTATTTAAGCAATGACTCGCTGTTTAAGATTCAAAGTGATGTGATTCGTAAGCTGGCCGACGAAAAATCTTGTCTCTTTGTCGGGCGTTGTGCCGACTATGTGTTACGCGATTATCCTCAATGTGTAAATGTGTTCGTATCGGCATCAAAAGAAGCTCGTATAGAAAGGCTACGAAATATTCATAACATTACGGAAGAAGAAGAAGCCGTAAAACTGATAGAAGAAGCAGACAAAAAGCGTTCGTCCTTCTACAATTATTATAGTAATAAAATATGGGGAGCTGCTGCCACCTATCATCTGTGTATTGACTCATCGGTTTTGGGTATTGACAAGACGGTAGACTTTATCGCGGCGTTTGTGGAAGCGAAATTAACTTTACAATAAAATCATCATACCATGTTTTCAAAAGAGACTTATATCAATCGCCGTGCACAGTTGAAAAAGACTGTTGGGAACGGCTTATTACTTTTCTTGGGGAATGAAGAGAGTGGGATGAACTACACGGATAACACATACCGTTTCCGTCAAGACTCTTCTTTTTTATATTATTTCGGCTTAAGTTTTGTCAATCTGTACGCGGTTATCGACATTGACGAGGATAAAGAAATCATCTTCGGCAACGAGCTGACTATTGACGACATTGTTTGGATGGGAACAGAGCCAACCTTGAGTGAGAGAGCCTCGACAGTAGGTATTACAGAAGTCCGTCCCGTATCCTCCCTAAAGAAATATCTGAGTCAAGCAACAGCTAAAGGACAACAGATACATTATCTGCCTTCATACCGTCCGGAACATCAAGTGAAACTATTCCATTTGTTGGGCATTGCTCCGGGGGCAGAAGAGCCTTCTATTCCTATGATACGTACCATTGTGGATATGCGTAACCATAAAACCGAAGAGGAGATAATGGAAATTGACAAGGCTTGCACGGTTACTGCCAAGATGCACATTGCCGCCATGAAAGAACTTCGCGTAGGAATGAAGGAATATGAAGTAGCTGCCATCATTGAAGCCACAGCCAAGTCGAACGGATGTCCGTTGTCGTTCCCCACTATTGCCACTGTATGTGGGCAGACACTACACAACCACATCCACACGAATGTGGTAAAAGAAGGAGATATGCTGTTGGTTGACGCCGGTTGTGAAACTCAGATGGGTTATGCCGGTGATATGTCATCAACGATTCCTGCAGGAAAGAAATTCTCATCACGTCAGAAAGAGATTTATGATATTCAAGTAGCCGCTCATATAAATGCCGTTCATGCCTTAAAACCGGGAGTTCCGTTCAAAGATATTCATAAGTTGGCCTGCCGAACTATATTCGAAGGATTGAAAGGCTTAGGTCTGACAAAAAACGACCCTGACGAGGCTGTTGAGTTAGGGGTACATGCCATGTTTTTCCCTTGTGGATTAGGTCACATGATGGGCTTAGACGTTCACGACATGGAAAACTTAGGTGAAGTATGGGTGGGGTACAACGGTCAACCTAAGAGCACCATGTTCGGTTACAAATCATTACGTTTAGCTCGTTCGTTAGAACCCGGATTCGTTCTCACCATCGAACCCGGTATCTACTTTATCCCTGAACTGATAGATTATTGGAGAGCGGAGCATAAGTTCTTGGATTTTATCAATTACGATAAGTTGGAGACTTATAAAGATTTCACCGGTCTGCGTAACGAAGAGGATTATGTCATCACCAAAGATGGAGCAAGAAGGTTGGGCAATCTGTATGTCCCTGTCTATGCCAATGAAGTGGAAGCTCTGAGATAAAGCAATTAATTAGAGGACTTCAGTATATCATTAAGGTTTATGCGGATGAGTTAACAAAGTGATGCGGATGAGTTGACAAAGTGATGCGGATGAGTTGACAAGTTCATGCGTACGAGTTATTCAACTCATCCGTATTATTTTTATGGTTTATATATACGACATTATCTATTGATAAAGACTCCTAACTCCTACTGACTTGAAAACCTTTGTCTGATAAGGCCATCTTAACAAAACGAGCTTTGTCGTTTATCCGTTCTTTGGTAAGAATCTGATGGATTCGGGCAGCAGCTTCAGCATCTTTAGCAATCATGTAGAGGAAGCCTCCACCTCCTGCGCCGGGAAGTTTATATCCAAGGCAATAATCCTTTATCTTCGCAATCAGTTCCTCCACCTGAGGTGGATTCGTTCCGGAATCCAATTTCTTATTTTGTTCCCATGTCTTCTTTACCAGACGTCCCATTTCATCAAAATTCTCCCGTTGTACAGCCTCGTATAAATCCATGGCATGATGCTTCATCTTTGCCAACAAATCTAAATGTTCTGTAGAGTTAAGAAACATATTACGGACAATTTCAGCCAAAATCCCCTTTGCCGTACGAGTAATTCCCGTGTAATACAAAAGCTGACAAGCCTGATACTCAGGAGCTGTAAACAAATAGTCGGGCAACCAGCGGACTTGCGGATTCTGATCCATGCCCTGAGTCGTTTCTAACAGCTTTACTCCACGAAGCACACCGCCATACTGATCCTGCCAGCCGCCACCGGTAGTAAGCAACTGTTCTAAAACCAACGTACGATTACATATTTCATTCTTATCCCAATTCAGCCCACAGAAATCGGATATAGCTCCAAGCACAGTAGAGGCTAAAATAGAACTTGTCCCTAAGCCGGAACCTGCGGGAATAGCAGAGAATAAGGTTACCTCAAAACCTCCCCCAAATGCTTTAAGCTGTTCTTCTAATGTATTATAAGACTCCATACTGAAAACCGGATAAAATCCGGCCAGAGCTAAAGCTACCTTCGGGATAGAGAACGGAGAGCCTACATGTTTAAAATCGTACAACTCTTCATACGTATTAACCACTTCCACGGCACCTAAATCAATAGAACGAAGAATAATCTTATTCTCTTTACCGGGTTTCACATAAACCTGAAGCGGTTGTTGACCGTTCAATTCAATGGCAATATTCACCACACTGCCACCTTCCGCCAAGCAATAAGGAGGAGTATCTGTCCATCCACCGGCCAAATCAATACGGACAGGACTACGTCCCCAGACTATCTGATCAGCATATACCGAGAGCTTGGGATGTTGTTTCTTTTGTAGAACAGATTCCGTCAAACCTTCACGCATAATACTGAATGCACGCTCTTCATCCGTTTTATAAGGAAGTCCTTCCAACTGATTAACACGAGCACGGAACATGCTATCACTTATCTTTGTCATTAATGGAGCAAACTCGGGCAGTGCTGCAGGAAGTGCCATCTTCTTATTTGCGAACACCTGAGCCGCTTCTTCCAGATTCACTTGATAGAACACGCTATGTTCATAATTCTCGGCAAGCAACGGCCAATTATCATCACGGAATACTTCACGCTGCTTAACTAAACGACGGAGGTTGGCAAAAGAGGAAATCTCATCAGCAGAAAGTTTTTTGCTGTTCTTCCATATTCCGGCACCTTCGGAAAGCTCAGGCTCTGACACCATCCAACGCATGACTATCCCTAATTGTTCAATATCTGTCACTTCAGGGAAGATACGAGCCGATTGCAGATCTTCTTTTCCTTCCACAGACTTTATGTCAACGTTTCTAACATTTGCCCACTCCACAAAGGGATTCCCAAGAAACATCGTATCCGGATTATCGACAGCACCTTTAAACTTATCCATAAAGCCGTAAGGACGAGCTACATAAGCATCATTACCCATGGGAACCACATCGACGCATACACCGGCCGGAAGGTTAAGAGTCCAATTATTTTGAGGAATTCCCGTAATAATATGCTGATGATGTAAAGTCCAATGCGCTCCTATCCAACTGTTTTCTACCCAGAGTTCAGAGTTTTCACCTTCCAACTTTTTCAAAATCCTTGCATTCTGAGTGAACATAGCAGGATGCGGCTTCACTTTATGATGCATTATCTTTGTCTGATCATTGACCAGATTCTGAATTGCAACGGTAGAAGCAATAAGTTCCCTACTTGTTCCATAGTGATAGAACTCTCCTCCCGGTAAAGGCAAAATGGAAACAGACAATTGATTCAGTTCTTCATCTTGAATCCGAGGATGGGCACCTAAAGCCAACCCAAACTCTGAATACATATCATAATAAGATATTTTATCACCTCTCTTAGAATGTTTAATAAGAAGCTCAACAGCTTTGTCACTCAACAGCCAAATACCTATATCCATCAGGAAGAGATGAGTTTGAGACAACTTTCCAAGTTCCTCTACAGAAGGTTTTTGAAGCATAAAATCGAGTACATCGGGATTCTTTCGGGAAGATAAAAATACGCCATGATTTTTTGCCAGATTCGGATTCACCCACAAACCATAACATACCACATCAGCCTCAGGTATCGGTTGAAGATTCTGTTCAGCACGGATATATACATCACCACTGGCAATGAGCGTATGGAGAGATACAGGAGCTTTTTCCATTATCTGTTCATACAAAGGCAATTGCAAAGAGAGAAGATTTTGGGTGAGACGCTGTCCTCTGGCCCAACGGAAAACAGGAATCGGAGTAAGTATCTTCCCTGACGGAGCGTACCCCGGCAGACGGCGGCTCTGTCCTCCGGCATGAAGAAGAATTCGCTTCTCACTGCCCAACCAAGAGACGAATTCCTCTGAAGGGGCCCAATGCTTCTGGCAAGCTTCTAACAACCAAGTTGTACCACCTCCGGAACCTAATTTACAACCAACAGGATCAGAAGTACAAAACCATTCTTTCGGATCAACATGTTCTATATCATAAAAACAATCTACCAAATTAGGCGGGATGGAAAGTAATTTTTTCATTTTCTAAAGATTAATACTACAAATATACTTGAAAAATCACATTCCTAACTAAACTTATATATAAAATCAAGCACAATCTTTGCTTTTTTGGATACAATATTTTATTTTTGTTTGATTTTTAGTGCCATGTATACAATTACCAATTTATAAATGAAATGAAAGATTTTCTGAAATATGTGTTAGCCACACTTGTCGCCATTGTTCTTGCCGGTATCGTTTTTATTATCATAGGAATCGTATCTATTGTTGGAATGTTCGCTTCATCGGATTCTGAAACAAAGGTTTGGGACAATTCCATCTTTGAATTAAAACTCGATGGCAACATTGTGGAACGATATAAAGACAGTCCTTTTGACCAAATTTTTGGTGAGGATTATAGTACATACGGACTGGATGATATCTTGTCATCCATAAAAAAAGCGAAAGAAAATGAGAAGATTAAAGGAATTTATTTAGAATCTTCGCTATTGGCATCTTCCTCGTTTGCTACCAATGAAGAAATCCGTCGTGCATTACTCGACTTTAAAGAAAGTGGTAAGTTTATAGTTGCCTACGCTGACCAATATACCCAAGGGACTTATTACATCGCCAGTGTTGCCGATAAGGTGATAAGCAATCCACAAGGATCTTTAAGTTGGCATGGATTAGCATCGGAGCCGGTATTCTATAAAGAACTTCTGGACAAATTAGGAGTTCAGATGCAAGTTTTCAAAGTAGGAACGTATAAGTCGGCTGTAGAACCATTCACTTCAACACAAATGAGCGATGCTAATCGTGAACAGGTCAGCGTATTCATCAATGATATATGGGAAAAAATGATTCAGGAGATATCCGAAAGCAGAAATATCCCTGTCGATTCACTCAATGCTTACGCCGATAAGCTGATGGACTTAGTTCCTGCTGAAGAATATCTAAAATGTGGAATGGTAGATACACTAATCTATAAAAGCGATGTGAGTAACTACTTAAAACAATTGACCGGTACTCCGGAAGATGAAAATCTGAACACGTTACTGTTGGAAGATATGATTAACGTCAAACGCAGCGTTCCCAAAGATAAAAGTGGTAATGCTCTTGCTGTCTACTATGCTTATGGCGAAATCGATCCCAACGGAGGCTTAGCTTCTACAGGAAGTGATAATATTGATTCTAAGAAAGTAGCCAAAGACTTAGCGAAATTAAGCAAAGATAAAGATATAAAAGCTATTGTTCTGCGGGTAAATTCACCCGGCGGAAGTGCTTATGGTTCGGAACAAATATGGAACGAAGTACAGAAAATCAAAGGAAAAAAGCCTATCATCGTCTCCATGGGAGACTATGCCGCTTCGGGAGGCTACTATATTTCATGTGCTGCCGATACCATCGTAGCAGAAGCAACAACATTGACCGGTTCTATCGGTATCTTTGGTATGTTTCCTGACGCAAGTAACTTGCTGACAAATAAGCTTGGTATTCATTTCGATGTTGTCAAGTCGAATAAAATGAGCGACTTTGGGGCATTATCTCGTCCGTTAAACGAAGAAGAAAAAGCTGTAATGCAAAACTATATCAACCATGGCTACGCTACTTTCATCAAACGATGTGCCGATGGTCGTCACATGACACCGGAAGCTGTTGAGAAAATCGCAGAAGGTCGAGTGTGGACAGGTGAAAGAGCAAAAGACTTAGGACTTGTTGACGTGATAGGTGGTCTGGATACCGCTATCGACATTGCTGCCAAAGCTGCCGGTATAGAGAATTACAGCGTTTTAAATTACCCTGCTAAAGAAAATGTTCTCAGTTCTTTAATAAATACAGAAAAAGACAGAATGGTTAAAGATAAACTCCAAAACGAATTAGGAGAGTATTTCACTAAATTCCAATTCCTTAGAAATCTGAGGAACACAGATCCTATTCAAGCTCGTTTACCATTCGATCTGAATATAAAATAATGAATGGAAGACAACTCTGTAGATATTAAAAAGTGGCTTTTGCCTGCTTCGTGGATCTATGGCTTAGGTGTCAGTCTGCGGAATAAACTCTTCGATGCCGGTGTACTCGAAGAACGCAGCTACCCTATTCCTATTATCTCAATAGGAAACCTAACGGTTGGCGGAACAGGAAAGACTCCCCACACAGAATATCTAATAAAGTTGTTGAGCCGTCAATGGAAAGTTGCTGTCCTCAGCAGAGGCTACAAACGTAAATCACAAGGATTCATCTTAGCTAAGCCGGAAACTCCAAGTTCAGTAATTGGAGATGAGCCTTATCAGATGAAAGAGAAATTCCCCAATGCATATATTGCTGTTGACGCCAACCGACGCGAAGGTATAGAAACACTGATGAAAGAATCAATAGCCCCCGGTTTGGATGTCATCCTGTTAGACGATGCATTCCAACATCGCTATGTAAAGCCCGGATTAAATATTCTACTGGTCGATTATCATCGGATGATTTCAGAAGACAAATTACTTCCCGCGGGTAAATTACGAGAGCACCAGTCAGGAAAGACAAGAGCCAATATTGTTATCATCACAAAATGTCCGAAAGAAATGAATCCGATGGAGTATCGCATATTAACTAAACAAATGGATTTATTCCGTTATCAGCAATTGTATTTCACCACTTTGAATTATGGCAATCTGTATCCATTAAAGAAAACAGGCAAGACCTATCCGTTAAGCTGTATAAACAAGGATGTGCATATTCTTTTATTAACAGGAATCGCTTCACCCAAGAAATTAATTCATGATTTAAGACCATACAATAAACATGTTTCCCCCCTGACATTTGGAGATCATCATAACTTTACAGCAACAGATTTGAACTTGCTGAAGGAACGGTTCCTAAAATTACCTGAGAAAAAAAGAATGATTATCACCACCGAGAAAGACGCATCCCGTTTAGAACATCATCCGTTACTTGACGAAGCGTTAAAACCATACATCTATATTCTTCCGGTTGAAATTTCATTCCTACAAGATCAACAATCATTTAATTTAAATATAACAGACTATGTTAGAAAAAATCAGAGAAACAGCCGCTTTTCTCAAACAGAAAATGCACACTAATCCTAAGACAGCTATTATTTTAGGCACAGGTCTGGGACGTTTAGCAAATGATATTAGTGATTCATATTGCATCTCATACAAAGATATTCCAAACTTTCCGGTTTCAACAGTTGAGGGACATGCCGGACAACTTATCTTCGGCAAATTAGGGGGTAAAGATATTGTAGCGATGGAAGGTCGTTTCCATTTCTATGAGGGGTATAACATGAAACAAGTTACCTTCCCTGTTCGAGTAATGAATGAATTGGAAATAAAGACACTATTCGTTTCCAACGCTTCAGGTGGAACAAACCCTGCTTTCAATGTAGGGGACTTAATGATTATCACCGACCATATCAACTTCTTCCCCGAACATCCATTGAATGGTCCGAATATCGGAGACGGACCTCGTTTCCCTGATATGAGCGAAGCATACGATAAAGGCTTGATAAAGCTTGCGTTGGAGATAGCAAAAGATAAAAATATAGCCGTTCAGCAAGGTGTTTATTTGGGGACTCAAGGCCCTACTTACGAGACTCCTGCCGAATACAAAATGTTCCGTTTACTTGGAGCTGACGCTGTCGGCATGTCCACCGTCCCCGAAGTAATTGTAGCTAATCACTGTGGCATTAAAGTATTCGGTGTCTCAGTCATTACCGATATGGGAGTAGAAGGGCGTATTCAGAAAATCTCTCATGAAGATGTTCAGAAAGCAGCCAATGCTTCTGAGGAAAAGATGACCGTTATTATGAGTGAAATGATCAAACGAAGCTGAAATGCAAGAACACAATAGGACAGAAATTGCGACATTAGGCGAATTCGGACTGATTAAACATTTAACAGAAGGAATACAATTCGTCCATGAAGAAACAAAATACGGAATAGGAGATGATGCTGCAGTCCTCTCCTATCCCGATCCTGACCAACAAGTTTTAGTAACAACAGACTTATTAATGGAAGGAGTACATTTCGATTTGGAATACACCCCGTTAAAACACTTGGGATATAAGTCGGCTGTAGTTAACTTCTCGGATATCTATGCCATGAATGGAACGCCCAAACAAATTACAGTATCTTTAGCCATCTCAAAACGTTTCTGCGTAGAAGATATGGAAGAGCTATACGCGGGAATACGCTTGGCATGCAATACTTACCACGTCGACTTGGTGGGAGGTGATACAACTCCTTCTATGACAGGTCTGGCTATCAGCGTCACTTGTATCGGCACGGCCGATAAAGATCAAATCGTTTACCGTAATGGGGCTAAAGAAAATGATATTATTTGTGTAAGTGGCGACTTAGGTTCCGCTTATATGGGATTACAACTTCTGGAAAGAGAGAAAGCTATTTTCCAAGGAAAGGAAGAAGTGAACCCTGATTTCTCAGGAAAAGAATATATTCTCGAACGCCAGCTAAAGCCGGAAGCCCGCAAAGATATCATTGCTGAATTGAAATCAAGAGGTATCAAACCGACATCAATGATGGATATCTCGGATGGACTTTCTTCCGAACTGATGCATATCTGTTCACAGAGTAATGTTGGATGCCGTATTTATGAAGATCGCATTCCTATTGATTATCAAACGGCTGTAATGGCTGAAGAACTGAATATGAATGTAACAACTTGCGCACTTAACGGAGGTGAAGATTATGAACTGCTCTTTACTGTCCCACTGACCATGCACGGCAGAATAGACGATTGGGAAGGAGTAAAAGAAATCGGTTATATCACGAAACCTGAACTTGGCACGATGCTTATCTCACGCGACAATCAGGAATTTACATTAAAGGCTCAAGGTTGGAATCCATTAAAAGAAAAGTAATCGATTCTATCTTCAACAACACCCAAAGTCGTACAGATAAGCTATAAAAGTGATACGTATGAATCAACCAACTCATGCGGATGAACCGGTCAACTCATACGCATCAATTGAGTAACTCATACGCATCAGTTTTCATCTTCATACGCATCAGAAATGTAGTTTATATTATTGATATCTCTAAAAGCAGTGTTTCTCCATTTAAGAAGAAGCAACGATACACTGTCCGTATTATTTCAGATTCGCCGGACTCATATTAGAATATTGAGATTCAGCCAAACAACCCTATCTTTTGTATTGGTGTCCCGCTGATTTTCTCACTCTATCGAAATCCATCCAACCATCCAATCATCCACTCCGGGAACAGTAACCAATATATCTTGCCCATCTTTCTTCAAAGTCAATGTAACATCCGACTTCCCGTGCTCATGATAAATAAATTTCGTTTTATCTGAACAGCCGCGTAAACGGATTGTTGTCTCTCCCTGATCGGAAATACTGCAGTTCAATAACAAAACACTCCGCAAATGGTTATCTTTATCGATACGTGGAATTGCAACCATCTGAGCTTGAGTCTCAATTATAGCAGGCAGCTTTCCAAATGATACCCAATCGGCAACAGCCAAGAGTTCTGAACGACGTTTAATATTCACATTAGCGGCACTGTAAGTAGGAAGAACAGCCAAACGCCCGCCTTTATCTGTTACATAGAATCTTGCGTTCCCGATATTACTTGGAGCATCGACCAATTTCCATTCTTTATCTCCTCCTAACAATTGGTAGATTTTCCATCCATCTTCATCCAATATCAGCCCCTTAGCGCAAAATCTCTCCATCTCTTCTTGAGATAAAGTTTCAACAGCTTCTTTATCAAGAATATAACCTGACGCATAATGACCTTCGGGAGAAAAAGGAATTCCTAATACAGCTAAATCATTAACCATATTTCCTGAGTTATTCAATGTCCATGTGTAATATTCCCAGTCTGCTTTTCCGGTATTCTTATATTTTAAACGGTCTAAAATGCTAGGACTGATATAGGAATCCAATCCTCCCGGCTCGGTTCCGTAATTAAAGTCGGCATACCTCTTAAAATCATTACGCCAATCCAACAAATATTTAAAGTAATGACTTGCGTACCAATCCATTGGTTCATCTGCCGAACCTATTATCGCATACGATAGCTGATTTCCGCCCATTGCCATATAAAGCATGGACTCCAAACAAATTCCTCTTGGGCTTTTTCCGGAGGAAGTATGATGATAGCACTCTATCTCCGGTGGAATCTCCAGTACATTTGAGTTCAGCCGACGGATCTGTCGAGCCAGTTCATACGCTTTTGCTATCATTCCTCTCGGTTCATGATCATCATAGAAGCCGGCACCCGGACGACAAGCGGCTGGATATCCCGTTTCTTCCTTAATAACATCAAACGACAAATTATTTGATGGTCCTGTCACAGGCAAAGTCCTGTTGAATGCATTCTCTATTCCAATATGGGTTTCAGGGGATACCTTGTGGACAGATCGCCCGATGGAACGAACTATTCCGGACAGACTTTCCTGACCGAATTTCCGCCATTGCTCACGTAATAATCCGTTATCTTTATTATCCTCCAAACCTTTTGTCAAGGTTTCTAATGTGTAGTCCCCGCCTACTTCCTTATTAAACTGATTGATACAGGTATCACAGAAACAAATCAAGGTAGCGGGCTGATGATTGTTCAGGCGAAAGTCATCATCCAACCAAATATAATCGGGATGAATCTTTTCTGCGTATAACGCATAATATTTTCCAATGAAATCAAGAAAGTCGGATTGACGGGGACAACTTTGTATCATAGTCTGCTCACCTAAGAATCCCACTGCCGATTTCCATGGCGGAGCAATTCCCCTATAATCGGTCTTTCCATAAGATATCTTATTAATACTGTTCGGATTATCAAAATGGCCTATGGTTAGTCCTTCTATACCAACTTGGAGTCCCAGTTGACGCAACTCGTTGACCAATATATTCATGGAATCGGCACAACCAACATGAGATTCCAATCTATAATCCAGGCAATCATCTCCTTTAGGAGCCAACCATACAACATCAAATGCCGGGTACTTTTTTAAAGAGCCGACCAATTGTTCACGCAATAACGTATCCAGATAATAATGATCCCATGTACGGAGAATCATTTTAAACGGAGACCCTACCATCGACTGATTTGCAACGACTTGTTGATGGGTACATGATGCAAAGCCAAGAACCCACATACTTATTAATAATGTTTTTAAACTAAATTTCATTCTTTATTATTATTATCTATTCCTTTCAATACTCCTTCTATCATCAATTTCTCATACAAAAAATCATCTCGTATCATTCTTTTTCATCTTTGATCTTTTTACATGTCAAACAAATAGGTCATAGATAAGAACAAATAGGAGATGAATACGAATTACTTTAACAAAAAACTCATTTTACAAAATTGATTGTTGATTAACGAATTGCAAAAGTACACATTCAAAAGCATATAAGCGAAAAATCAAATAAAAAATTAAAAAGGTGGCAACGTTCACACGCAGCCACCTCAACCTTAAAAAATATTACCTATGAGAGAAAATTAGAAAAATAGTTTATATGCACTTCTCTATATTGAATGATTAAGTTCACATTCAAGTATAAATCTCGGCTTTACTATTTTTATAAGGTTGTCAATTTCAGATTACGCCAAAGCACTTTTATTCCACCACCATCATGAATCTGAAGAGCGATTCGACCATGTCCCTTCCCAATCAGCTCGTCTGTTATGTTTACCATTTCCTGACCATTCAACCATGTAGTCACATGATCTCCTTGCATTTTAATACGCATCGTATTCCACTCCCCTTCTTTTAAGATATTCTCTTTCTCGTCAGGAATTTGAACAAGCCAACCTCGTCCGTACGACTCGTATATTCCACCGGTGTCATTACCCTTTGGAGCAACCTCAACCTGCCAGCCCTCAACCACTGCCTCCTTATCTACAATAGAACGAATAAACACTCCGGAATTTCCATTCGCCTCCTGTTTGAAGTCCAGTGTCAAGTCAAAGTCATCATAATACTTGGTGGTCGCAAGATAACCATACTTCTTTTCAGGTCCGCTCTCACAAACCAAAAGTCCATCCTGCACATACCATTGTTCTTTTCCGAATGCTTCCCAGCCTTTCAGGTCCAAACCGTTAAACAATTCTACCGTTTCATTCTTACGTGGTAACTCTTTCAGTTTTATATTACGGAAAGACGCAGGATAACCATGGTCTTGCAAGCAGATAAGTCCTTTACGAGACAAGCCATATTCCGGAGCGTCTGCCCATTTGCCACTGTTCTTCCGTTGAAACCAATCATCCGTCCAAGCCTCAAACTCAAGAATCTTCTCTCCGTTAAGCCAATGCTCCACATGACCATTGTCGAACACAATTTTAGAAGTATTCCATTCGCCGGCAGGATGAACTTTCATCTTAGACTTATCCGGCAGATACATCGCGTAATCAACCCCAAGTTTCTGCCATTCCTCCAATTTGTCCGGAAAATTCGGCTCATCAATCAGTTGATATTCCAGTCCTGTCACGTATGGAACTTTAAATTGGGGACGCTCTACTACGTGATAAAGCATCCCGCTGTTACCACCCTTCGAGAGTTTCCAATCCCAAACAAGTTCAAAGTTCTCATATTCCCTGTCCGTAACAATATACCCACTCCCGTCACTACCATCTCCTTTGGCTTGTATACAGCCATCAACCACATGCCAGGGTTCCGTGAGGGTCGTGCCATTATAGTCTCTCCAGCCATTCATTGTCTGACCGTCAAATAAAAGCACCCACCCGTCCGCCTGTTCTTTCGAAGTCAACTTATTTTGCTGACCGCCTCCACAGGAGAATAATGTAAGCACCATTAGAAATGGCAAAACATTTATCAATATCTTTTTCATAACTAATCTTTTCATTCTATGTTTTCCTAATATTATTTATTAGAACATCATTATAATTTATTTATAAAGCCAAGATCTGGTCCATCTGTTCTGAAATCTTCTTCAGGTGATTGCGGTCACCACCTTTTACCTCGGCAGTAATCCATCCTCCTTCGTACTTGATGTCACGGAGAGCTTTCATTACAACCGGCCAGTTATTATCACCCATAAGCAACTCAACATTGAAGCCTTCCCTCAATCCTTTATTGTTCATTTTTTCACGACTGAATTCTTTGAGGTGTAACTTCACAATGCGCTTATTCAATGTTGAAATCCAATGTTCCGGCCAACCATAGCGTAAAATGTTTCCGATATCAAAATACCATCCTATCAATGGATGATTAATTTCATCAACAAAGCGACGAGCTTCGATAGGACTAAGAATAAAGTTATTCCACACATTCTCAAGTCCTATTCGCACTCCAGTGCGCTCTACAACCGGAATCAATTTACGAATAGACTCCAGAGCAGTGTTATATGCTTGTTCATAAGGAACTTTTTCATTAACTACTCCGGGAACAACAAGAACAGTATCGCCACCCAGTTCCTGTGTCTCTTCCAAAGATTTTGTTACAGACTGAATAATTGCTTCACGTACACTATTGTCAGGGTCAGAAAGAGGTTTTGACCAATGATCTTTATTTACAGTACTCGGTAATTCTATGCCTGTCTTTTCTTTGGCTTTTAACAATGTTGCAACAGAAAACTCCAATGGGCTGTTGAATTCAATACCATCGAAACCAAGATCTTTCACCAATCTACACTTATCTTCAAGGGAAAGTGCCTCATCTATCATTCCATAACCTAAACTCTTCCTGATTTTAAGTGCACTTTGAGAGGATACATTTTTTGTTGATGAAGAAAAGTTAGCGGCAGAAACACCAGAAACTGCCGACATGCCAGCTAATATGGCAGCTGATTTAATAAAATTTCTTCTTTCCATATCTTAACTATTTAAAAGAGGTTTCTCCCGGAATTGCAATGGGCAAATCATACTTAGTGTCAAATGTAATATCATCAGGGAAAAATTTCTCAGTTGAGCAAAGAGCCTGTTCAAGAGAAATTGCTTGTCCAGAATATGCAGACATACGCCCTGCCAAAGCGAGGAGATTGGAACGAGTTGCCCACTCCCCGTCATTAATGGGGGAGTTATTACGGATAGAAGCAAACAGTTCATCATGTTCAGCCTGATACATGCCTCTTGACACTGTTTTAGATTTATAAGCTTGATCATCCGTAAATTTTGTTTCATCTGAATACTTCCATGGATTCTTTCCTATTATTGAATGCTCACCGGTACGGCAATCCACAAGGCATCTCCCTTCATTTCCTACAAATTCAACACCATAAGCCGGAGTTGTATTGTTCTGCTGACGACAACGCATATAAGCTTTGGCTCCGCTCGCATACTCATATACAACAGAGAAATGATCATATACATTACCATATTTCGGATCAGTTCTCTTTTGACGACCACCCGTGCCAACAACTCTAACAGGCAATACATCTCCCATACCCCACTGAAGCATGTCTATGCTATGAATAGCCTGTTCTACAATATGATCACCTGAAAGCCAATTATAATACAACCAATTTCTCAATTTAAATTCCATGTCAGTCCAAGAATTCTTACGTTCTTTAAACCAAAGTTCTCCCGTATCATAGGTAGCTTCCGCAGAAAGAATTGTTCCTATCTGACCGTCAAGCACACGATTGAATGTTTCTCTTTTTGGTTGATGATATCTCCAACAAAAGCCACATACCAATGAGATACTCTTTTCACGAGCTTTTTGAGCTGCCATAATTACACGGCGCAATCCAGGCCCATCCACCGCAAAAGGCTTCTCACAGAAAATATGCTTTCCAGCATTTACTGCAGCCTCAAGGTGTGAAGGGCGAAAAGCAGGAGGAGCTGCAAGCAATACTACATCAACATCTGAATCAACAAGTTTCTGATATGCATCAAACCCTACGAACTTATTGGCAATTTTAACTTTTTGAGGAAATTTCTCTTTAATAGTCTTCAGCGACGATTCTATCTGGTCAGCAAAAGCGTCTGCCATAGCGACGAGCACAACATTTTCATCTGCATTCAATGCTTCCATAGCCGCGCCCGTCCCGCGACCACCGCAACCGATAAGACCAATTTTGAGTGTATTACTATTGGCTACCCACGGACTTTCTGCCGATAAAATATTTGTTGTTGGAATTACACTTGCAAGTGTAGCTGCACCTGCTGTCTTAATGAAACTTCTTCTTGTAAAATTCATATTTCAATATTTTAAAAATGTGAATACTGTCATACAACTCAAATCGGTTATTAACCAATTTGAGTTGTATGAAAAATTATTAATATTCCGGATTCTGTTCAAGTTGAGGAGCTTTATTCACCTCATCAACAGATAAAGGCAACCAGTATTGACGGTCTTTCCAAGATCTCTCATCAGCAAATGTTGTAGTGTTGTAAATGAAAAAAGAAACACCATCAGCAAAATGATAAACTAAAGTTGGACTGAAGCTCTTGATAACCTTATCACAAATCATCCATTTACGTATACAATACCATCTGTCACCTTCGCCCATCATTTCTATAAGACGTTCATGCCTATACCATTCACGTGCTTGTTCTTGTGATACATTTACATCACGGCTTGGCAATCCCGCACGGTTACGAATCATATTAACAGCTTTCAAGCCTTCTGCTACTTCTCCTAACTCAATACAAGCTTCTGCATAGTCAAGTACAACTTCTGCATAACGCATCTCAATCCATGCATTTTCATTTGCATGAGTTTCGCCATCAATGGAGATATCAAGCATCTTACGAATATAGTAACCCGTCTTCGTTCCATTCCATGCTTGTTTTGCTGCCTGTCTAGAATCGCTTCCTCCTGTAGTTTGAGGCTCAAGAGCTGCAATATCTGACATTAACGCATCAACACTCTTCCCTATTAAGGCCTTACCTGATGTTGCTATTTTAGAGCCTATCTCTATTTTGTTATTTGTAGCAGCTCTTTCCCTCCAAGGAGCTCCATCATATAACACAGAAGCATAAAAACGAGGTTCGCGGCCTACGTATGGATTAACTTTAGGATCTGAAGCATATTCCTCTTTTGTATAAGCTCGAATATTTTCTTCTCCAGGATTATACTTATCCCAAACAAATGGAGTACCATCACTCATTTCGTACTGTCGAACAAGATCTTCTGTAGGCTCATTATTCCCCCAGCAACTATAACCATTGGGGCCCCAATAAAGATTATTATAAGCTTGATTTCCTTGTTTATTCACATACTGAACACCAAAGATAACTTCATCATCCCAAGCTCCTTTCTGCAAAAAGATTCCGGCATAATTATCAGCATAAGCTTGGACCTGATCCTGAGTTAAATTTGCAGGAGGTTCACCATTATACCCCGTAAGGCTATAATGACCATATTTCCCATCCATGATATCTTTTGCAGCGCTCTTTGCTGCTTCAAGATGAGCCTTACGATCACCATCTGTAAATGATACGATTGCATTCGTGCTAAAGCCGCCATTGGTTAATTCTCCTGTGACAAAACTTAATAATCTGGATTTTAACGCAGCTGCTGCACCTTTTGTCGCACGCCCTTGCTCAATAGCCGTTTTGTCCGGTAAGCCTGCAATAGCACGGTCAATATCTGCAAGTATAAAATCTACGGTTTCCTGCAATGTTGAACGCTTATAAGTACTGAAATCCTCATGAATATCAAGAGTCTTATCAAGTAAAACGACTCCGCCATACGATCTCAATAAATTTGTATAATCAAATGCCCGAATAAAATATGCCTCAGCTTTAATTTGAGCGATCATTTGTTCATCTGAAGAAGAAAGAACAGGAACATTATCAATTCCACCAAGAAGAGTATTGACGTTCGTGATGTTCTTATAAAGGTCTTCCCATACTATCCATCGATAAAACTGTTTAAATCCAAAATGTCCTAAATAACTCGGAGAAAGTGTCCCCTTGGTAAATGTTACATTTCCTGCGCGATGAATATTAAGAGTCTCATCGGTTGACGAAGAAAGTAAGTCTTCCCTCATTCCCAATACATTCTCTTGATCACCACCTATCTGATCATAGCACTGATAAAGATATGCTTTTACAAGATTAACATCCTGAAACAAAGATTCTTGATTAAAAGAATCCACAGGATCTTGACTTAGAACATCTGTGCAAGATCCAAGCGTAATCACAGAGACTACCGCGATTAATACGCCACATTTATATATAATTTTCATCATACAACTTCACTTATTACGTTAATTAGAACTAAAAAGTAACATTCACGCCAACAGATAAAGATCTCATGGTAGGATAACCCTGTGGATTAGCCGTTTCAGGATCATAATTCTTCTGTGAAGAATAAAGTAAACACAAATTGTTACCAGTAAAAAATACGCTTGCGCTCTTACAATAAAACTTATTCAAAATACGTTGAGGTATTGAATATGACAGCGTTACATTTTTAAGTCTGAAATACGCCATATTATCATACCAATAAGTACTATTGTTTGTCTGATAAGACCAATATTGATCTGCTCTATGGAAAGGTCTGGCTATAGTTGAATTTGCGTTTTCCGGTGTCCAATAGCCTTTCCCGTACCATAAAGGTATGTTTTGCCCAATACCTCTATTTCCACTAATCGTACTTCTATAATAAGTTCCTTGGCCTTGTCCTAACAAACTAAGTCTCCAATTTTTATATTGAAGGTCCAATTTAACACCATAAAAAATCTCAGGAGCGTCAGATTTATCTAATAAAATACGATCGTCGGCATTAATTTTTCCATCACCACTAACATCTTCAAAAATAACATCACCCGGTCTTGCTCCATCCCAATGCGGATAAGCATCGACTGCAGCCTGATCCTTGAAAATACCTATCGCTTTATAAACAAGTTGAGCCCCATAAGGATGGCCTGTTTGAACTTGCCAAGCAACTGCTCTTTCAGGCTCGTCCATATATTTAACTTTATTACGCGCCCAACTAATATTCCCTGAAAAATCAACAGAAAAATCTCCCCATTTCTTGGTGTAACCAGCTTCAAGTTCTATTCCTTTATTATCAACCTTTCCAACATTTTCGTCAGGGAGAGCAAGACCTGAGAATCCCGGAACAGACGCATTTCTTGTAATTAGAATATCAGAACGTTTGTTGTAGAAAAATTCAAAGTTCATATAAAGCATGTTTTTCCAAAAGCGAGAATCAAAACCTATATTATAAGAAGTTTGCTTTTCCCAAGTAATATTCGGATTAGCAACAACAGACTGATAGATTTTTGTCACAACGTCCTTGCTTTGCCCAAGTGTTATGCCAGATTCAAGAGCATACTTATTAATATATTGGAAAGCATCACCGGGATCCATACCCATCTTACCTATAGTTCCTCTAAGCTTAAAATAATCTATGAATGAAAGATGTTCTTTCCAGAAAGGTTCCTCAGAGGCACGCCAAGCAAGCAATAAAGCAGGGAAGTTTCCCCAACGTCCGGAAGGAGGGAATTTAAGAGAACCATCTCGACGATAAATAAACTCAAGAAGATATCTGTTCTTAAAGTTATAATTCAAACGAGCTATCCACGATTTTCTGGCATAAATACTGACTTTTCCGCTATTAGTTTTATCTTTTGCGCCTCCGGCATCAAGAGCTTGAACGAGGTCTGAAATAAAATACTTACGATAGGCGTCAAAAAAATCATAACTCTCATCATATTGCTCAAAGGAAGCAAAGAGATTAAATGTATGATCTCCGAATGTACGTCCATAACTTGCACTTAGATTGAACATTGTTCTTCGTTCTTTCGTATATGACTCCGTTAGTTCCGGTGAATCAAGGCCACGTTTCATTGGAGTAAGTTCCATACTCGTAATAAAACCATTAGCATCACGCACAGCCTTGTCATAATTAGCAAAATATAAAGTCCATGGCTTCTTAAACAATTTTCCACGCGACTGATCTACGTCAAAATTAAAGAATCCATCCAAAGAAAGCCCTTTAATCATAGGAGGTTTGATAGAGACTTTGACGTTAGCTTCGTGTTTGTACGTATCAGTCTGATCATAGCCGGCAATGAAACTAGCATTTACGGCAGGATTAACTCCTCCTTCGAAATCAGGTCCGGGATCTCCTGTAGGCCAATATGCATTTTGTGTAGGAACCACCATTGTCCCCCAACCAAACAATTGCGCAATAGATGCTGTGGGATATTTCTTTTTTGTAACATATCCCGTATAAGATACAGAAGTCTCTATCCAATCAATAATGGGCACATCTATCTTAAGCCTATAATTATATTGTTTATAGTTTGCGGACTTTTCTTCGTAAATAGCATCATTCTTCTTATAACCAAATGAAGCATAATAACGAACTTTATCTTTAGTTCCACCACTGATAGAAACATTATGACGTTGTTCTGTCGTCCATTTTCTTGTCATTACATCCAGCCAATTCGTATTAGGATGTTCCCATGGATCTATTCCACTTCCGAACAGTTCAATATCACGATCAGAATAAAGACGACTAAGCCCCATATAATCCTGATAATCGCTTACATATTTGGCATATCCTGCGGCATCCAGCATTTTAGGCAAAATGGTCGGAGTATTAAACCCTACTTGATATTGATAATTTAATACAGGTTTTTCACTCTCACCACTTTTTGTTGTAACAAGAATAACACCATTTGCGGCCTGAGAACCATAAATAGCCGCAGAAGCATCCTTTAGAACCGAAATATTTTTAATATCATTAGGGTCTATTTCATAAAGACTCCTTCCGGGGATACCATCCACTACAATCAATGGATCAATATCTTTTTTGTCACCCAAAGTACTACGTCCTCGAATAAGAATCTTTGCTTGATCTTTACCCGGCTCGCCTGATCCCTGGGTAACAAAAGTTCCGGGTAAACGACCGGAAATTGCATTGGTAACATCAAAGCTGGCAGACGATGCTATTTCGTCTCCTTTAATAGCAGAAACTGCTCCTGCCAGATTTTCTTTCTTTTGAACGCCATATCCTACGACAACCACTTCTTCAAGGCTTTTTGAATCTTCTTGTAAAACAATAGAATAACTTGTCTTATCCGTTACCTTAATGGTCTGAGAAAGATAACCTATGTAGGTTATTTCCAATGTGGCATCTTTAGACACATCTAAAACAAACGCACCATCCACATCGGTAATAGTGCCACGCGTCGTTCCTTTCTCCAAAACATTCGCGCCAATTATCGGATCGCCATTACTATCGACAACCTTTCCACTTATTCGAAAAGATTGCTGTTGAGAAGCCTCCGTTTTTGCAATCTCGTTTCTATCTTTAATGTATAAAGAAATGTAATTATTGGAAAAACTATATCCTATATTACTGTTACTCAAAGCACTGGAAAGTACTTCGTTCACCGTTTTGCTGTCGGAAGAGACTTTTACTACTTGTTTGGTATCAATGTCACTCTTACTATAGATAAACAAATAATCTGTCTGCTTTTCTATTTCAGAAATCAACCTGCTTACTGTCAGCGTTTTTGTTTTAAGGTCAACAGGCGCATTTTGAGAATAGATATTTTCTGCATTTAGCTGAAACACAAACAGAAAACAAAAAAATAGTGTTATTTTCATGATGCGCAGTATTTTTTTCATATTTTTGCAAAATAAAAGGTTAATACTAAAGTTGCGATTTTTATATTAGTAAGAACTTTTTGAAGGAGGGTATGCCACTACTCTCCTTTTTGTTTCTATACTAATAGTTTAAACTCTTTTTAAACTGTTCTCATAGGCATTATAAATTTAAGGGTTAATACTATTATTAGTAAATTTCAATTACATATTCTGATACAATTTTATAATTAAACTTGCCGACATCCCTGATAGCATTCATAATCGTCTCAATATCATCACTCTGACGGAACTTTCCTTGATATATCTGATTCAATACTTCAGGGCGGTCAACTTGGAAGCGGACATGATACCAAAGTCCCAAACGGGTTAACAAATTCTTAAATGGGACATCGCTAAAATCATAAATTCCTGTTTCCACTAACTGATATTGTCTATATATTGAACTTACTTTACATAATTTGCCTTCTTTAAGAGCAACTTTCTCATTCGCTTTCATATAAATGCCATTGGCATCATTATCTTTATCGTATACATAGACAGAACCTTGAACCAATTCCGTTTCAAACTCTCCGCTTTGAGGATAGGCAAACACATTAAATTCTGTCCCCAATACCCGGACGTTGTACTTTTCAGTAGCAACAATAAAAGGTTTACTCGGATTCTTCGCAACCTTGAAAAAGCCTTCGCCTTCTAACAGAACTTCTCGCTGTTTACTTTCAAAAGCATTCGGAACACGTAATCTTGAAGAAGGGTTCAGAATAACAGAACTGCCATCGGCAAGCTTAACGGAAACTCTTTGACCTTTAGGAGCTTCAATCCAAGTGTACTCTTTATTATAAGTCTTAACAGTCTGATGCTGTGAAAGAAACCATGAGCCAATAATCAACAAAACGACAGCTGCGTATTTCATAAAGTTGAAGATGAAACGACGTTCTTTATTTTTAGCAGACATACGCTTCAATTCTCTCAAGCGTCTCTCCGACCAAAAACCATCACCTTGATATTTTAACATACTCGAAAGAGCAAGTGTATTTTGCAAATCCGCAAATTCTTTCTTCAATTCAGAGTCAGCATCTATCTGCCGAAAAAGAACTCTTTCCTCTTCTTCGGAAAGAGATCCTTCAAAATATCGATATAATTCTTCTGTCATTCGAGTCTCATCTTTATTTTAAAACGAAAAAATCACCTCATACCACCCCAAACCATCCACGGATTTAAATCTATTTAACAAATAAAAAGAAATAAATAGAGATAATCTTTCAAAACAGACCGCAATTTTCTTAAAGCAACCGACATTTGTCCTTCCACCGTATTGATTGACACATCAAGTTGTTCTGCAATTTCTTTATAGGTTAATCCTTCCATCCTACTCAGCAGAAATATTCTCCGACAGCTTTCTGGAAGTGAAGCTATCGCATCTGTTATTGCTTTTTCAAGTTCATCAAGGGTAAATCCCTGTTCATCGAACATTTCTAAAGAATACAGTTTCAAATCAAGTTCTTTCTGTTCTACATCAGAAAGATGACTTGTTTCCCTCTTTTTTAGTGAGCGCAAAAAATCAATACACCTATTTTTTACCGCGGTAAACAAATAAGCATGTATATGGTTACCATAAGGGATATTGCCATGGGCTTCCCACACTTGAAGAAAAATATCCTGCACTATGTTTTCTGAATCGGATATACTTAACAAATAGGTATTAGCAAATCTGACCAACTTGGGATAATAGATTTTATAAATCTTATCAAAGTCGGCTTCTGTATTCCATAGTTTATCAAAATTCTGACCTTTGCGCATAGTACAAGGGTTATTTTTTACAAATATAATCATTATTAAAGGTATTTATAAATTTAATAAAAAAAATAATTTATAAGTCATTTTTTAAATAAAAATAATGTGAGTCCGATGAAATAATAGATGGTTCACGCAGAAACCTACGAAGATAGAATATGGCCTTATAGCATATTGGGGAGGTGTTTTATCCTTTTTGCTTGATCCATTAAAAAGGTCATAAAGAGATGGGGGAAAAGTTATGCGTATGAACCGGTCAATTCATGCGGATGAACTTGCCAACTCATCCGCATGAACCGGACAACTCATCCGCGTCAGTTGAGCAACTCATCCGCGTCACTTTATTCGTTCGTCTTGATATCTGTTATTCTTTATTCGTCAAGACCGGCAATTTATACTTATTCCAATAAATTTCTTCATTCAAAATTTGTGAGATAAAAAAGTTTGCCTATCTTTGCACCGCAATAAAGCAAATGGTGCCTTAGCTCAGGTGGTAGAGCAATGGACTGAAAATCCATGTGTCCCCGGTTCAACTCCTGGAGGCACCACTTCAAAGGGAGTAACTTCGGTGAGGCTGCTCCTTTTTTTATTTATACGCTTAACAACAATACAATGGAAAAAAGAACATTAAAAGATTGGATTATCGCTACACGCCCGTGGTCATTCCCTGCCTCATTCATACCTGTGCTTGCCATTGGAGCCTATCTTTATTACAGATACGGAACTACTTCCGATGCGTTTCATGGATGGAATTTAATGCTCGCGTTACCCATGATGATGCTTTTCCAAGCCGGCGGGAATCTGCTTAGTGACTATTCTGATTATAAAAAAGGAGTCGACCTTCCCGGCAGTCTCAATGGAGTGCGACACATACAGTCGGGCAAATTTACACCGAAAGAGATCCGTATCTTCGGAATCATATTACTCAGTCTTGCCGTATTCATAGGCATTACACTTCTTTTTATTGCCGGATTCTACCTTATTTGGATTGGTCTGGCCGGAATGATCATGGCCTTTTTCTACGCATATATCAAATATCATGCATTAGGTGATTTAGAAATCCTGCTTTGCTATGCCCTTCTCCCCGCCATAGGAACAAGTTATATTGCATTAGACAAGCTTCATCCTTCAGTGATTTGGATTTGTCTCCCATTCGGTCTGCTCACCGTTGCCATACTGCACGCAAATAACACTCGGGACATACAGAACGACAGTCGGGCAAAAATTACTACTTTACCTATATTAATAGGTGGTCATATTTCGCAATGGATATATTTCTTCGAAGTTATTATACCTTACATATTAATCGTACTGTTCATTATTCTGAAAGAAATTCCATTGTTATCGCTTATCACGTTCCTCACTTTGCCGATGGCTCTGAAGAACTTAAAGCAGATGATGAAAGCGAATCCGAACAACGAGCAGGAGCTTATCGGGCTTGACCAGACAACAGCCCCGCTGCAACTGATATTCGGTATACTTTATACGCTGTCTTTTATCATTATGAGTATAATTTAATATGAAGAAGATTACTCTATCCATCTGCATAGCCACTCTTCTTTGGTTTATCATGTTCTCTCCTTGGACGGCATCGCATGTCAATTTCTGGTATTGCATGACGAGTTCCGGGATAATACTTACCTCATTGGCTCTCATCTGGGGACGCGAACTGATTAAAGACATCTCTGTTGATCTGAAAAACATTGCATTAGGAATAAGTATCGCGATCGTTCTCTGGGGATTATTTTGGATAGGTGATAAAGTATCGCAATGGATGTTCGATTTTGCCCGGCCGGAAGTCAATACGATATATGATATGAAAGGTATGACAAGTCCGTATTTCATAGCTATTACACTGCTTTTCATCATTGGCCCGGCCGAAGAAATATTTTGGAGAGGATTTATTCAAAGGAATCTGATGAAGCAATGGGGGGCGAACACAGGATTCATATTAACAACTTTAGCCTATACACTCATACATATCTGGTCGTTCAACTTTATGTTAGTGATGGCCGCTTTGATTGTCGGCTTCTTGTGGGGACTGCTTTACCGTATCAATCAGAAATGGCTGTTCCCACTCATCCTCTCCCACGCTCTATGGGACTGCGCTGCATTTGTCATCTTCCCATTCTAAATAAAACAAAATCAGTCATTAAAACGCAAAAGGGTTTCTTTTCAAGCCGGTACGATGCTATTCTTCATCTTAAAGAATTCTATTGACCGATTGGAAATAAAAAAGGAAGGATTTGATTCCTTCCCTTTTACTTTTTATGACGATTAGCCCTTCGTCTGCGAATATCCGCTTTAAACTTAGCAGAGTCGGAACCATGAGCTCCGGTAATATACGCTTTCTTCTTGGCTTTAGTCTTAACCTTATTCTTCTCGTTCGGCAAAGCCTCTTTTTTCTTTTTGAAAACTATTCCATGCGTCATGGCATAGTCTATCTCTTCTCCTTGTGCCATTTTATTCCTTATTAATAAGTTTCACTTTCACACTGTTTCCTTGTTTGACGCAAACCAAATCTCCATGATTCAGTGTATTTGTTTTAAAGTTTAATGCTAAATTCGGATTGAACGCTACACCGTCTACCCGAAATTCAAAATGAAGATGCTCTGTAGTAGCACGCCCCGTACGACCTACCAAAGCCAAAGCCTGTCCCGCTTCCACTACGTCCCCCTGTTTGGCAATGTTCTTTGAATTATGACTATAAACACTTTCCAAGCCATTGGGATGACGAACAACAATTACATTCCCATATCCGCCATACACACGAGATAAACGGACAACACCCGAAAACACACAACGAATAGTATCGTTTGCTTTTGTCTTAATATCCGTTCCGCTATGTCGTCTTGCCCCTCCAAAAGGTGAAATAACATGTCCGCCCGGTAAAGGAAAACAGAAATCAGCATCAGAAATCTGATCCAAATGAATAGTAATACTGTTGCTTTTAGCAAATAGCCCAGGTGTCTTTACCCTTATATGCCGTGTCTCAAAATCAGTAAATGATGTTTTCACAGGATGCCCCGCAAAACACACGAAACTAACAAATAACAATATAATAAACAGACGTGTCTTTTTCATGGTCATTCTATTAAAAATCTAATTCCTCTATATCTGTCGCGTCAGCATATTCCTTTAACAGACGGATCATGTCATTAGCAGCCTCCTGTAAGCCCAAGTTTCCACTATATCCATTGATGATAGCCAACAAATGCGTTGTATCCAAATCCATCTTTGTCCGTTCATGGTCGCTGGTCGGAGTTCCTACCCCTCCAAACGAATCGCGATAAACCGGCAAACCTTCTATATTCAGCAAACCGCGACCGATTCCTTCATATAGCTCACCTGCATTTCCTATACCAAGCGTCAAAGTATTCCCCTGAAACTTATCAGCATCGAACCCACCAATAGAATATCCATGACGAATAGAAATGACATTTATTAAATCGACGAGTGTATTTATCTGATAAAGAGGCAATCCCCGAACTATGCGACGGCACAGTCCCTCGTTCGACGGACGATACCGACTCGGATCTTTTCCACAGCGTCGATAGGCATCTCGAGTAGCTTTTATAGGAATAACTTCTTTCAACGAATCGGGTGTATATTTAATCCGATATTCCTTTGTCAATTGCTCTATTTCTTTCCAAAGGTCTGCATTGTAAAGACTGTTCTTCACAGAAGCAGCCACAGCTTTCCCCCGAAAATCGGGATTCTTCTCTCTGAATTCATCGGAAACTTTTATTTTAATGCTCATTCTCATCATCCTCGTCTTCGTATTCATACTCTATATCATCCAAATCATTCAATTCATCCCCTGCGCCAGCTTTCAAGTCATCATCCTGCCCCATAGCTTTCAGCTCGTCGGGTAAAAGTTTACTATCCTTCGGACGATGAACCAATGAATCTGCTTCCTGTTCTTTCAACAGATTGCTTTCCTTGTTCAACTCTGCCCAAAGAATATCTTTCAGTTCCGACAAACCCTTTCCTGTCACAGCAGAGAGAAATACGTGTGGAAGATCTTTCGGAAGAGTCGGTTCTATCAACTTCTTCAATTCCTCGTCAATCAAATCGCACTTAGTTACAGCCAATACACGTTGCTTATCCAACATCTCAGGATTGAACTTTGTCAACTCATTCAACAAAATCTCATATTCCTTACCTATATCATCCGTATCGGCAGGTATCATAAAGAGTAACAATGAATTCCGTTCTATATGACGAAGAAAGCGTAAACCTAATCCTTTACCTTCGCTGGCACCTTCAATAATTCCCGGAATATCAGCCATTACAAAAGAACGTCCATCGTGATAAGGCACAATTCCAAGATTTGGCTCCATGGTAGTAAACGGATAATTGGCAATCTTTGGACGGGCAGAAGTGATGGCCGACAACAAAGTAGATTTTCCTGCGTTAGGGAATCCAACGAGTCCGACATCTGCCAATAACTTCAACTCAAGAATAACGGTCAGCTCCTGCATAGGTTCTCCGGGCTGTGCATAGCGTGGAGCCTGATTTGTAGACGTACGGAAATGCCAGTTGCCCAAACCTCCGCGTCCGCCTTTCAACAAAACAAATTCCTGCTTATCTTTTATGATATCACAGATATATTCTCCGGTTTCTGCATTATATACGACAGTTCCACATGGTACATCAATGTACTTGTCGTCACCGTCTTTTCCAAAACATTTATTTCTTCCGCCATTACCCCCATGACGAGCAAAAGCATGACGCTCATATTTAAGATGAAGAAGCGTCCAATAATTTCTGTTACCCCGTAAGATGACATGTCCACCTCTTCCTCCATCGCCACCATCAGGACCACCATTCGGAATGTATTTCGCCCGATGCAGATGCATAGAGCCACGGCCCCCCTTCCCCGAGCGGCAGTAAATCTTTACGTAATCAACAAAGTTTGATTCAGCCATATCTCTAAAAAATCAAAATGTGAGGCTACACTTCCGCATAACCTCACACAAATATAAACAAAACTATTTATCCAAAGCATCAACAGCTTTGCAAATATCTCCGAAGATTCTCTCCATAGAACCTACTCCATCAATATGCTGATATTTGCCTTCTTTCTTATACCAGTCGATAACCGGAGCTGTCTGAGAATGATATACAACCAGACGATTCTTAATGGTCTCCTCGTTATCGTCCGCACGACCGGTTTCTTTTCCACGATTGATTAAGCGAACCATCAGCTCGTTCTCAGGAACTTCAAGACCTAACATCACAGAAACTTCCTGTCCACGCTCAGCCAACATCTTCTTCAAAGCCTCAGCTTGAGCAGTAGTACGTGGAAAACCATCAAAGATAACACCTTTACCTTCTTTGAAACTATCTAATTTAGAAGCCAACATATTAATAATCAAATCATCAGGTAGAAGCTTTCCATTATCCATATAATCTTTTGCAATCTTACCCAACTCTGTTCCGTTCTTCAACTCAGCACGCAACACATCGCCGGTAGAAACGTGATTAATACCGTATTTCTTTACGATAAATTCGCTCTGTGTCCCTTTTCCTGAACCCGGAGCACCAAAAATTACAATGTTCAACATATTTATTCTTCTTTATATAATTAATCTACAATAGTATAAATATCGCGATAATTACGACCAAGCTCTTCATAATCAAGACCGTAACCCACAATAAACTCATTAGGAATGCGTATTGCCACATACTTTATATCCAATGAAACTTCTAACTTATCCGGTTTCAATAGCAACGTACAGATATTTATTTCCTTCGGATTCTTTGCTTTTAATGTCTCCACCAAACTCTTCATAGTAAAGCCGGTATCAATTATATCCTCCACAATGACTACCGTACGGTTGGTAATGTCCGTATTCAACCCTACCAGTTCTTTCATTTTCCCCGTAGAACTGATTCCGGAATAAGAAGAATACTTTACGAACGAAATCTCAGCCGGTATGGTCAGATTACGCATCAAATCGGACGCGAAGATAAACGAACCATTAAGAACACTCAGAAACAGCGGATCTTTACCAGCCATATCACGGCTAATCTCTGTCGCCACACGTTTCACTTCCTTCAAAATGGTTTCTTCTTTAATAAAAGGTGTAAAACGTTTATCTTTTATTTGTATGGTTTCCATCACCCTATCTCAATTATAATTGACGCAAAAATACAACTTTTTCTCTCAATATAGAAGTTTTCTTTCTCTCTTCTTTTATAATTATGTTATCTTTGCCTAAGGAAATAGCTGAGAGTAGCTATTAAAATTGTGTAATCATGAAAATATTAAGTAGTATCCAACTTAAAGAATTAGATAAATTTACCATCGACAACGAGCCGATTGCCTCGATTGACCTGATGGAACGTGCGGCTGTAGCACTGACTAATGCGATTATCCACCGTTGGGATACATCTTTTTTCATCAAAGTATTTGCAGGACCCGGAAATAACGGAGGTGACGCGCTGGCCGTAGCAAGAATATTATCTCAACACGGTTACGGAGTAGAAGTTTTTCTTTTTAATATCTCCGGAAAACTCAGTGAGGAATGCCGGACAAACCTTACCCGACTAAAAGATTGCGGTTCCATTTACTTTACTGAGATTACCACTCAATTCACTCCTTCGAAGCTGACGGAAAAAGATTTAGTTGTTGACGGACTTTTCGGTAGCGGCCTGAATCGCCCATTAAACGGTGGCTTTGCTGCTGTAGTTAAATACATCAACTCCTCACCTGCTCCGGTTGTTTCCATTGATATCCCTT
This sequence comes from Phocaeicola oris, assembly GCF_021295095.1. Lineage (GTDB taxonomy): Bacteria > Bacteroidota > Bacteroidia > Bacteroidales > Bacteroidaceae > Phocaeicola > Phocaeicola oris. Next base: position 178,716 of record NZ_JAJLQX010000003.1, read on the forward strand.
CAGGATTGATGGGAGAAGATAACACCATAAATGTCCGGACAAACATTATACGGGCAACGGTTACCCTGAGTATCCAATTTCCGAAACTCTCGTTCTTTTTCCCTGAGAACGAAGATATTGTTGGAGAGGTAGAACTGCTGGACATCGGGCTGTGTTCGGAATACATCGAACATGCCGATACTCCTTATCATATTACGGAAGAACAGGAAATCAAACAAATAATCAAACCTCGAAAAAAGTTTGCGCATAAAGGAACATTCGGCCACGGACTGCTCATTTCCGGAATGTACGGTATGGCCGGAGCATCTATCTTGTCGAGCAAAGCTTGTCTCAAATCGGGTATCGGATTACTCACCGTTCATGTACCCATTCGTAATAATGATTTACTACAACTTGCTGTTCCGGAAGCCATTGTTCACACTGACATGCATGAACTTTACTTCGCCATAGCCGAAAACGCGGATGATTATCAAGCTATTGCAATAGGACCGGGCATCGGACAGGAAGAAGATTCTGCCTTTGCCCTGAAAGATCAGGTGGAAAAAACAAACAGACCAATGATATTCGACGCGGATGCGCTGAATATTCTAAGTTCACACCGCAATTGGTTAACCATGCTGCCAAAACATTCTATTCTAACCCCTCATCTTGGTGAGCTCGACCGGCTGATAGGCAAATGTACCGATACCTTCGAACGCATGAAAAAAACGAAAGAACTGGCTTTTTCATTGCAGAGTTATATCATCATGAAAGGACATTATACAATGGTCATTACTCCTGACGGGCATTTCTATCTTAATCCGACAGGCAATCCGGGTATGGCAACCGCGGGAAGCGGCGATGTACTAACCGGCATTTTGCTGGCCTTGCTCGCCCAAGGATATAACTCTGAAGATACCTGCCGGTTAGGTGTTTACGCGCATGGATTAGCCGGTGATATAGCTGCGGAACAGAAAGGTGAAATAGGCATGACTTCGACAGATATCATTGAAGCTTTACCTTATGCTTGGAAGAAATTGGTCGGAAACAAGAGCTAATTGCAAAAGAATTACTAACTTTGTTCATCGTATTCATAATAAATTATATATGAAGAAATTATTATTAGCCATAGGATGCTTGTTTACTTTAGGTGTTAACGCTCAGGACTATAGCGCATACGCTCCAAGCAACTTGGGTGAGGGAATAGTTTACTACTTACCAAAGACAGTTATTGACATCGAGGTTGTCGCCACTAAGATACACTATACTCCCGGTGACCTTTGTCTGTACGCCGGTCGTTACCTCAGAATGAATAATGTATCGGACACACCTGAAACTCATTGGGAGATTAAAGCAGTGAATGTTACGTCAAAAGGTATTCCCGACACGGAAAATGCATATCAAGTAAAAGTGAAGGACAAAGATTTATCATCTAATGTTCAACTGACAAGAGAAGGGCTGATTGAAGCTATCAATACCACAGCTCCGGAGACGGTTAAACAGCCGATAACTGAAAACAAATCGGCTGATATGAAACTGGATCCAAACAAATACCTTACAGAAGATATTCTGAACGCAACTTCCACTGCAAAAGAAGCCGATTTGGTAGCCAAAGAAATCTATAACATCCGCGACAGTAAGAAAACGTTGGTGAGTGGTCAGGCTGATAATATGCCGAAGGACGGTACTTCGTTGAAGTTGATGCTTGAGAATTTAGAAGAACAAGAACAGGCTCTGACTCAGCTCTTTGCCGGTGTAACTACGAAAGAAGAACAAATATTTCACTTCTTGATTGCTCCGGAAGATAAAATGGTTGACAAGATTGCATTCCGTTTTTCAAATAAGTTGGGTGTACTGGACGCCAACAATTTGGCAGGTACTCCGGTTTATATCTCAATTAACAGTACAGAACCGATTCCTGAACTCGATCCGAAGACGGCAGAAAAGAAAAAGAAAATCAATGGAATTATCTATAACATCCCCGGCAAGGCGAATGTAAAGATCAACACCACCGAGAAGACATGGTTCAATGGCGAACTCCTTGTTACTCAATTCGGTTCAACAGAAGTTTTAGTTAATGACTTGTTTAAGAGTAAAGTTAATACGAAAGTTATATTTAACCCTGAAACCGGCTCTATTATAAAAATCGACAAAGATATTTGATCATCAATAATCATAAAACAGGAGGATGGAAGCGTTAAGTTCCATCCTCTTGTTGTTTTATCAAAAGAATGACATAACTGATCCGTATCATCCGCCAAAGTGATACGGATCAGTTGCTCAACTCATGCGTATCATTCACTGAAAAGATACGCATGAACTTACTCGATGATACGCATCACTTTAATGAATGACTTTACCTGATTTTACTAGACACTTTTTTGCTACATTAGCTGAACCGGTAGACACTTTTTTCCTTGCCATACTGATTCCCTATACACCATCGAGCAACCCGTGCTGTTTTGATAGACAGTGCAAGAAAACCGGACATGCAGAGTCCAGGGTTTGCTCGTTTGCTAAAACCGGATACCCCTCAATGGGGCATTCCGGTTTTTGACCGTCAAGGGCACCGGTTTACACCTTCCTCCGGACTTGCCGTTTGCCCCGGTAAAGTTACGATGTTTTTCCCAT
>NZ_JAJLQX010000040.1 GCF_021295095.1 Phocaeicola oris
ATTTCATGGTCAACCTCTTGGCTGCAATAGCAGCATACTGCTGTTTTCCAAAGAAGCCGTGTATCAATGTTACCAGAACAATTGATACACAGCTTGCCTTATTTTGAATTCGTCGAACTCACGTTAAGATATTTATAAATAGCAATAATTACAAATAGATTTTCAGTAGTAATCTTTTTCTTTTCTTTACAGATACGTATAAGCGAGTGGGACCATACGTATGAGTTTGTAAAATCATCAGAAGTTTTGAATAACTCATGCGTATGAGTTGTTCGGTTCATGCGTATGAGTTGATCGATTCATGCGGATGAGTTTGTCGGTTCATCCGTATCATTTTAAGCGTTCATCCGTATCACTTTGAGTTTTTATTTAGATGTAAAATTGAAGTGATGGTTTTATATGAGTTGGCGGTACGTTTTATTTCGAATAAGGATAAATAGAGAATATAAAAAGAGACTGCCTACTTCGGTAAACAGTCTCTTATACTTGCGTAATATATAATATTAAATCAACTTACGAGAGCCGTCGCTGATGACTACATCATATACTTTCGGGCTACGGCCAAATTTAGCTTTATATCTTTCCTTGGCTGTAGTTATGAATGTTTCGTAAAGTTCGTTTTTAACTAAGTTGATGGTACAACCTCCAAAGCCTCCACCCATCAATCTTGAACCTGTAACTCCGCAATCAAAAGCAATATCGTTTAAGAAATCAAGTTCTTCGCAGCTGACTTCATAGAGTTTACTTAATCCATGGTGTGTTTCGTACATCTTTGTTCCGACTGTTTCGTAGTCATCTTTTTCTAAGGCATCGCAAACATCCAGAACGCGTTGAATTTCTTCAATAACATATTCCGCACGTTTGTAATCCTCTTCACTGACTTCTGCTTTAACCTCATTAAGCATCTCCATGTTAGCATCGCGTAAGAATTCAACATGTGGATGTTTTTTCTGCATGGCAGCTACTACATTCTCGCAACTCTGACGACGTTTATTATATGCTGAAGAAGCCAATTCATGCTTAACAACGGAATCCACAAGAACTAAACGATAACCATCCGGTTTGAATGGGAAATATTGATATTCGAGTGAACGGCAATCTAAACGAATCAAGCTGTCGGCTTTACCGAATACAGACGCGAACTGATCCATGATGCCACAGTTAACACCCACATAGTTATGTTCAGTTGCCTGACCAATTTTTGCCAATTCGAATTTATCAATTTTACTTTCACCAAAAATTTCGTTCAATGCGAAAGCGTAAGTGCTTTCTAATGCAGCAGAAGAAGACATTCCAGCGCCAAGAGGTACGTCGCCTGCAAATGCTGTATTGAATCCTTTAACATCAACACCGCGTTTAATCATCTCACGGCATACTCCGAAAATGTATTTTGCCCAACTTGCGTTTGGAGCATCATTTTCTGTCAGGCCAAACTCAACGTAGTCTTTCAAGTCGATGGAATAAGCACAGACTTTATCTTTGCCGTTTGGTTTAATTTCTGCCATGATACCTTTATCTACTGCTCCCGGGAATACAAAACCACCATTGTAGTCCGTATGCTCCCCTATCAGATTAATACGACCGGGCGATGTGTAAACAGATCCCGTGGTTCCGTCGAAGTGCTTTATGAAGCGACTTCTTACAAAATCTATGTCCATGGTAATTTAAGTATTAATAAGTTTATATTAAATGTATTATTTCTTAGTCAATCTTAATGTTTTTGTTCACATTTTTACTACCAATTAAAGCATAGTAAAGCATGTATGCAACACCGAGGAGAATAATGATGTAACTTGTCATATAAGTTGTTTGGTCTGCTACGAAGTTCTGTACTAAAGGCAAAACTCCACCACCAACTACCAACATCATGAAGATACCGGAAGCAGCTTCGGTATATTTACCTAATCCTTCAACAGCCAAGTTGAAAATTGATCCCCACATGATAGAAGTGCAAAGTCCGCAAAGAACTAAAAGCAGAGCTGCAATAGGAACACTTACCATCTGGAATGAAGAACCGGTGAATACCGGCATTGAAACCTTTGTCTCAACTGATGACATCATAGCGCCTAAAATAAATATAATGGCAATGGTACAAGCGCAAGTCATTAATGTTTTACTTGAGAGCTTACTTCCAAGAATACTTCCGAATATCAGACGGCCGCACAACATCAAGAACCAATATGTTCCGGCAACGAAACCGCCAATGGTTGCTGCTGTTGCAGGATCTAATCCTGCTCCCTTACCGGTTGTATCAGACAAGAAGAAGTTCAAAGTTCCGGGGATACCTACTTCAACGCCCACATAAACGAAGATGGCGATGGCACCAAGAACGAAATGGCGGAAATGCCAAGGGCTTGATTCATAAACCATATTGTCGGCTTTCTTCTGTGGGTCTTCAATAGGAACGAAGAACAAAATAATAAACGACGCGGCAAATACGGCCATAGCTATGTATAATACCAAGTTAACGTCTGTAATGGCTGTATCTTTAGTGACTGTGCCAATCAAAGCACCCACGAGCATAGGAGTGATGGTTCCCATCAAAGAATTGAATGTGCCACCAAACTGAATGTACTGGTTACCTTTTTTACCGCCACCGCCAATAAGGTTCAACATAGGGTTAACAACAGTGTTCAGCATACATACACTGAAACCGCAAATGAAAGCGCCAAATAAGTATACGAAGAAGTTAGTTGGTAGACTACCAATCTGGCTGCCTACTCCAACCATTCCTGATAAGAATTGGACGAATACACCGATAAAACCAATTGCAATTGCAAGAAGAGCTGTCTTTTTATAACCTATCTTTGTTAAAAGTTTACCAGCCGGAATACCCATGAACAGATAAGCTAAGAAGTTCATCATATTTCCCATCATACCCCAAGTACTTGAACCTTCAATACCTGGCTGGTTTTTCCAAATAACACCGATAGGCGCGGCTAAGTTGGTAACGAATGCAATCATACCAAAGAGGAAGATCATCGTAATAACGGCGATCATGTTCCCATTTTTCTGTTGTTCCTGTGACATAATTTTAGATTTTTAATTTGTTTAATATTCTTTTGTTTCTTATTTCTCTATGCTAAATTTATAAATGGTAGTTTGTTTATATTCTTCTCCCGGATTTAGAACACATGATGGGAAGTGTCCTTTATTTGGTGTATCCGGAAAATGTTGGGCTTCAAAGCAGATAGCGCTGCGACGTGGAAATGTTGTTCCATGCCATCCGGCAAAGCCATTGTGCCAGTTACTGGTGTAAACTTGTACCCCCGGCTCTGTTGTATAGACTTCCATTACTCGTCCGCTATTTGGTTCTACGCATTTGGCGGCAAAAGTTAAAGAGCCGGCTTCTCGTTTGTTCAGAACAAAACAATGATCATAGCCGGCTCCAAATTCTATTTGTTGTATTTTATCGTCAATGCGACAACCTACAACATGCGGAGTACGAAAATCAAAAGGAGTTCCTTCTACTTTGGCTACATCGCCAAAAGGAATGGAAGTATTATCTATTGGTAAATAATAATCTGCGTTTATGGTAACAATGTTATTGTCGATGGTTGCTGTTGGATTATCTAAACCGGAAAGACTGTAGAATCCATGATGTGTCATGTTACAGATAGTCTTCTTGTCTGTTGTGGCTGAATACTTGATGATAAATTCATTATCATCGGAAAGTTGATATTCTACATGAACCTCCAATTTGCCGGGGAAGCCTTCTTCTCCGTCTGCAGAAACATAATGCAACTTTAATGTTTGTTCATTTGTTTGTTCTGCGTCCCAAACACGAGCATGAAATCCGGTTGGCCCTCCATGTAGATGATTAGGTCCGTTATTAATAGCCAGTTGATACTCTTTTCCGTCTAAAAGGAACTTGCCTTTTTCAATCCGGTTTCCATATCGGCCGACTAATGTGCTTAAGAATGGTTCATGGCTGTTTATTACATGGTCAATAGAATCATGTCCTTGGATGACATTTGCGAATTGCCCGTTTTTATCCGGCATCATCAGAGCTGCAACGGCTCCACCGTAATTTGTTACTGCGAGTTCAGCGCCATTTTTATTCTTTAGGACGAATAAATCTGTTTGTTTACCTTGAACAGTTTTCTGAAAATCAGCTCTTTTCAAACCACACAGATATTCTTTCGAATTTGATGTGTTTATCATGTTATTAAAATCTTTTATTTGAAAATATAATTTCTTATGCAAATAAAAAGATTTAATTCGGTTTTCACAAACTTTTCCGAAATAAAGTATGATTATAAATGACGAAATTTTAATAAATCCGCAATAATAAAGCAACTGCCTCCGATATAAATGAAATCATTTATGCCTGCTTCGTTCTTGGCAGCCTTTACAGCAGTATTAACATCAAGGTAAGCAGTCCCATTTAGTCCGGCTTTTTTTGCTAATGCGAGTAATTGATTTTCAGGAAGTGCACGTTTGACAGATGCTTTAGTGAAATAATAGACAGCGTCTTTTGGTAATATAGCTAACACACTGCTGATGTCTTTATCGCTTACCATACCTATTACAATGCGCAGTGTTTTATAATGTTGTTGTTTTAACTGTTCCGTTATATATTTGAATCCCCCAATATTATGTCCTACATCGCAGATAATGGTTGGGTGTTCGTTTAATTTTTGCCAACGTCCTTGTAAACCTGTCAGCTCACATACATGGAGAAATCCGTTTCTAACGTCTTTTTCTGCTATCTTATAACCAATTTCTTTTAATTTTTTGATAGCGGAGAGGAGAGTATTGGTGTTTTTTATCTGATATAGTCCTCCTAATTCTCCTATTAAGTTAGGATATTCGGTCGATTGATAGATTCTTTCGTCTTTATTATTTGTAGAAGAGCTTTTTAATAAGTGTTCTTCCTCTGAAAAAATAATAGGAGCACTCATTTCTTTAGCTTTCTTCAAGAATACAGCCTTAGTCTCATCAGTTGTTTCCCCGATGACCACGGGGACGTCTGCTTTTATGATTCCGGCTTTTTCATTTGCAATCAAGGCTAAGGTATTACCTAAAAATTGCATGTGATCAAAACTGATGTTAGTAATAATAGATAAGTCGGGATGGATAATATTAGTACAATCTAAACGTCCCCCCATACCGACCTCTATAATGGCAATATCTACTTTCTGCTCGGCAAAGTAAAGGAATGCCATTGCTGTTGTTAACTCAAAGAAAGATGGATGAAGCGGTTCGAAGAAATGGCGATGTTCGTCTATGAAATCTATAACAAACTGTTTGGAGATAGGATCTCCATTAACTCTTATTCGTTCCCGAAAGTCGACTAAATGCGGGGAGGTATAAAGTCCTGTTTTATATCCTGCCGACTGAAATATAGCGGCAAGTGTATGTGAGCATGAGCCTTTTCCGTTTGTTCCCGCTATATGGATAGTCTTGAATCTCTGATGTGGGTGATTAAAATGTTCATCCAAAGTATACGTATTGACCAACCCTTCTTTATAAGCATCTTTTCCTATATTTTGAAAAAGAGGGGTACTGTTGAACAGATAGTCAATCGTTTCTTCGTAATTCATTTTACTGTTTATTAAAGAAGTTCTTGAACTTGCTGAACAATTTATCTTTGATAGTTGTATTTGGCTTGAAATTTTCCGATTCTTGCATCTTTTCTATCAAACCTTTTTCTTCCTTATTTAAGTTTTCCGGAACATATACACTGATGTTGACGAGTAAATCGCCTATTCCTGTATTTGCTCCATAGCTGTTAATACCCGGCAATCCTTTTCCACGCAAACGAAGAATTCTGCCCGGCTGTGTGCCCGGCTCAATTTTTACCTTTGCTTTTCCATCAATAGTTGGAATTTCTACCGTTCCTCCTAAGGCTGCTGTAGGAAAACTAAGCAACAGATTATATATCAAATCGTCTTGATCACGAATTAGTTCGGCATCTTTTTCTTCTTCTATTATAACGAGCAAGTCTCCCGATATTCCATTGTGCTTTCCTGCATTACCTTTACCGCTGATAGTAACTTGCATGCCTTCAGCTACTCCGGCAGGAATCTTAACGTCTACTACTTCTTCACCGTAGACGATTCCTTCGCCGCCACAAACTTTACATTTATTCTTGATAATGTTACCTTCTCCACCACAAGTATGACAAACAGTTTGAGTACGGATAGTACCAAATATACTTTGCTGAGTTCGATATTCAGTACCTGAACCATGACAAGTGGGACAAGTTTCAGTTTTGCCATCTTCCGATCCTGTGCCATTGCAATGGTCACAGATAACGTATTTTTTTAATTTGAATTTCTTTTGAACGCCTGTTGAAATTTCTTTCAGATTCAGTTTAACTTTAACGCGTAAATCAGAACCGCGATATTGACGTTGAGCTTGGCTGGATCGACTGCTTCCTCCAAAACCAAAACCACCAAAACCGGAATGTCCACCAAAGATATCACCGAACATCGAGAAGATATCATCCATAGACATACCTTCTCCTCCAAAACCGCCAAAACCTCCGCTGCCATTAACACCTTCCGGTCCGAACTGATCATACCGCTGTCTCTTATCAGGATCACTCAATACCCCGTATGCTTCGGCTGCTTCTTTAAATTTCTCTTCAGCTTCTTTTTTCTCAGCATCCGACTTACCGCTCTGCAAATCAGGATGGTATTTAATGGCTTGCTTACGGTATGCCTTTTTTATTTCATCGGCCGTAGCTGTTTTACTAATGCCTAATACCTCGTAATAGTCTCTCTTTGCCATGAATGTGATGCTTTATTGCCCTACAGCTACTTTTGCGTGGCGAATAACTTTGCCATTTAATGTGTAACCAGTCTGGACACAATCCAATACTTTACCTTTTTTATCTTCCGATGGAGCAGGAATCATTGCAATAGCTTCAAAGAAATCGGTATTAAACTCTTTTTCTTCTGTTTCTATCTTCTTAACGCCTTGTGACTCAAGTGCTTTAATGAATTTGTTATAGATGAGTTCTATACCTTCCTTTGCCGGTTTTAGCTCTTTAACTGTATCCAGATTAATAATGGCTCTCTCCATATCATCTATGATAGGTAAAATAGACTTAATGACTTTTTCACCTCCGTTTAGTATCAATTCTGCTTTCTCTTTAATGGTGCGTTTGCGGTAATTATCAAACTCGGCAGACAAACGTAAATATTTGTCTTTGTCTTCCTCAATAGTTTTTTTTGCTTCTTCCAATTCTTCTGCAGAATTAACTTCGGTAGTTGATTGTTCAACTTCTTCTTTAGTCTCTTCCTGAGATTTTGATTCAGTTCCCTCTTCATTCCTTTGGGGGGCTGTTTCCGGCTGTTCAGCTTCTGCTTTAATTTCCTCTTCCTGAGACTTCTTTATATTTTCATTCGGATTCATATAATTATATTTCCTTTTGTTTTTTCTATGCTTGCTCATAACTGTCACATAAAATGTTAATAGGCATATAACAAATATTGTGCCTTTCCTCAATTTCCGCGCAAAGTTAGAGAAAATATGTCAGACTGACACAATTTTATCAAATTAAATGCCTACCTTTGCACTCTCAAAATAAATATTATATATAAATTAAGGTATTAGCTGATGATTACAATTTCTGACCTTTCCATTCAGTTTGGAAAACGTGTGTTATATAAAGATGTTAACCTGAAGTTTACGAACGGGAATATTTACGGTGTGATTGGCGCTAATGGAGCAGGTAAGTCTACGCTGCTGAAAGCAATTTCGGGAGAGCTGGAGTCTTCGAAAGGAACGATTGTGCTGGGACCCGACGAGCGACTTTCTGTGTTAAGTCAGGATCACTTTAAATGGGATAAGTTTAAAGTACTCGATACCGTGCTGATGGGGCATAGTGTTTTATGGAACGTGATGAAAGAACGGGATGAACTCTATGCAAAGCCGGATTTCTCGGATGAAGATGGGATAAAAGTAGCCCAATTGGAGGAAAGTTTTGCGGAACTCGATGGATATAATGCTGAGAGTGACGCAGCTACGTTGTTGAGTGATTTGGGCATAAAGGAGGATAAACATCATTTGATGATGTCTGAATTGAGTGGTAAAGAAAAAGTTCGAGTTATGCTGGCTCAGGCTTTGTTTGGTAATCCGGATAACTTGTTACTTGATGAGCCGACTAACGATTTGGACTTGGATACGGTTAGCTGGTTAGAGGATTATTTGGCCAACTTTGAGCATACGGTGTTGGTTGTCAGCCACGACCGCCATTTTCTTGACGCTATTTCTACGCATACTGTCGATATAGATTTTGGAAAAATTAATCTGTTTGCAGGAAACTACAGTTTCTGGTACGAATCAAGTCAATTGGCTTTGCGTCAGGCACAAAACCAACGAGCTAAGGCTGAAGAAAAACGCAAGGAATTAGAGGAATTTATTCGCCGGTTCAGCGCGAACGCTGCTAAGAGTAAACAGACTACCAGCAGAAAGAAAATGCTGGAAAAGTTGAATGTAGAGGAGATTCGTCCGTCATCGCGTCGTTATCCCGGTATCATTTTCTCAATGGAGCGCGAACCGGGCAATCAAATTCTTGAAGTTTCCGGTTTGCGTGCGGTATCTGATGATGGAAAAGTGCTGTTTAGTGATGTTAATTTTACGGCAGAAAAAGGAGATAAGATTGTATTCTTAAGTCGTGATCCGAGAGCGATGACTTCATTCTTCGAGATTATCAACGGAAATCGTAAACCGGACGCGGGGCATTTTAGTTGGGGCATTACTATCACGACTGCTTATCTGCCTCTTGACAATACATCATTCTTTGAAAGCGATATGAATTTGGTAGAATGGCTGAATCAGTTCAGCTCGGAAAACGAAGTTCAAATGAAAGCATACTTGGGGAGAATGCTTTTTTCGGGCGAGGAAGTGCTGAAGAAAGTGAATGTTCTTTCCGGAGGTGAGAAGATGCGTTGTATGATTGCCCGTATGCAACTGAAGAATGCGAATTGCTTGATTTTAGATACACCGACTAATCATTTGGATTTGGAATCTATCCAAGCATTTAATAATAATCTGAAGTTGTTTAAGGGAAATATCCTGTTCTCTTCGCACGACCATGAGTTTATCGAGACTGTTGCGAACAGGATTATAGAGTTGACGCCAAACGGCATCATTGATAAGATGATGGAGTATGATGAGTATATTGCGTCTGATAAGATTAAGGAGATGCGAGAAAGAATGTATGCTGTTTAATAGTCATCATACGGTTGTCTTATGTCTTTGCAAAGTGATACGTATAATAGCAGAAAGTGATGCGGATGAGTTGTCTCGTTCATGCGTATGAGTTGATGAAATGATACGCATGAAATGTCAAACTCATACGTATGAGTTGATCAACTCATGCGTATCACTTTCCGAAGTGGTACTTATCATCGGTTCTGTTGATGGTTTGATTTCCGAATACGATACGTTTACCCATGTTTTTTATATAAGGTATATCGGTCTAATGATGTGCTTTCTTAATAATAAAGGCTGAATCTTTTCATTCAGCCTTTATTATTATTCCAATATTAGGCGTAATGGACATTTGGTAGGCTGAAACCTCTCAAATGTCCTTTATTCATTACCTTTGCAGCATTTGAAAGCTTATGAATAAAAAAACTGTATATTCTGTAACAGTTCAAATGTTAAAAAGAA
>NZ_JAJLQX010000041.1 GCF_021295095.1 Phocaeicola oris
TGCACTGTCTATCAAAACAGCACGGGTTGCTCGATGGTGTATAGGGAATCAGTATGGCAAGGAAAAAAGTGTCTACCGGTTCAGCTAATGTAGCAAAAAAGTGTCTAGTAAAATCAGGTAAAGTCAGGGTACGCATAAACGAATGAAGTCATGCGGATGAGTTGGACAGTTCATGCGGACGAGTTGAGTAATTCATGCGGATGAGTTAGTCATTTTATACGTATGAAATAGAAGTTTGATACGTATGAGATGTTCAAAACATTTGATGACTTTCTCTGTTCACCTGTATCACGTATATAAAGCGACTTTTACACACAGCAAACTATAAGAAAAGCTGCGCGACAAGCACAGCCTTTCCTTAATAATATAGTATGAATTCGTCATTTCTTCTTTTTGCGACTGTCTTCATTATGAATGAAAAACTGTTTCCAATCGTCTTTCTTAGCAGACTCTTTCATCAAAACAAATTCTTCTTCCTTTTTATTCTTCTTTCTGAACTTACGATCAGAGCTATCAGCCTTACGATCTGTTTTTCTGCTTTGCGTTTCCGAACGAGACTCTCTTCTTTCGGAACGTCCTCCGCGTCGTCTTTCCGCCCTTTCGCCCCGACGAGAACTATTACTTTCCGATCCACGCTTTCTACCTGATATGTCGGATTTCCCTGTATTTTCTCTCGCGATCTCAACAACTATCCGACGACCTTTCACATTGATTCCATTCAAAGCATTAATTGTATCGTCTGCCTGAGCATTAGGAACTTCAAAGAACGAAAGATTCTGCATCAAATCAATTCGGCCCACTTCAATATGTTGTCCTTTCGTATTTCTATTAATTAATTCTATCAATTTGTTTGGAACTATTCCGTCTTTCTTTCCTAAAGTAATAAAGATTCGGGTATAACCTTTCTCGGCAGTATGGGTTCGTCGCTCTCTTTCTGCGCATCGGTCCTTACGAACGCTCTTTTCTTTCTTTGTTTCAAGAGTCAATGATTCTACCTCATCCGCATTGCTGTAATATTCTAAGAAGCGATTGAACTCCAGAGAAACCATTCGTTTAATCAAGTCCTCTTTCGACAACCATTCCCATTTGCGATAAACATCAGGAAGAAAATCCTTTATCTCATCCTCATTCACTTTCACTTTCTCCACATCATCAATCACTTTCAGCAATTGCTGTTCACAAATCTGCTTACCTGTCGGAAGAGTCCCTATAGTGAACTTCTTCTGCATAGTACGTTCTATGTCACGTAATTTACCACGTTCACGCAAATTGATAATAGCCATAGAAATTCCCGTCTTTCCTGCACGGCCTGTTCGTCCGCTTCTGTGAGTATACACCTCATTATCATCCGGAAATCCGTAGTTTATAACATGAGTTAAATCGCTGACATCCAATCCTCTGGCGGCCACGTCTGTTGCCACTAACAATTGCAAATGCCGTTGGCGGAACTTCTGCATAACTAAGTCACGTTGAGCTTGACTTAAATCTCCATGCAAAGGTTCCGCGTCGTATCCATCCTGAATCAATTTATCTGCCACTTCCTGTGTTTCCAAACGGGTACGACAGAAAATGATTCCATATATCTGTGGATAATAATCGACAATTCGCTTCAACGCTGCGTATTTATCTTTGGCACGAACGATATAGGCAACATGATTCACATTATTGCTGCCTTCGTTTTTTGTTCCGATAGTAATCTCCTTAGCATTACGCAGATACTGCTTTGCGATACGTGAGATGTCATTACTCATGGTAGCAGAGAACATCAGCGTATTCCGTTCCTGAGGGACCTGTTCCAAAATAGCGTTTAAGTCTTCTGAAAAACCCATGTCAAGCATCTCATCAGCTTCATCCATTACTACATTATTTACAGTATCGAGCTTGGCAACATTACGTTTCATTAAATCAATGAGACGCCCCGGTGTAGCAACTATAATATGAACACCGGACTTCAGCATACGTATTTGGCTCTGTATAGAAGAGCCTCCGTACACCGGAAGTACTTTCAGGCCATCAATATATTTAGAGTAATCAGTAAGATCACCGGAGATTTGCAAACAAAGTTCACGTGTAGGACAAAGTATCAACGATTGTGGAACTACTTTAGAGACATCTGTCCGCTGAATAAGCGGAAGTCCGTAAGCTGCTGTCTTTCCTGTCCCTGTCTGAGCTAAAGCAACCACATCATTTCCGTCCCCCAACAAATACGGAATAACTTCTTCTTGTACAGGCATGGGATTCTCATATCCCATTTCTTCAATGGCTTTCCGTATTTCAGGAGAAACGCCTAATTCTTCAAATGTTTTCATTCAATATTTATTTCTTTAGTCTGCTGAGTTGCAGAACTCACCTTTGAAAAAGGTCTGCAAAGATAGTGATTATCATCCGATTACAAATCATAACTCTTTCTATACTATTCTCTATTTAAGTGTAATTAACAATTAGGACTTCCATATATCATAAAAGAATGAGAGTTTGTACATACTCCTTCTATTTAATTAATTCTATAACAATACATTTACATCTTCAATTTTTCCGTTTATTTAAATTGATTTAGCAATTAAACAGGAACAAGTGGAAGGCTATAAATAACCCCAAATCGGTCATTAGAAAAAGATGATAACAATGCTCTAATGACCGATTTGGGATAAAAAATCCCCGTGTTATAGGACGAGGAAACCTAATGTTTTCACAACGGAATAATCCTTATTGTGAATGCTTTAAAATTAGTTGTACAAAACTACTGTGTTTTCAAATAATATGCAAGTTTTTTATGTTAAATTTATTTTTAACTAAAATATTTTGTATTTTTACGAAACACATTAACAATTCAATTATGAAAAGCATTTTAGGATTAGATTTAGGTACAACAAGTATAGGCTGGGCTTTAGTAAATGAAGCAGAAAATGATAATGAAAAATCTTCTATTGTCCGTCTTGGAGTGAGGGTAAATCCATTAACAGTAGATGAGAAAGGAAATTTTGAAAAAGGAAAAGCAATTACAACCAATTCTGAAAGGCAGCAGCGTCATGGAGCAAGAATAAACCTTCAACGATATAAACTTCGTAGACAAAACCTTCGTGATTGTTTGCAAAAACAAGGTTGGGTAGGTTCTGAACCAATGTATGAAGAAGGTAAAGATTCAATTTTTGGGACATATAAACTTCGTGCAAAGGCAGTAACCGAAGAGATTTCCTTGCACGAATTTACACGTATTTTATTTATGCTCAATAAAAAACGTGGCTATAAAAGCAATCGAAAAGCGAATAATAAAGAAGACGGGCAGGCTTTTGATGGAATGACTATTGCCAAAAAGCTTTACGAAGATCATTTGACTCCTGCTGAATACTCACTTCTGTTACAAAATAAGGGTAGAAAGTTTGTTCCAAGTTATTATCGTTTTGACTTAATTTCAGAATTAGAAAGAATATGGAATGAGCAGAAGAAGTATTATCCGGAAATACTGACAGATGAATTTAAACAGCAATTAGAAGGTAAAACAAAAACTAATACAAATAAAATTTTTCTTGCTAAATATGGTATCTATTCTGCCGATTTAAAAGATTTAGATAAGAAGCTACAACCTTTAAGATGGCGTGTAGAAGCTTTGTATAGGAAGATTGAAAAAGATGTTTTGGCTTTTGTCATTAGCGATTTAAAAGGACAAATCGAAAATACAAGTGGGCTTCTTGGTGCTATTAGCGACAGGAGTAAAGAACTTTATTTTAACCAACAAACTGTTGGACAATATCTTTGGACTTCGTTAAAAGAAAATCCACATATCAGCATAAAGAATAAACCTTTTTATCGTCAAGATTATTTAGACGAATTTGAAAAGATATGGGAAACACAAGCAACTTTTCACAAGGAGTTAACGCCAGAATTGAAACAAGAACTCAGAGATATTATCATTTTCTATCAACGTCCATTGAAGAGTAAAAAAGGACTTATTTCTATTTGTGAACTCGAACAACGCAAAGTTAAAGTGATGAATGATGGAAATGAAAAGGAAATGACTATTGGACCGAAAGTAGCTCCAAAGTCGTCACCTGTATTTCAGGAGTTTAGAATTTGGCAAAATCTAAACAACGTTTTGCTTATTGATACAGAAACGAAAGATAAGCGTTTTCTTGATGAAGATGAAAAAAAGAAGCTTTATCGAGAATTAAGCGTTAAAGCGAAATTAAGTAAAACGGATGCGCTAAAGGTAATAAATAAAAAAGGTAAGCGTTGGGATTTAAATTATAAAGAATTGGAGGGAAATCGTACGCAGGCTACACTTTACGACTGTTATAATCGCATCATTACATTATCAGGACATGAAGAATGCGACTTCAAGAAAGAAGATGCTTCATACATTCGCCATTATGTTAGAACTGTTTTTAGCGGTTTAGGTTTTAATACCGATATCCTTGATTTCGATCCTTTATTAGAAAAACATAAGTTGGAAGAACAGCCTATGTATCAACTGTGGCATTTGCTGTATTCATACGAAAGTGATAATTCTCGAACGGGTAACGAAGCATTGCTCAGGAAATTGGAAACCACTTTTGGCTTTTCCAGAGAATATGCATTATTGCTTTGCGATATAGTTTTTGAAGAAGATTATGCTAATTTAAGTGTAAAGGCCATGCGTAAGATTTTACCTTTCCTTCAGGAAGGAAACGACTATAGCCAAGCCTGTGCATACGCTGGTTACAATCATTCACGTCGATCGTTTACAAAGGCCGAATTAGAGCAAAAAGTATATAAAGAAAGATTAGACTTACTGCCAAAGAATAGTTTGCGTAATCCTGTAGTTGAGAAGATTCTCAATCAAATGATTAATGTTATAAACGCTATCATTGATAAGTATGGTAAGCCTGATGAAATAAGAATAGAAATGGCACGAGAGCTGAAGAGTGGTGCCGCTGAGCGAGAGGAACGTTCTCGTGCTATCAATCAGGGTAATGCAGAAAATCTACGTATTCGTGAGATATTGGAAAAGGAGTTTGGTTTATCTTATATAAGTCGGAATGACATTATAAAATATAAATTATATAAAGAACTTGAATTCAATGGATTTAAAACGCTTTATTCAAATACATATATCCCCAAGGAGAAACTATTCTCTAAAGACTTTGATATAGAACATATCATTCCTAAAGCACGTTTGTTCGATGATTCATTCTCTAATAAAACTATAGAAGCACGTGACGTAAATATAGCTAAGAGTAATGCGACAGCGTTCGACTTTATTCAGGGAAAGTATGGAAATCAGGCTGTTGAGGAATATAGAAAGCGATTAAATATACTTCTTGAAAATAGAGTTATAAGCCGGGCAAAATATAACAAACTCTTAATGTCTGAAACTGATATACCTTCTGGCTTTATAGAACGTGATCTTCGCAACACACAGTATATAGCAAGGAAAGCTTATGAGATTTTAGGCGAGTTGGTAAAGACCGTAACGCCAACTACAGGAGAGATAACAAACCGACTGCGCGAAGATTGGCAGTTGGTAGATGTTATGAAAGAATTAAACTTTGAAAAGTATAAAAAATTAGGTTTGGCGGAAGAAGTTGAAGACAGAGATGGAAAGAAAATCAGACGAATAAAAGATTGGACAAAGCGCAATGACCATCGCCATCATGCAATGGATGCTCTGACGATAGCCTTTACAAAACCTTCTTATATTCAGTATCTGAACAACCTTAATGCACGAAGCAATAAAGGTGGCAGTATCTACGCAATTGAAAATAAAGAGTTGCATAGAGATAAAAGTAATAGTCTTCGCTTTAATGCTCCTATTCCTATTAATGAATTCCGTGCTGAAGCAAAACGTCATCTTAATTCTATTTTAGTTTCAATTAAAGCGAAAAACAAGGTGACAACGCTGAATATAAATAAGATTAAAACAAAACATGGTATAATAAAAAAGGTACAACTTACACCACGAGGGCCTTTACATAATGAAACCATATATGGCACGAAGATGCGCCCTGTAATAAAAATGGTAAAGGTGGGTTCAGCATTAGATGAAAATACTATTAATAAGGTGAGTAGTCCGGTTGTTCGTGAAGCCTTACTAAAGCGTCTTAACGAATATGGAGGTAATGCTAAAAAAGCTTTTACCGGAAGAAATGCGTTAGAAAAGAATCCTATTTATCTGAATGCGCAGCAGACAAAAGTTGTTCCTGCATTGGTTAAGACAGTGGAATGGGAAATGTATCATCCTGTCCGCAAACTAATCACACCAGACCTTAAACTCGATAAGGTTATTGATAAAGGGATACGAGATATTCTGAAAGCTCGGTTGGAAGAGTTTGGTGGAGACGAGAAGAAAGCTTTCAGTAATTTAGACGAATGTCCTATTTTCCTTGACCGAGAAAAGAATATAACTTTAAAGCGTGTTAGCGTTGAAGGAGTTTTAAGCGCAATTCCTTTGCATACGTTGAAGAGCCAATCCGGTGAACCTGTTATTGGAAAGAATGGGAAAAGCATGTTGGGTGATTATGTTCAAACAAGCAAAAATCACCATATTGCAATTTATCGTGATGAAAAAGGCAACTTGCAAGACAATGCTGTTTCATTCTTTGAAGCTGCTGAACGTAAATCGCAGAACGTTCCTATTGTTGATAAAAACTTTAATTACGATATAGGATGGCGATTCCTTTTTACAATGAAACAAAACGAATATTTTGTGTTTCCTAATGAAGAAACAGGATTCGTGCCTTCTGAGATGGATTTAATGGACGAGGCTAATTATGAAAAGATCAGTCCAAATCTATATAGAGTTCAAACTATTTCAAAAATAGATTATGGTAATACCATAATTCGAGATTATATGTTTAGGCATCACTTGGAAACAAATGTAGAAAAGATATCTAAACTTAAAGGAATAACATACAAACAACTAAAATCTTTACCATACTTAGATGGCATTGTTAAAGTGCGTGTTAATTCTATTGGTAAAATAGTAGCAGTAGGTGAATATGATTAAAATAGATGGCTTATGATAAAGAAAACGTTATGCTTTAGTAATCCTGCCTATTTAGGTTTGCGTAATGCACAGTTAGTTATCCATTTGCCCGAAATAGAAACGTGCAATGAGCTACCCGAAAAATTTAAAAAGCAAGCTGAACGTACAATCCCAATTGAAGATATTGGAGTTGTGCTGCTCGATAATAAACAAATAACCATCACATCGGCAGCGTTAGAGGCATTGATAGAAAATAACAGTGCCGTTATTACTTGCGATAACCGGAACTTACCTATCGGATTGTTTTTGCCTTTATGTGGCAATACAACACAGAACGAACGTTTTCGTATGCAAATAGAGGCATCTCTACCACTCAAGAAACAATTATGGCAGCAAACTGTAAAACAAAAAATCATTAATCAAGCTAAAATTCTTGATCTATATACCAATACAGAAACCGCATGTATGTTTGCTTGGGCAGATAAAGTTAGGAGTGGTGATCCCGATAATCTTGAAGCACGAGCAGCAGCTTACTATTGGAAGAATCTTTTTCCTGATATTCTAAACTTTGTAAGGACACGCGAAGGCGAACCTCCCAATAATCTTCTTAACTATGGGTATGCTATATTACGTGCTGTTGTAGCACGGTCGTTGGTTGTAAGTGGATTACTCCCTACATTGGGAATCCATCATCATAATAAATACAATGCTTACTGCCTTGCAGATGACATTATGGAACCTTATCGCCCCTATGTTGACGGTGTGGTTTTAGATGTGATGGCTTCAGTCAATGATTATAATGAACTTACAAAAGATATAAAAATAAAACTGCTATCCATACCTGTGCTTGATATAATCATTGGGAACAAAAAGAGCCCGTTAATGATTGCAACGCAGCAAACTACAGCTTCGCTTTACAAATGTTTTACCGGTGAGCAAAGAAAAATTATTTATCCTGAGTTATAAAATTATTAGTGGAAACCAATAGATTCAGTCAGTATAGAACTATGTGGCTAATGGTGTTCTTTGATTTACCTACCGATACAAAGAAAGAACGAAAAGCAGCATCGCTCTTTCGTGAGAATCTATTGAAAGATGGATTCACGATGTTTCAATTTTCCATTTATATCCGTCATTGTGGTAGTAAAGAAAACATGGAAGTTCATATAAAACGCATAACCTCTTTTATTCCAACATATGGGCAGGTAGGGATAATGGGTATTACGGATAAGCAGTTTGAACAAATTAAACTTTTCTATGGCAAGAAGCCTCAACCTCCTAATGCTCCTGGTGTGCAGTTAGAACTTTTCTAGAAAAATTAAAGTTCCATCTTCACCGGATGGAACTTTAATTTCTATGCAATTTTTTATTTTCCTTCAATCGTCATAATTTGATTGATATTCAGTCTCTTATGCGCTGTCTGTTGTTTCTAATATTGCAAAGATACTAATTTTAAAGCTAATCACAACACGGCAGAAATATATGGTTTGAAAATAATGTTGTTTCTAATATTGCAAAGATACTAATTTTAAAGCTAATCACAACAAGATGCTTGAATACTTCCACGGTTATACCGTTGTTTCTAATATTGCAAAGATACTAATTTTAAAGCTAATCACAACACCTTTCCGCATGTCCTCATCGCAAAGGAGTTGTTTCTAATATTGCAAAGATACTAATTTTAAAGCTAATCACAACTATTCCTTTCGCTTTCCCAACTCGAATCCTGTTGTTTCTAATATTGCAAAGATACTAATTTTAAAGCTAATCACAACTGCAACGATAATGGATATATACGAAGCTTTGTTGTTTCTAATATTGCAAAGATACTAATTTTAAAGCTAATCACAACTCCTGGATAGTTGAATATTCCACGTTCTATGTTGTTTCTAATATTGCAAAGATACTAATTTTAAAGCTAATCACAACTGAACGGTGCCGGCACTGTTCTGCACGGTGTTGTTTCTAATATTGCAAAGATACTAATTTTAAAGCTAATCACAACAGCGACAGTGGCAACCACACATGGGAGGAGTTGTTTCTAATATTGCAAAGATACTAATTTTAAAGCTAATCACAACCACATTGTCTTTTATATGTTTCTATTGTTCGTTGTTTCTAATATTGCAAAGATACTAATTTTAAAGCTAATCACAACTAAGGCCAGGTACTAAATTGGGTGTTACAGTTGTTTCTAATATTGCAAAGATACTAATTTTAAAGCTAATCACAACAAAAGTATCAGGAGAGTCATAGGTAGAGAGTTGTTTCTAATATTGCAAAGATACTAATTTTAGTGTGAATCCGATGAAACATAACTTTTTATCAATTGGATGATTAGTTCAAGTTGTTTTATTGTGTATTTCTATAATAAGGCTTACTTTAACGTGAATTCGAAAAAAAACAGAGAAGTCATGCAGATACCTACGAAGGTAGAATATGGTCTTGTAGTATGTTGACAAGATGTTTTCCCCCTTTTGTTTGGTTCATTAAAATGGTCATAAAGATGTGGAGGAAAAGTCATGACTTATACTGATATAAGTAGACACATTTAATAACCATAAAAATGTGTATAACTTATGCGTAAAAAGTACAAACATTACAGTGAGGAAGAAAAATTAAATCTTCTTCGCGAGTATGAGGAGTCTG
>NZ_JAJLQX010000042.1:2500-5591 GCF_021295095.1 Phocaeicola oris
ATAGCGCTTAACCTTGCCGGCAACGGAAACTCGTAGGTTCATTATGCAAAAGGCACGCCGTCACACGATGAATCGTGCTCCGACCGCTTGTAGGCGCATGGTTTCAGGGACTATTTCACTCTCCTGTTCGGAGTGCTTTTCACCTTTCCCTCACGGTACTGGTTCACTATCGGTCTCTTGGGAGTATTTAGCCTTTCCGGATGGTCCCGGAGATTTCACGCAGGGTTTCTCGTGACCCGCGCTACTCAGGAAGACGGAAGACTTCACAAGGCTGCGCGTACGCAGCTTTCATGCTCTACGGCCCTACTTTCCAGAGGGGTTCCGCTCGCCTTGATCTTGTCCATGGTTCCGTTCCTATTACCCCGAAGGGGCCGTAACCCCGACGGTTTGGGCTGTTCCCCGCTCGCTCGCCACTACTGGGGGAATCACGTTTTGTTTTCTTTTCCTGCAGGTAATAAGATGTTTCAGTTCCCTGCGTTGGCTTCCCCGGCAATGCGGGGATGTCCGTTCTTCAAACGGACGGGTTGTCCCATTCGGAGATCTCCGGATCAAAGGCTATGTGCGCCTCCCCGGAGCTTTTCGCAGCTTATCACGTCCTTCGTCGCCTCCAAGAGCCTAGGCATCCGCCATGCGCCCTTTCCTACTTTCTCGCCTCTTTTCGCAGGGGAATAACCAGAGTACAACGTACTAACACGCACTCCCTGCGATGGTGACTTATACTTTCAGCTTTTTCGTTACTGATTGCTTTTTTCTTTGATTGTACATCATGTCATAGATCGATAAGCCGTCTTTGGAAAATACATACAGCATACTTTATTTTTACGGCATACTTTTATATTATATATTATACATTCATCTTTATATCTTTATAAAACCGTTTCTACAAAATAATCTTTATAAAATCATCTTTATAAAAACACATAACATATAATATGATACATATCCTCACAGAAGACGAACAATAGTGGAGAATAACGGATTCGAACCGTTGACCCCCTGCTTGCAAAGCAGGTGCTCTAGCCAGCTGAGCTAATCCCCCCAAACGTAGTCCCAGGCAGAGTTGAACTGCCGACCTCTACATTATCAGTGTAGCGCTCTGACCAACTGAGCTATAGGACTGTTTCTCGGCTTACAACACGTCCGGGACATCCTCTCGCGGGGAGACCGAACACGGCTTCTGTTTCTCCGTCGCCTGTTACGGCGGATATATCATCGAAAACAAACAGACGGCACGGCACAAGGTCGCTACGACGAAAACCCGTAACTAAACGTTTTTTATCAGAGGCAGAAGAATCCGCTCCAGAAAGGAGGTGTTCCAGCCGCACCTTCCGGTACGGCTACCTTGTTACGACTTAGCCCCAATCACCGGATTTACCCTAGGACGATCCTCGCGGTTACGTACTTCAGGTACCTCCGGCTTTCATGGCTTGACGGGCGGTGTGTACAAGGCCCGGGAACGTATTCACCGCGCCATGGCTGATGCGCGATTACTAGCGAATCCAGCTTCGTGGAGTCGGGTTGCAGACTCCAGTCCGAACTGGGAGGAGTTTTGGGGATTGGCTCTCGCTTGCGCGATGGCTACCCGCTGTACTCCCCATTGTAACACGTGTGTGGCCCCGGACGTAAGGGCCGTGCTGATTTGACGTCATCCCCACCTTCCTCGCATCTTACGATGGCAGTCCCGTCAGAGTGCCCGGCATGAACCGATGGCAACGGACGGCAGGGGTTGCGCTCGTTATGGCACTTAAGCCGACACCTCACGGCACGAGCTGACGACAACCATGCAGCACCTTCATACCTGCCTTGCGGAAGTCGTGTCTCCACGACCGTCAGGTACAATTCAAGCCCGGGTAAGGTTCCTCGCGTATCATCGAATTAAACCACATGTTCCTCCGCTTGTGCGGGCCCCCGTCAATTCCTTTGAGTTTCACCGTTGCCGGCGTACTCCCCAGGTGGAGTGCTTAACGCTTTCGCTCGGCCCCTGAACGTATATCTCCAAGGACGAGCACTCATCGTTTACCGTGCGGACTACCAGGGTATCTAATCCTGTTTGATTCCCGCACTTTCGAGCTTCAATGTCAGTTGGCGCGTGGCAGAATGCCTTCGCTGTCGGAGTTCTTCGTGATATCTATGCATTTCACCGCTACACCACGAATTCCATCTGCCTCCAAGCCACTCAAGATGCACAGTTTCAACTGCTGAACGGGGTTGGGCCCCGGGATTTGACAGCTGACTTATGCGCCCATCTACGCTCCCTTTAAACCCAATAAATCCGGATAACGCTCGCATCCTCCGTATTACCGCGGCTGCTGGCACGGAGTTAGCCGATGCTTATTCACGCGATAACTGCAAGACTCCACGCGTGGAGTTTTTTATTCTCGCGAAAAAGAAGTTTACAATCCATAGAACCTTCATCCTTCACGCTACTTGGCTGGTTCAGGCTTGCGCCCATTGACCAATATTCCTCACTGCTGCCTCCCGTAGGAGTTTGGACCGTGTCTCAGTTCCAATGTGGGGGACCTTCCTCTCAGAACCCCTATCCATCGTTGGTTAGGTGGGCCGTTACCCCGCCTACTGCCTAATGGAACGCATCCCCATCCCTTACCACCTTACGGCTTTGGTCGCGATCTCAGGAGATCACGCGACGTCATGGGGGATTAATCACCCTTTCGGGCGGCTATACCCCGGTAGGGGGAAGGTTGGATACGTGTTACTCACCCGTGCGCCGGTCGCCATCAATCATATTGCTACGATCATGATGCCCCGCGACTTGCATGTGTTAAGCCTGTAGCTAGCGTTCATCCTGAGCCAGGATCAAACTCTTCTTTGTATTTAAAAAAATCTTTCACCGACGTTTATTACTAACGAAGGCGTGTTGCTGTCCCGGATCCGAATGCCTGTTTTTTTGTTTTGAACGGATCGCCGTATCTTTAACCGTACCGAGTCCAGTCAATATATGGACGGAATACGGAACGCTTGTACTGCTTTGTCTGTTTGTCATTCTTTCAAAGATCGATGCGCTCCCTTGCGGAAAGCGGGTACAAAGGTAGAACAACTTTAAATAACACGCAAATCTTTTTATGCTTTTTTT
>NZ_JAJLQX010000043.1 GCF_021295095.1 Phocaeicola oris
TCCACCGTCAGGGAGGAAGAGCGGAAGTTTCAAAGACAATGGTTGAAGAAGGCTGCAAGCCGTGCCATGGTAGGAGACGGAAAAGGGATGTACCACTATAAGGTCTGCAAGGCAATCCGCATAGATGTATGTTCGTATAGCCATATATATGTATATACAGCTATACAAGAATGCACCTATATGACAATATGGAAATATAGGAATACGGCAATAAAGATATGCCGCTATGTAGAAAAGGGGTAAGTAGCCTATATCCAACAATGTGGGCAGTGTCTGCAAGTCTCTGCCCTTCCGCTTTTGGGAGCTTTTTCCTGTGGCGTGCCGGAAGGTGAAAGCGACCCCGGCGGACAGGATCCGGCAATGTCCTTGATATTTAGTCCCGAAAGGAGCCGGTTCATAATCAGGGTGTGGGGCGGTAAGCCCCACCGATTTTTTTTGGCATGAAAATTCAAGAAGTGAGATGCCGGGCGATACCTGACACCTCACTCATATCAAATTAGCTACATATCTGGCAACTCATCAAGTATGTTCTCCAAATGTCCTAAGACTATATCCAGCTTCAAATCGGTGATGGTTCCCTCAAAGCCATCTTCTTTGTCTTTTACCAATATTGACAGGAAACCATCTTCTTCCTTTACCGCCAT
This sequence comes from Phocaeicola oris, assembly GCF_021295095.1. Taxonomy (GTDB): domain Bacteria; phylum Bacteroidota; class Bacteroidia; order Bacteroidales; family Bacteroidaceae; genus Phocaeicola; species Phocaeicola oris. The sequence continues at coordinate 645 of NZ_JAJLQX010000043.1, forward strand.
TACTTTCAGGTCGGCAGGTTCCTCTCCCAAATATCCTATGATGTAAGGATGTTCCGCCTTTTCTCCTTGTTCTTCGTCGTCATAATCCATCCCAAAATGAAATTCATGGTTAGGGAAATTCCGCAAAGCGTCGATTAGTTCCTGCTTCTGTCGTTTGTAAATCTCTTCATAAAGAGGGGCATAATCAAAATGTTTCATTGTTTTGTCTGTTTTAATAAGGTGGGGTTTCCACCTTGCATTGGTTATTAATCAAGTGTTTCATAAAAGTAGTCTAATTCCTCGCCTTTCAGGTTTTCGCAACCATAATTGTCCGCTTCCTCCCAAAGGGCATTGTAAACACGTGCCAACTCATCGTTTTTCTCGTACCATTGCCAAATCTTATGATTGAGCACCATAACAAGCTCGGTCAGAAACTTATAATTGTCTTTCCACTCCTCGAATGCTCGTTTGAATGTATCGTTTACCGCTTTTACGCCAAACTTCTCTGCAATTGAGAAATCACCCCAAAAAGTAGTAAGGGGTTTATAACCTGTTGTTTCCTCAATGTTCCACACAGATGTTACGATTTGAATTGTTGTTGTTTCCATTTTCTTATTGTTTTATGAATTTAATATTTATTCTGGGCATCCCGATTCTCAACCTTTTTAGTTTTTTCGTTTCTTCGATCCGAACTTTTTTTTATCATTCCGGTGTAACCGTCATCTCGAACCTTTTATGTGCAAGGTAACATCGCAGGTATTAAGGGAACTTAAGGCAAAGAATTGGCCGGTAAAAGTTTTCAGGAAACCGCAATCTTTGATTTCGGAGGGTCATGAAAAGTTTTCCGCCAATAGGGAGCATTCCGGTGTTTGCCGTGTTCCCCGCCTGCGATACCTTTGCAGAATAAAAGTCGATGGATGACTACAAGCGGACGAAAAGTGAGGTCGAAATCAGAAACGGAAATGGGAAGATAGATAAGGAAATGTAAAATAGAATCCCCATAAGTTGCAGGAGACGGAACGCATGGAAATGGTTACAGGGGATGATAATAGCCATCTCTTGGTTGTTTCAAGATAACAATAAAGAAATTGAATGATGAAAACTTCCATATATTTAATATTTGGAAGTTTTATCAATAAAAATTGCTATCTTTGTATCCAAAAGAAGATATATGGAAGTACGTATTTTATTTTACTGGGCCGGAAATGTTTATAATTGGCGTGGAACATGGCCGTTTTCATGCGTTCCGTCTCCTGGAGATTCTTTAGGTATTCAAAGTTTCATAGAAGAGGGGCATATAAAGGCTGACGAAGAAGATGTCGTGTTCAAAGGCAGCGACCTTTACAGGTATCGAGGCCTTGAAGTATCATTGGAGGGTCTGCTTTCCAATGAGTACAATACCAAAGTTGTCTCTGTAAATTGGACTGGGACAGGTATTGAAATTGAGATAACGACAGACATGTATCAGCAAAGAGACAGTATTGGTTCTAATCTTTGGGAAGAGAAGATAGAATAATGCAAATTTCAGACTTTAGTTGTTTTATGAAAGAAAAACCATTGAGGAAAGTAATCCATGTGCATCTCATACATAGCCGTAAGAATTATTACTTTGGCAGTGTGAATGCCATCTTTAAGAAGCTCTCCGAGAAAGAACTTGGGTGTACGGAAAATACTTTAAGTCACGTTTTAACAGAAGACGGTATGCACCATATCACATCCAAGGCACTTATCATAAGGTCACGTCTAATGACCTAAAATGACCTATTTACTGGCGAAACTCAATGGTTCGCCTATGGCTGCGACATTAAGGAGCAGCCCAAAATGTTTGGGGACATTTCATCCCCAAACATTTTCAATCAACATAAAAGCCGCCTTCACTTTGGGCAATATCCAACCATTCAGAATAATCTTCACTATTTTCTTCGCAGGGTTCATTGCCCATATCATCACAAAATTGAAGATAACCGTCGTATGTTGCATTGTAGCTTGCAATAGTCGTTTCGCGTGTCTTTAACTCAAACTTCTTGTGTTTCATGCTAAAAAAAGATTGCGGCAGGGTGGTTAGCCCTGCCATGACCTTTATTTCTTAGTCTTCAATCTCAAACTCGTGGACGTAGATGAAATCATTGTCCTCCTTATGCTCTTCGTTCCAGCTCTTCAATTCGCCTTTGCTGACTTCCTCTTTACCAAGCAACTCTGCCGCATAAGCCATAGCCTGTTTCTCTGTCTCAAAATAATCACTCTCATAGTTGCCGTTCACACAAGCGTCCACGTAGAACTTGTCCGTGAAGTATTTGCTCTCGGCATCATTGGTAGCATAGACTTCACAGCCTGGCTCTTCCACGATGTAGTAGACGGTAAGGTCAGGCATGAGCTTCGTAAGCACATGACGGAAATCCGTTGCTCCCCATGCTTCATCCGCCTCTATACTAATGATGGCTCCATCCATTTCATACTCTTGGATGAAACCACGGAGATAATTATTTTCCATCTGCTCGTCCGTCGCTCCCAAAACTCTGACGATATTTCCCTCCCATTCCTTGGATGCGTTTTCCTCGACAGGCTTACACTTGTCTGTTATAAAGCTGTCAATTACGTCGAACACTCGTTTCAAATCACTCTCGCTACCTTCAATACGGTAGCTTGTCCTTGCCCAATTTGCCATGTTTTTATAATTTAAGTTGTTTTTTATTCCTTGAAGCATTCTTTTGTCGGTTTCCCGACAAAAGAACACATTATTATCAGTTAGCAGCCTTTGCCTTGCGCTCCAATTCAGCAATATCCTCGACCGTACACCATTGGGGCTTTAAATCCTCGGGGATTATGTTCCAACGTCTTTTTACCTCTTCTATGGTTTCATCGACAGAATTTCCCCAAAGACCATATTTGTCGTTGTGGTAGCGAAAATCCTGTTTGTCTTGCTCTTCATTACCAGTCTTCCCAAGGTATGCAATCAAATCATGGTATATTTTTGAAAGCATCATATATTTATCCCTACAATTGTACTCCCTTATTTCCTTTTCCGTATAAGGGTTTGCAATCACAAAGTCTCGCTTCAACTCAAAACCTGCTTCACCGTCCATATCGTTGGCAGGACATGCACAATATAACGTTGTTGGATTACTTTGTGGGGACAGCGACAAATCCAAGTAATAGTTTCCTTTCTCATCCTTGTAAGCAGTATAACCATTGTAGTTTATACCAACTCGTTGTAAAGTGATTTTTTCCATTTTCCTATTTTTATGAAGTTAAAATTTTATTCTGGGCATCCCGATTCTCAACCTTTTATAGGTTTTTCGTTTCTTCGACCCGAACTTTTTTTTATCATTCCGGTGTAACCGTCATCTCGAACCTTTTATGTGCAAGGCGAAATCGTGGGCGTTAAGGGAACCTAAGGCAAAGAATTGGCCGGTAAAAATTTTCAGGAAACCGCAATCTATGATTTCGGAGGGTCATGAAAAGTTTTCCGCCAATAAGGAGCATTCCGGTGTTTGC
>NZ_JAJLQX010000044.1 GCF_021295095.1 Phocaeicola oris
TATGGGGCACAAAACGAAGCGTATATAACGATAAGTTCACTTAACCCCTTTGTTTTTAACACTTTCAGCCCAATTTTATAAGTTTACATTTTGGGGCAAAAAGTTTACATAGGTTTAATTTTGGTTTACACGAACTTTACTTTTATGGGGGATAAGTTAGCGTAAACTTTACGTTCAATTACAAACACTTTACATCTTAGGGTAAAAAGTGTTTTTCCCTGCGTTCTGTGGGTTTTTCTGCCATTCGTTGGGCAATCGTCAAGGCGTGGCGTTATGGGTGCCGTAAACGGCTTGCAGTGGTACGGTGTTCGGTATGGGTTCGGACAATGTTAGAATGATGTAATAACCCTGTTGTCGTTATCAAAAAAAACAGTGTTTAGGAAAAGAACATGTTAAATCATTTAACGTTTGATTTCGTTCCAAATGGAATATATTTAACAATCAAGGGTGTTTTAACAGAAATTATAGATATTCAACTGGATATTAAAAGTGGGGTTACTTTTAGATTTAGTCTAAATAATTATTAGCATGTTTATACACTTTTATTGTATAAATATAATAAAAGCGCACTTTGTTAGAGTGCGCTTTACTTTGTGCCTGAAATCAAATATAAATTTCACATAGTTTCTTCTCTGCTTTCTTATGTGGGTGAGGACTGCCAAAATATGCCCTGAACATCTCAAACGCTTGGTCTTCCGAAATTTCTATTTCCCCCATAAGTCGGTGTAAGTTACAAACATCTTCTTTCAGGAAATCGGTATCGTCCGATGCGTTTGCACTCTGCATAAAGGAATTGATGGCGTGTTTCAGTTCCCAAATGGCTTCATAACCCCACACTTCGTCTAACACAATGGCAATGTGTTCCTTGCCGTCCAAATTGATTTTTGCAATCATAACTATATTTTTTAGGAATTGAAAAAAGGCACGCCTTAGGTGTCCTATGCCATATAGTAAGGCATTGGGGCGTTTCCGCTTTCCACACCATAGCGTGCAAAAATTGTCTCTTTAATAAAGTCGTTGTCATTGTTACTATATTTTGTAGGATGCTGCAAATATAGTGTGTTTCTTTGAAACCGCCAAATATTTTTGGGAAAAAGTTCAGAAAAGAAAAAATATCAGGCGTAAGTGAGAGAACGCCCGATATTTTTTTCGACTAAGCCCGCAAAGGGGCTGCACACTGCAAAGATAGAAATAATAATTGAATTTGGCAAATATCGTTCTGTTATTTTTATGACTTTCTGCAATGCTTGCAGCGTAAAAGTGTGTAATCGTTGTATATTTCTATGAAAGCGTTTCACACGTTTTCGGTTTGTGGGAGATTATAGAATACCTTTGTACCGTAACACTAAACATCAAAATGATATGGATAAAATTTCATTTGTTATTTCAGACGAAAGCGTGAACAGTTACGGCTATATCGTGAAGACGGAAGGAATAGACACGACCGCCTTTGAGCGAAACCCCGTAATGCTTTACATGCACGAAAGAAAAACCGTAGTAGGACGGTGGGAGAATATCCGCAAGGAGGGTAACAAATTGTTGGCTGATGCCGTGTTTGACGAAAGCACGGAACTTGGAAAGACGGTAAAGGCGCAAGTTGAAAACGGCTTTTTGCGTTCCGCTTCCATTGGGGTGGACATTATCGAGGACACTGTTATCAACGGAATCAAAACGATAACGAAATGTAGCCTTTTCGAGGTGTCTATCGTGGACATTCCCGCCAATCAAAACGCACTTAAACTCTATCGGAAAGGCAGCCGTAAGAGACTGACACTGGAAACGCCCCAAAAGGTGGAGGACTTGCGTGCGGAAATAATATCGCTTTTGGGGCTTGCTGATGATGTTTCGGACGAGGATATTATTGCCGAAATCCAAACACTGCTTAACGTGCCTGACGAGGCTTCCACAGAAGTGGAAAACGCAATAAAAGCGGGATTTGTGGAAAGTAAGGACAAGGGCAATTTCCTGACAATGGCACGTATCAGCCCACAGACATTCCGTTCGTTTGTATCAGGAGAAAAAGAAAAGCGTAAAAAGGCTGTTTTAGCGGCTGTTGATGCAGCTTTATATGATAGGAGGATAGGGTTTGCGCAAAAAGAAATATTCGCCCGTATAGGCAACGAAATGGGGCTTGAAACGCTTTCTTTATTGCTGGGGAGTATGCCCAAAGTTAGAAAGATTAGCGAGATTTTGAGTAAAGACCGCAAGGGGTGGACACTGACGGATTACCGCAAATATGCACCAAACGAGTTAAGGAAGAACCCGAAATTATATGCGGAACTGATAGACAAAGAAAACTCTATCGCAGGGGGCGGCAACGGTGGCAAGCAGACACTTGACTATCTCCGAAAGCATAACCCCGAATATTTGAGGGAACATCCCGAAGAGTACGAGAAACTATTGACAAACATCTAAAAGCAAAAGAATATGGCATTAAACAAGGAGATTTGGATAAGCCAAATCAAGGAGGGTTTTTACCCTGAAAGAAGTTTCCTTAAAAAGGCCGAAAATTTTACCGACTTAGTGGATAATGACACGCTGCATTTTCCCTCTGCCGGAATTGACCCGAAAGTGTTGGTAAACAACAGTACCTACCCGATAAAGATTGTAGGTAGGGACGATGAGGACAACGCTATTGTATTAGATAAGTTCGAGACGGAAAACACCCTCGTTCGCCGTCCTGATGCAATCGAGTACAGTTATGACAAATTGGATAGCGTACTTAAGCAGCACCGTTCCACATTACAAACCGCAACGGCACGCAAGGCGGCTCATGCTTTTGCACCAAGCAAAGACACGACAGACACGCCATTGGTGCTTACCACAGGCGCAACGGCAAGAGGACGCAAGCGCATAACTTTTGAGGACTTATTGGCATTGAAAGAGCGTTTTGATGACGCTTTAATACCATTGGAAGACCGTTATATCATCTTGCACCCACGACACGTTACGGACTTGCTGTTGGAGGACGTGAAACTGTTTAAGGAACTGACGGATATTAAAGACGGTGAGCCGATGAAATTTGCGGGGTTTGGCTGTTATCAGTTCCCATTTATGCCCACCTACAAGGCAAATGCAGGCAGTTGGGAAAAGGTGGCTTATAACGACGAACAGACGGAACAGTTTGCGAGCGTGGCATTTTACGCACACGAAGTAATGAAGGCTGACGGAGAAATCTATATGTATGCCCGTTATGATGACCCAGAAGAACGTGGAACGATTGTCGGCTTTGATAAGCGTTTTATCGCTTTGCCTATCAGGGGAAAAGGAGTCGGGGCTATTATCAGTGCAACCGCATAATATTCGGTTTAGTGTTGTTTGTCTTTGGTGGCGTAACAAGCCAACAAAGATATTTTTAGAAAAATAGAAAAGCAATGAGCATAGTTAGAGAAAACAGTACATATAACCAACTAAGAGGTTATGCACTTCCCAAAGGGAACTCATATAAAACACGTATTAAAGCAGTTAATGACATTTACGACAAACACGCAAAAGACGGTGTAAGCAACCGCCATATATGGAGAGTGTATATATATCCTTTGTTTGGTTTTTGTGAGCGTACTTTTTATAACTATCTCAAACGTGATTTTTGAATAAATATACATCAAAAAGCATCTCAAAAAGAGGTTCTTTATATATCATTGATAATCAATATGTTATGTATTAGAACGCCATTTTAATGCCATTCGAATTTAGAACATTTCGTTTTGTGGAATGTTTTTCTTTACAGATTCAAATGTTAAAGTTTACACGAGAATATAATATAACAATTTGATTATCAGTACAATATAAATGTTAAAATTTACATTGCTAACTTTTTGCTTTAATTTTACTTTGTAATGTAAACCTTTTTATGTGTATCTTTTTGGTTATCAAATAGTTATGGTGTGTTTTCTGTTTCTAAACAAAAGTTAAATAGATACGTTTCGTTTTGCTTTTTTGGAACATTTCGTTTTGCGGATTATAC
>NZ_JAJLQX010000045.1 GCF_021295095.1 Phocaeicola oris
CGGCTCCCTCCTGAACGGCACGTTCCTTGGCGGCGGCAAGAAACTCGTCCTCACGTTGACGCAGGTTGTCGACCAAGGGCTTGAAGTGGGCGGCGGTCATGCGGGCGTCGTCCACGGCGTCGAGGTCCTGCAGCAGGTTGTGCAGCCGACCCGTCTCCTCGGTCTGCGGCAGCGTGGCTAAGTCGCCGTACTTCTTGAACAATTCATAAACTTCCGTGGCAGTTTGCGCCACTTCCGGAACGGGATAGCCTGTCGAGGCTTTCACATACTCGCGCATGGCGCGCCATGCCTCGTCGCGCAGCGCGTCCTTTTCGGTGGCTGTTTTGGCTGCCGGAACGCTGTCGGACGCTTTCAGCGCGTCATCGAACATCTGATACGCGTGTATAAACGCTTGGACAGCCTTCCTCAGCCCTTCGGCATACCCGGGCTTGCTGTCTGTCAATGGCAGTTTCTCGGTTTCTGCCGCGATGAGTTTCTGAAATCCGAAATCTTCCTCCACACGTGTGTGGGCGAGGTCGAACGATTTAATTTTTATAGTTTTCATAAGCATTTCATTTTTTAAGTTGAACATTAAGTCTATTTTTATAAAGAATGGAGTGGCGAGTAGCTCGCCAACCCATTTTTTCCCGTAAAAGCATTATCGAGCAGCTCGCCGGTGCATTTTTCTTAAAAAAAGAGCTGTCGAGCTGCTCGACGGCTCATTTTCTCTCGTAAAAGTGTTAGCGAGTGGCTCGCCAACGCTTTTTCTTTCGTAAAAGCACTGTCGAGCGAAATTGCTGATGCTTCTACCACACTGACAACACGACGGGGAAACGAAATACCGTTCCGAACGGTTGAAAACAATCGTCCCACGCTTCAATCAATGTGAAGCATGGGACGGGATTGTTTATGTAAAGCACTTGCGAGCAAGTTTTTTGATTGAAGGGAGCAAAAACGTTATCGTTTAATCCAATTCTGCACCTCCAGTCCTTCAATGCGTTCGAGGTGTTTTACATTCTCCGTTGCCACAGGAATACCCAACACTATTGCTGTGGAAGCGATGTAGAGGTCGTTGTCCTCTATCATCCGTCCTTGTCGGCGCAGCGCGGCTTTCTGTCGGCAGAACTCCATTATGCAAACAGAGAAAGGGGTGATTTCGAGCCGGTCGAACAAATCTCTCAGCACAGCGTGGTTCTTTTCCGGATGTGCGCTGCACTCTGCTCCGTAAAGCAGTTCCACTACGGATATTTCGGAGACGCAACAGTTGCGCCAGCCTATTTGTCTGATATGCTGTTTCACGCTTTTATCCTTTCGAAGGAGATGGATGAGGATATTGCTGTCAAGCAACACCTTTCCTTTCGGTTGATGTTTTCTCATACGCCTTCGAAGCTGATTGGTTCGCTTGAAGTGGAATTTTCCTTGATAACAGCCATGATTTCATCGGCAGTCTCGTCTCCTTCCCACTTTCCGAAAAATCTGTTGAGCATCTCTTCTGTATATGCTTCGTCCGACATTTCCTCGCGTTCTTCTTCGAGTACGGAGTTGGTCAGTTTCACAGCCAAAGCCAACCGGATGTTCTTGCTCATCGATCGCAAGGCGTTCCAATAGATCCCTATGGTGTTGTTTTCATTGTTTGTAATTGTGCTTGCCATGATTTTTCCTCCTTTGTTTTTCTATTTTCCATCGCAAATATATGTTTTTCAATGAAAAATTCCAAACATCCAATAGGGATTTTCATTTTCCCACCGTGTGTGTCAATATGTCAAAGAGCGAATCTTTTGTTATTCTCCCCCGTGCCCCATGACCGAGGCGCGGAGGGATTGATGTTTCCTATTATTCCGCTACTGGACGGACGGAGAACCCGTACGACCGAAGGTTGCCGCCCTGCGGGCTCACGCCGCCCGAGCCGAAGTACAGGTTGCAACCGTAGTACGTGTTGCTCGGAACGGCCGACCAAACGTAGCCGTCGTAGCCCACGATGCTCAGCGAACCGTCGCTGCCGCTGCGAAAACCCGAAGCAGGGAAATATACGGCGGCATCGGGAGAAGTGATTTTGTTGTTGAAGTTCCAACCCCAATCCCAAGCACCGCTGACATTCATCGTACCTCCGCTCTTCCCATTTGTCGTGAAACCGGTGAAAGCGTTTGAGGCGGGCATGTGGAAACCTGCGGGGCAGGGATCGTAGATGGTCTTGACCACAGAATTGTCGTTATAACCGGTAGTGGTGTTGTCCATCGACCAGAGGTTGTACTGATTGTAACCGCTATGCCAAGTTGAGCCATAAGTGTAGAAAGTCTCGGGATGCCGGATACCGTTCTGGAGGGACATATTATCACCGCCGTCCTTGTTGAACGAGCCATCGGGAGTGGTATCGGTGCCGGGGAAGGCGTCCTTGCGGCCGAACTGGTAGAGAGTGGAGGAGATTTCCTTGACGCTGCCGGGCGCCTGCTCAATCCGGATGATAGCATACTTCTTGCCGGATGCATTCTGACCAACCGTCTGCTCAAACTTGACCTTGACGATACGATTTTTGTCGTAAGTGGTACCTTCCCATTTGCGATAGGCGAAGCCAAGTGTCTGCTTGGTGAAGTTATAATCCTTGTTTTGGAAGTTGGTACATTTCACGGTCTCAAGCACTTCCTTGTGGTCGAACCACAGATGCCAAGACCACATAATGGTGCCCGATGCGTTCTTCACGGCGATGACGGCGTTGCCGTTCTTGATTTTGTCGGCGGGGACATGGAACTGCACAAACTTCCGGTCGGAGGAAAGGGAAAGGCTCGATGCTTCGACGATACCGCTTTGGTCGGCCCAGACGATTTTAGCTCCGTCGGGAACGTTTGCGCCACCGTTAGTCTGCGTAATCCACGGGTTGTCGATATCGACACCATCGTGATCCTTAAAGTTTTGTAGAATATACTCACCGCTGTTCGAAGTCTTGTAAGAGCTCGGATTATCGCTGCCATCCTTGATGGCGTTACCGTAAACCAACGGAATACGGTAGTAACCCGGAGCGGATATGAGGTAACAGTTGGCGGTGTTCTGCACTTCATCGCCACCCGTAGCGTTAGACAGATTGTAATAGTTGCCGGGAGTACCCTTGGCAGGTGCGTCTTGCAATACCTTGTTGTAAGCGACAAGGCGGTCAACGATATCTCTCTTGAGAGTGGCAGTTCCGGTTTGTGCCGAAGTGCCGCCGGTACCCTTCTCCATAGTCAGGGCGGTGAGCCATGCGGGCTTCTCGGTGGTCTCAGAGGCGAAGTTTGCGCCTCCGTCGGTGCTCTCCTGATAACTTACTACCTTCCATGCAACAGGCTGCTGTGTGTGGGTAGTGGGATCCTCACGATAGCTTTGTATGGAGTAGTTGTACGAGGGATCGGACACGGAAAAAGAACCGTTCACGTTGAGCTGATAATCCCAAGTGGAGGTATCCTCTGTCAGGGCGTAAGTCTTCGTCGTGCCCGCCTTCCATTTACCTGAGAGGTTGGCGGTGATGGGCGTGCTGCCGTCGGCGAAGTGAATCTTCACACTCACGCCGTCCAGCGGCTGCGGTATCATGTAGAAGACATAATTGTCGTTATCCTTGCCCATGATGATGTTATTCACCGCCTGCGATGTACTCACGCTGATACCATCCAACGTAAAGGTCTGCGGATCGCTCAGGTCGCTCCATGTACCCGTGCCGGCAGCGTCGGTGGGCAGCGTATAGCGTCCCTTGCTCATGGCGCCGATGATTTCCACCTTGTTGATGGTTTTGTTAAACGAGAGGTTCTGCCCCACTTTGAAGCGCACGGCGGTGAGGGCATGGCGGAACGTCAGGTTGGTAGTGGGAGCCGATCCCCACTCGGCATAGTGCACCTCGCCCGAGCAGGCAGTCATCAGGTCTTTCTGATTCTTCACGTCAGGCTCCACCTC
>NZ_JAJLQX010000046.1 GCF_021295095.1 Phocaeicola oris
ATTTCACGGTCTCAAGCACTTCCTTGTGGTCGAACCACAGATGCCAAGACCACATAATGGTGCCCGATGCGTTCTTCACGGCGATGACGGCGTTGCCGTTCTTGATTTTGTCGGCGGGGACATGGAAGTTAAGGTAAGAATTGGCGCCGGCGTTGGTTACTGACAGTCCGTCCACGATGCCACTCTGGTCGGTCCATACGATCTCGGCCTTCGTGGCAGCATTAGTGCTGTTCTGCACGTTGATGTAGGGAGAGGTGATATTGTTGCCGGCATGGTCCTTGAAGTTTTGCAGCACAGAACTACCCGTACCCGTAACTGTAGTTTTGTAGGCATGCTCATTGGAAGTTCCGTTCGTGACGGCGTTGCCATATACGAGCGGGATTTTGTAATACCCCGGTGCGGAGATGAGGTAAGAGTTGGCAGTGTTCATCGCCGTAGATTCGCCTTTGAAGTTGTACTTGGACAGGTCGTAGTAGTTGCCGGCACTGCCTTTCGGTGTGGCATCGTGCAGCACCTTGTTATATTCGGCAAGCTTGTCGGTGATCTCTTTGGTGACGGTGGCGGAACCTGACTCGCCTGTGGTGTAGTTTCCGACGCCCTCTGTTTTGCCCAGCGTGAGCCAAGCGGGCTTGACGGTGGTTTCGGCTTCCCATGTTAAGCCGCCGTCCTTGCTCTCCTGATAGCTCACCACCTTCCATTCCACGGGTTGCTGCACGAGAGGGCTTACACTGTTGTCATTGCGGTAGCTCTGTATGGTATAAGTACCAGCATCGGTCTGGTCGTATTTGAGCTTATCGGAATTAGACCGCACCACGTTCAGCACGTAGTTCCAGTTGGAATCGTCCTCTGTCAGGGCGTAAGTCTTCATGGTGCCCGGCTTCCATTTACCGGAGAGATTGGCGGTGATGGGCGTGCTGCCGTCAGCGAAGTGAATCTTCACACTCACGCCGTCCAGCGGCTGCGGTATCATGTAGAAGACATAATTGTCGTTATCCTTGCCCATGATGATGTTGTTCACCGCCTCCGCTGTGCTCACGCTGATATTATCCAACGTGAAGGTTTGCGGATCGCCCAGATCGTCCCATCCCGCATCCGTGCCGGCAGCGTCGGTGGGCAGCGTATAGCGTCCCTTGCTCATGGCGCCGATGATTTCCACCTTGCTGATAGTCTTGTTCCAAGAGAGGTTCTGTCCCACCTTGAAGCGCACGGCGGTGAGGGCGTGGCGGAACGTCAGGTTGGTGACGGGAGCCGTCCCCCACACGGCGTAATGTACCTCGCCCGAGCAGGCAGTCATCAAATCCTTCTGATTCTTCACGTCGGGTTCCACCTCGAAGTCCACGTATGGCGTGCCGGAATGGTCGGCAGGCGAAAGCGCAATCTTACCGTAGCCGGTAGTCACCTGCGGTGCCACGGCGTAGAACTTGCCGTAGGGTTTTCCCCACGACCATTGTATGTACGTGGAGAGGTTGCCGTCGGAGTCGGTTTCCTCATTGTAGAACCACGGCATGGCTTCGAGGTTGCCCGAGGCAGTGCCGCGATAGCCGATGGAGCTGAAATTTCCCAACGTGGCAGTGGTGGTGATGTTGGCACGGGTCTGTGCCTTGTCGGTTGTCCGCACGGGACGGATGCCTGCCACGGTGGTCTCGATGAGACAGGCATCGCTGGCTCCCACTACGGAGAGCTTCTGCGAGGTGAGGTCTTCGGGCGTGAGGGACTGTATGGCAAGTCTCTCGGCAAAGGCAGCGCGGGTAACGGCACCGCCGGAAGAGGCGTTGTTTTGAGCTTCGGTCTGAACGTCGCTCACATGGAAGGTTACGGCAACACCTTTGTCGCCACCGTTCTGACGATTAACAAGGTCGTCGTTGGAACACGAGGTTAGCATACCCAATGAGGCAAGCATACCCGAGAATAACAAAATCTTCGTTATTTTCATTGTCTTTTTTCTTTTTAAATGGTAATAAACATCATTTGATTGGCGGACTTTTTCCGCTTCAGGGGAACAAAAGGAATTCAATCTTTCTATCCGTTCCGCAGGTTGAACCGCTTGACAGCGGAGGGTTAATCGGGATCTTCAGTAGGATCTTCCACGATGACACTGCCGCCGCCCCCTCCTCCGGGATATACGCCGGGACTGCCCGCCATCATGACTACAGTTTCCATGTCCATGATCATCACCTCACAAGAGGGTTTTACATACTTCATTTCTCTTTTCATTTCTTTTCTTTTTTGCTTGTTTGACATTATTATTTTATATGCTTAAATGGTTTGTTTTAATGCGGTAAAAACGGGTTTATTTCGCGTTGCCGTGTTATGGTAAAAACACATAAAAACAGACAAGGGCAAACCTCTCGGGATGCCTTTGCTTATTATGTTTTCGGCACGCTTACGCGCGCGTACGAAAAGACGGAAAAATGTGCTTGATGATGGGCGGTTAGAATGTGTGTGT
>NZ_JAJLQX010000047.1 GCF_021295095.1 Phocaeicola oris
TCGGTCATGGGGCACGGGGGAGAATAACAAAAGATTCGCTCTTTGACATATTGACACACACGGTGGGAAAATGAAAATCCCTATTGGATGTTTGGAATTTTTCATTGAAAAACATATATTTGCGATGAAAAATAGAAAAACAAAGGAGGAAAGAATATGAGTACCAAAACTATTCACACGGAAATCGTCAGGATGGGAGTGTCGAAAGTTTCCGACTTGAAATTTTTGGAGAATCTCGCCAAGCGCATGGGATGGACGTTCGAGCGGGAGCGTCGTACAGGGCTTGACGACGCTATAGACGATTTCAAGGCCGGCCGTGTACACAAGGCCAAGGATGTAAACGACCTGATGGCGCAACTTATGAAATGAAAAGCGTGCGCGTATGTATGAGATAGAATATACCACACACTTTCGTCGCTCATTCAGGAAGTGTATCAAGCGTGGACTGGATATAACCATATTCAAAAATGCCATCACATTGTTGCAGACATCAGGCTCATTGCCGGTAGAATATCACCCCCACAAACTTTCGGGGAAATACGCCGGCTATTGGGAATGTCATCTGCAACCCGACTGGCTGCTGATTTGGCTGCAAGATGATCATCGGCTTGTTTTGCATTTTATCGACACTGGTACACACGCCGATTTGTTTTGATATTCCTTGCAATAGAAATCTATTCTCGTCCCACGCTTCAATCAACACGAAGCGTGGGACGATTGTTTTCAACCGTTCGGCATGGTATTTCGTTTCCCCGTCGTATTGTCAGTGTGGTAGAAGCGTCAACAATTCCGCTCGACAGTGCTTTTACGAGAGAAAATGCGTTGTCGGGACTCCCGATGGTGCTCTTACGAAGAAAAAAGTGCTGTCGGGAACTCCGAAACCTCTTTTACGAGAAAAAATGCACTGTCGGAACTTCCCGACGATGCTCTTACGAAAGAAAAAGTGCTGTCGGACTTTCCGATAGTACTTCTATGAACAAAAAAGCGTTGTCGGGGACTCCGACAGCACCTTTTTTATCAATTAACCTATAAAACATGATGATTATGATTAAAAGCATTCAAAAACTCGACCTCACACGTCTCCGTGTGGAGGAAGATTTCGGATTTCAGAAACTCATCGCGGCAGAAACCGAGAAACTGCCGTTGACAGACAGCAAGCCCGGGTATGCCGAAGGGCTGAGGAAGGCTGTCCAAGCGTTTATACACGCGTATCAGATGTTCGATGACGCGCTGAAAGCGTCCGACAGCGTTCCGGCAGCCAAAACAGCCGCCGAAAAGGACGCGTTGCGCGACGAGGCATGGCGCTCCATGCGCGAGTATGTGAAAGCCTCGACGGGCTATCCCGTGGCGGAAGTGGCGCAAACTGCCACGGAAGTTTATGAATTGTTCAAGAAGTACGGCGACTTAGCCACGCTGCCTCAGACAGAGGAGACAGGTCGGTTACACAACCTGCTGCAAGACCTCGACGCCGTGGACGACGCCCGCATGACCGCCGCCCACTTCAAGCCCTTGGTCGACAACCTGCGTCAACGTGAGGACGAGTTTCTTGCCGCCGCCAAGGAACGTGCCGTTCAGGAGGGAGCCG
>NZ_JAJLQX010000048.1 GCF_021295095.1 Phocaeicola oris
GCATCCTAAGTTAATATGCAAATAAAATAATGAAAAAATGAAGAAAAATAATTCACATGTAGCCTTAGATGCTCATAATGAGCATCTAAAATGGACTTCCATACCCAGTGCCAGTTCTATATGTATGTTAATGCACCAAGAAAAAAGAAATTCTCATCTTATAGATGTCCCTTGTATACAGAGTTTTCATATTGGGATTTTACAAATAGGCATATTTTTGTATATCCACAAATGGAGTTCCTCTCTTAACAATGGCAAATACACGGGCTATCAGTTTATTCCTTACGATATTGATTACTGCCATCTTAGACTTTCCCTCTGCTTGCCTGCGGACATAGTAGTTATGCAGTTCCGCATCAAAATGAATAGCCGTCATTGCCGCCAAATGAAGAAGCCGCTTCATCTGTTGGTTGGCGATGGAACTTACCTGTGTCCTAGTATGGACACTTGTCCCGGATTGATATTCAAAGGGAGCAATGCCGGAATAACAGGCAAATTTTCGCCAATTTTCAAACCTTGTGAAATTACATGTATACACTATCAAGAACGAGGCAACTATAAATCCAATTCCCTTGACTGTCGTGATAAGTTCAAAGGTCTTCTTCAATTCTTTGTTCGTCATAATGACAGACCTTATCTCCCGTTCCAGTTCATGCACCTCATCCTTGAGAGTAGAGAGAATGTTCTCATAGACAGAAGCCAATACGGGGAGGTCCCTCTCTGGTATAACCCTAAACAATTCGTTTCGAGAGGTAATATAGCCGCCCATGTTTTTCATCATCTTATCGCGCATTGCCAGCAAGGAATGAAGTTTCCTTATATCCTCGGCAGGAAGCGATGTCGGTGTTACCCTGTCGTTGAAGCGATAGGCGAACTCCGCTATGCTCTTAGCGTCTATCTGGTCGTTTTTCCCTCTGGTAATACCCAACGATCGTTTGATGTCCAATGCGGGAATCATTGCGTAGGTAATGTGTTCACGTTCAAGGAACAGAGCGAGGGAAAGAGAATAGAGCCCGGTATGTTCAAAGCAAATAAGAAGCGATTCCCAACCCTCTCCAATGTGCTCCTTAATCCATCGGATAAGCTGTTTGAAACCGGATTCTTCATTCTTGAATCGGCGATGAATACGAGATTCTCTGATAAAGGCATCAATACTTAATTTGGAAACATCAATGCCAACATAATTTTCGTACAACATGATAAATAAATTGTTAGTTAAAAATGAGTTGCTTGCAACTAAAGCTGTTAATAGACCTTATGTCTAAAATCCTAACTGGTGCCTGGCAACATAAAGGCAGCTTACAGGGACAAATGCCACTTAAAAGCCTTTTAAGCTTAGCAAGGTGTTATGTTCACCCCGTAGCTGCAGATTAAAGATAAGTCTAAATCATAAGAAAAAATATTGTTATTAAAATTATTTTTGGAGCAACAGCTCTTTGATTCTGCAAAGTAACAG
>NZ_JAJLQX010000049.1 GCF_021295095.1 Phocaeicola oris
ACTTGCCTTCAGGCGTGTGCCGGTTCCGTGGCCGGGTGTGGGGCGGCAGGCTCCACAAGAAGTATAGTCCTCTCTCCCGAAGCAGCTCTGACGGCAAGTCTGTGCTGTCTTGTGTCTGATGGAGTTCCGGCGCGGCACGGAAGAAGACACAAGAGGGTTTAAGAAGTAGGCCTGCTTGCATGAAAGATAGGTATGGACACCGCCGTATGGCGTGATAGCAGATGCGATTGCAGCAGACATGAAAAAAGGAGACCCTTTTAAAGAGTCTCCCGTCTTTCGGAGTAAGGCTTTTACTTGGCCTTCCGGTTCTTCGCTTTAGGAGCGTCCTGCTTTTCTTCCCTGACAAAGGCGGTAACCTTTGTGGCGATGTTCTTCAGAACCGTGACGTTCTTACCGTCCTTGGTGTAGTTCTCCGGCTTGAAGAATCCCTCTACCGTAATCTCCTTGCCCTTCTTCAGCAGTTCCAAGGTAGCCGTATCGTCGTTCTTTACCCAAGTTTCAAGGCCTATGATCGAAGAGACCGTAGTGGTCTCGTTGCCTTTGCGTTCTGTGTGTTTGATGATGATACCGAAGCGTGCGATGGCAGCCTTCTCAAAGTTTTTAACTTCTGCATCCTTGCAAACATAACCCGTAACTGTGAAATTGTTCATTGCGTTCATAATTGTAATTTTTTAAGTTGATATTTATTTTACGTGCATAAAGGAGCAGGCAAGAGGAAGGTGTGCAAAGGCAAGGGATGACCGTTATTTTTTTCATCTCCGACCATAGAGTTTTTGGATCAGGAGCAACCGCACCCCAAAAACTTGAAAAAAATCACGAGGCAAGTCCCGGAGGGCGACCCTTGCGGAACACCGCTTGCGCTAACTTTGCAAAGGAAAATGGATGTCGGACTTATCTGAAAAATGAAAAGAACGCCATGAATGATTTGAAGTGAAGGGTAGCTGAAAGGATGAAACCAAGACCAGGAAGCTGTCAACGCTACCGGTATCGGTAAACACACTTGACCGCACGGGAAAGGAAATGACAGTACCTCTGCCAGGCCCTGAAACTTGGGTGAGTGAAGTCGTGCCAGCAAAGCTGCCGCTGCCGAAGAAGGGCAAGGACAGATAAAGGGGTAAGCCGTCAGAGAACGTCCATGGACAGTAAGAGATACCATGATACAGTCTCGCCACTTGGCTCCACCGTCAGGGAGGAAGAGCGGAAGTTTCAAAGACAATGGTTGAAGAAGGCTGCAAGCCGTGCCATGGTAGGAGACGGAAAAGGGATGTACCACTATAAGGTCTGCAAGGCAATCCGCATAGATG
>NZ_JAJLQX010000004.1 GCF_021295095.1 Phocaeicola oris
TGTAAACCTTTTTATGTGTATCTTTTTGGTTATCAAATAGTTATGGTGTGTTTTCTGTTTCTAAACAAAAGTTAAATAGATACGTTTCGTTTTGCTTTTTTGGAACATTTCGTTTTGCGGATTATACATTTAGTAGTTTTGACCTGTTCAATATCATTTATCACCATGAAAAAAATTATTCTTTTTCTACTAATTGGGTTCATCTCCTTTTTTTCTTTCTCTTGTAACCGGAAGCAAGAAAACACTCAATCTTTTAACCTCAAGAAGATTTCAAAAGAACTAAACGAAGGTTCGACGCTTGTGAAAAGCGATATCTTCAATAAGACAGTTCTTCTGATAACTCCCGACGATGGAAATAAAGGAATTACTGTTTGGAAGAAAG
The DNA here is from genome assembly GCF_021295095.1 of Phocaeicola oris. Lineage (GTDB taxonomy): Bacteria > Bacteroidota > Bacteroidia > Bacteroidales > Bacteroidaceae > Phocaeicola > Phocaeicola oris. The sequence continues at coordinate 383 of NZ_JAJLQX010000004.1, forward strand.
GAGACAAAGAGGATTGGAACACGAAATATTTCTCTTTCGAAGTTTATAATAAAGCCGACTACAGTGGAGTCATTAATTTGGAGTTTTATCAATCGAACAGCAAATCAGAAAAACAAATTGTTCAAGGCGGACAAATTTCAGGAACCGAAGCAGAATCACCTTGGATTTCTTGTTTAATAGGCGTCTTGCCAAAGCTAAAGACTAAAGTTATTTTCCCCCTTTCCTATTTAGACGCGCAAAATATATTCCTCGAACGATTCCCTCGCCAACTGAAAGCTACAGTAACAGGAAACAGATTAGATCCTGCCGACATTTCTAAAGTGGTTATTCGCTTTGGACCAAATGATAAAACAAATTACCGAACTGCATTCGAGATAGCATCCATTTCATTAAGTGAAGAACAACCTGAGCCTTATGAAGCTAACGAACCTATCATCGATAAATTAGGGCAAAGAATAGATAAGTCATGGGGGGGCAAGTTGAAAGACGAAAAAGATTTAATAAACCGAAGCGAAACTATCTCTAAATCATTAGAAGGAACAGAATACCCTTCGAAATGGAGCAAGTATGGAGGATGGAAAGAGAAGAAATTCCAAGCAACCGGTTTCTTCCGTACACAATACGATGGCACTCGTTGGTGGCTTGTCGATCCGGAAGGTTACGCTTTTCTCAGTGCCGGAATTGATTGCGTCGGAACTAACGCAACCGGTCCTTATGCCGGAATAGAAGATTTGTTTGAATGGTTGCCAAACGAAGATGAAGAACAATTCAAGAATGTTATCTCGCAATGGAAAGACCATAAAACAGTTGACTTTTACGTGACTAATCTAATCCGTATTTACGGAAAGGATTGGAGAACGAAATGGGAAAACTTTACAATCAATTTATTGAAAAAGACCCGATTTAATACCATTGGCAACTGGTCGGATATCAACTTCGCTAAGAGCAGTCATATTCCTTACGTTTTGCCTCTATCTGATTTCCCCTCAACAAAAGTAGCTGTTTATCGCGACTTCCCTGATGTCTTCTCGGATGAATATCAAAAAAACGCCGAAAAGTTTGCTCAACAATTGAACAACTATAAAGATGATCCATATCTTATAGGTTATTTCTTACGCAATGAGCCCAACTGGGCTTTTGGCTATCATAATTTAGCGTACGAAATGTTTGCGACAACTCAAGTCTCTGAATCAAAAAAGGAATTTATCCACTGGTTGGAAAACAAATATAAAGATATTAAAGCTATCAATGAGGCATGGAAACTGAATCTTTCAAGCCCTGCCGAATTAAAAGATAAAACATTTAAAGACTATCCTTCTGACATTGCTAAGAATGACTTTAATGAATTCTCTGAAATCATGGTCAAGAAATACGTTGATATTCCTTGTGATGAAGTTGCGAAAGTAGATAAGAATCATTTAAATTTAGGAATGCGATACGCTTGGATTAGTTCCGATCTGCTTTATAAAGCAGGTGAACGTTTCGATGTATTCTCTATAAACGGATATGGAATGTTCCCCCCACAAACAGCAGAAATATCTGAAAGAAGTGGAAAACCTGTCATGATCGGAGAATTCCATCATGGCGCAGTTGACTGTGCTTTACCTGCCACCGGAATTACCGGAGTTATGAATCAAAAAGAACGTGCAATCGCATACCGGAATTATATGGAAGATGGATTCTCGCGTCCGGAATTGGTTGGCATGCACTACTTCCAATGGATAGACCAACCTTATACGGGTAGGTTTGATGGAGAGAATTATAACATCGGCATCGTTACCACTGCCAATATTCCTTATGAAGAATTAGTAAATGGAATGACAGAAACTAACGAGCGCATTTATGAAGTAGCCTCAAAAAGAGTTCCACCTTACAGAGTAGATTTACCGGAAACTCCTGCCATACATTATTAATATATTAAACTCTACTTATATGCATTTTAAACAATTATGCGAATTTGGATTCGGAATAGCGGCTTTGACAGGTTGCGCTCAGCAGAATCAAAAGAAAGTTGAGGCTCCTCTGCCCAAACATCCGAATATTATCTTCATTGTAGCAGATGATTTAGGTTATGGTGATTTAAGTTGCTATGGCGCGACTCAAATTCAAACTCCCAATGTAGATTCGCTTGCTCGTCATGGAATGCGGTTTACTGACGCGCATGCAGTAGCCTCAACAAGTACTCCTTCACGCTATTCGCTCTTTACAGGGCAATACAGTTGGCGAAGGAATGACACAGGCATTGCTCCCGGTGACGCGGGAATGATTATCCGGCCCGAACAAATCACCATTGCCGATATGTTTAAAGAAGCAGGTTACACTACGGGCGCAATTGGTAAATGGCACCTCGGTTTAGGTAATGAAACAGGTTCACAAGACTGGAATAAAGAAGTTTCTCCGGGACCTCGAGACATAGGTTTTGATTATTCTTATTTAATGGCAGCTACCGGCGATCGTGTTCCTTGTGTATGGATGGATAATCAAAAGGTTGCCAACTATGATTCTTCTGCTCCTATATACGTGAGTTATAAAGACTCTTTTCCCGACGAGCCTTTAGGCAGAAATCATCCCGAACTATTAACAAAACTGAAACCTTCACCTAATCATGGGCATAACCAAGCTATTGTCAATGGCATCTCCCGAATTGGCTATATGAAAGGCGGCGGAAAAGCGCTTTGGGAAGATGAACATATCGCGGATACCTTAACAGCCAAAGCCGTCGATTTTATCCGAAACAAAAAAGATACCACATTCTTTCTTTATGTCGGGACTAACGATGTGCATGTCCCACGCTATCCGAACGCGAACTTCCGCGACAAAAGCGGAATGGGATATAGAGGAGATGTCATCCTTCAGTTCGACTGGACTGTTGGTCAAATTATGAGTGAGTTAACAAAAGATGGCTTATTGGAAAATACGTTGGTCATCTTAACCAGCGATAACGGGCCTGTCGTTGATGATGGCTATCAAGACCGTGCTGTAGAACTGTTAGGAAATCATCATCCATGGGGAGATATGCGAGGCGGAAAATACAGTAGTTACGAGGCAGGGACAAGAGTTCCATTCATCGTCTGTTGGCAGGGAAAAGTAGACGCAGGGGAATCCCCGGCACTCTTCTCACATATCGACCTGTATGCTTCCTTGGCAAATTTAGTTGGACAAAAGATTAAAGATGGCGCGGCTCCCGATAGTCAGAATAACCTTGAGGCGTTGTTAGGGAAAGATAAAAAAGGACGTAATTATGTCATTGAAGCTTCGCCTTGGATTCTTTCTATTAACGATGGAGAATGGCATTACATCGTCCCCAGCAAAGGACCGGCATACAACAAATTAACGAATACGGAATTAGGGAACGATCCGAAAGACCAACTGTATAACTTAAAAGAGGATATAGGCGAAAAACATAATGTAGCCGACAAATATCCAGAGAAAGTAAAAGAGCTAAAAGCTGTTTTAGAGAAAGAAATGGCTTCCGGCTATAAGCTCTGACATAAAAGGACTAAAAACAACGGGAAAGATAAAAACGCTCTTACAGCATGTTTAAACGGTGTTTTTACCATTCTATCAGATACAATTCAATTGGTCATAAAGAGATTATACAAAGTGATACGTATGAACTGTTCAACTGATGCGGATGAGTTGCTCGGTTCATGCGGATGAGTTACTCAACTGATGCGGATGAGTTAGGCAATTCATCCGCATCACTTTTTTCGTTCGTATATATCAATGCAATTGTTGTCCATGATCAGTTTTTCCTAAAGCCTTATATCCATCTAAAAAGATACAGCAATATACCACGAGCATCGTTTTAACTCATCGAATTCACATTATAAACACCCAGCTTCTGTTTAGCAAGAGCTCAAAAGTGTAAAATATACACTTGTATGTTGAACAACATATCATGTTCAAAGTCAACAAATTAAAATAAGCATTACTTTTGCGTCATCCTATAAAAAAGAGTCTATTTTAATTTATATAAAACGCTTTATGAAAAAGACATTATTCGCTGCAGGCTTAGCGTTAACCATGCTTACTGCTTGTGCTCCACAACAAAAAAAAGAAGCACTGACTATGTCAGGATTAAATCCTGCTAAATTTGAGACCACCATTGACGGAACAAAACAAGTTCATCTTTACACATTGAAAAACAAAGCCGGTATGGAAGTTTGCATTACTAACTTCGGCGGTCGTATTGTTTCAATTATGGTTCCCGACAAAAACGGTGACTTCAAAGATGTTGTTCTTGGCTTTGACAGCATTGCGGATTATCAGAACGTTCCAAGCGACTTCGGCGCAATCATAGGCCGTTATGCCAACCGTATCGCATTGGGTAAGATTACCATTGACGGCGATACTATTCAATTGCCTACAAACAATTACGGACACTGCTTACATGGTGGTCCTCAAGGATGGCAATATGCTGTTTACGATGCTACTCAGCCCGACTCGACAACGTTACAACTTGCCATGGTATCTCCCGATGGCGATATGAATTTCCCGGGTAACGTTACAGTCAATGTAACTTACAAATTAACAGAAGACAATGGTATTGACATTGATTATAACGCCACTACCGATAAAAAGACAGTCATCAACATGACCAACCATTCTTATTTCAATCTTAATGCCAATCCAAGCGCGGCTACTATGGATGGTATTCTTTATGTCGCTGCAGACAGCATTACCCCCGTCGACAGCACGTTCATGACTACAGGTGATATGATGGCTGTTGAAGGTACTCCTTTCGATTTCCGTACCGCTACCCCTCTGACCGACAGAATAAATGCTTCCGACAACGAACAGATTAAATTCGGTCGTGGCATTGATCATAACTTCGTTCTTACAACAAAAGGTGATGATACTAAACCTGCCGCTAAATTAGTTAGCCCCGTAACCGGCATTTCTTTGACAGTTTATACAAACGAACCGGGTATTCAGGTATATACAGGCAACTTCCTCGATGGTACAGTTACAGGCAAACGTGGCACCGTATATCCTCAACGTGCAGCTGTTTGTCTGGAAACACAGCATTATCCCGATACTCCAAACAAACCACAGTGGCCAACAGCCTATCTAGAACCGGGACAGAAATATCACAGCCATTGTATCTTTAAATTTGGTGTAGAAAAATAATTGTTCTACCATAAAAGCTAATAATATGCAATCTTTAGACTGGTTAGTTATTGGTGTATTCTGCGTGATTCTCATAAGTATCGTTATCTGGGTTATGCGCCAGAAAAATGATAACTCCGCAGATTATTTCTTAGGAGGACGTGACGCAACATGGATTGCCATCGGTGCTTCTATCTTTGCTTCCAATATTGGTTCTGAGCACTTGATAGGTTTAGCCGGAACAGGAGCTTCAAGTGGTATGGCTATGGCTCATTGGGAAATCCAAGGATGGATGATTCTTATTCTTGGCTGGGTATTTGTCCCATTCTATATGCGAAGTATGGTATATACCATGCCCGAATTCCTTGAGAAAAGGTATAATCCGCAATCGCGTACCATCCTTTCCGGAATCTCACTTATCAGTTATGTACTGACGAAAGTAGCTGTTACTGTATATGCCGGAGGTCTGGTATTCCAACAAGTTTTTGGTATTAAAGAGCTATGGGGAATAGATTTCTTTTGGATAGCGGCCATAGGTTTAGTTTTAATCACTGCAATTTATACCATTGTAGGCGGTATGAAGTCGGTTCTTTATACTTCCATTTTACAAACTCCTATTCTGCTTTTAGGATCTATCATCATACTCGTATTAGGACTGAAAGCAGTTGGCGGTTGGGATGAGTTCATGTCTACTTGTAGTGCCGTAACCATCAATGATTACGGAGACAAGATGACCGACCTTATCCGTGATAATCGAGATCCGCAATACCCATGGCTGGGCGCGTTAATCACATCTGCCGTTATTGGATTCTGGTATTGGTGTACCGATCAATACATTGTTCAGCGCGTACTCTCCGGAAAGAATGAAAAAGAAGCCCGCCGTGGTACTATCTTTGGAGCTTATCTGAAATTATTACCGGTATTCATTTTCTTAATTCCGGGTATGATTGCCTATGCCATTAACGTCAAAACAGGCGGCGCGTTCTTACCTTTGGACAATGCCGGCAATGTGCTATCGGATGCAGCATTCCCAACATTAGTATCCAAGCTATTACCTGCCGGACTGAAAGGTTTGGTGGTATGCGGTATTCTCGCTGCCTTGATGAGTTCTTTAGCTTCTTTGTTCAATTCTTCGTCCATGCTGTTCACTATCGACTTCTATAAACGATTAAAGCCAAATACTTCTGAAAAGAATCTGGTTCGTATCGGTCAAATAGCGACTGTTGTAGTTGTTGTCCTCGGTATTCTTTGGATTCCTATCATGCGAAGCATAGGTAATGTCCTTTATAACTACCTGCAAGATGTTCAATCTCTTTTAGCTCCGGGCATTGCGTCAGTCTTCTTATTAGGTATCTGCTGGAAGAGAACATCTGCCAAAGCTGGTCAGTGGGGATTAGTCACAGGTCTCGTAATCGCAATTATCCGATTAGGAGCAAAAGTATACTATAGCATTGTAACTGATGCTGCTCAAACTTGGTTCAAAGCTGTATTCTATGACTTCAATTGGCTGTTCTTCAGCGGTTGTATGCTGATTGTTTGCTTATTGACCGTTATCATTATCAGCCTTTGTACAGAAGCTCCAAGCGCTGAAAAGATTCAAGGGTTGGTATTCGGTACAGCTACCCCTGAGCAGAAAGCAGCTTCACGAGCAAGTTGGAATCATTGGGATGTTATTCATTCTGTAATTATCATAGCTATTACTGTTGCATTCTACTGGTACTTCTGGTAAACTATGACAGACTATTACATCAAGAATACAAAGTTTTATGTCTCTGTAGACTGTATCATATTCGGTTTCGATAAGGGGGAGCTCAAGCTCCTCCTATTGAAACGAAACTTTGAGCCGTCATTAGGACAATGGTCGCTGATGGGTGGATTTGTTCGAGACAATGAAAGTGTAGACGACGCGGCAAAACGCGTACTGAAAGAATTGACAGGACTGAGAAATGTATATATGGAACAGGTTGGAACCTTCGGTGACGTACATCGTGATCCGGGAGAACGGGTAATATCTGTCGCTTATTATGCACTGATCAATGTCAACGATTATAACAAGAATCTGGTGAAGAAGCACAATGCGTATTGGATCAGTACGGATGCCATTCCTGAACTGATATTCGACCATCCGAAAATGGTACTGATGGCACTCAACCAAATGCGTAAAAAAGCATCGGCCAGTCCAATAGGATTCAACTTGCTGCCACCACTCTTTACGCTTCCTCAACTACAGAGCCTGTATGAAGCAATCTACGGAGAAGCTATTGACAAACGGAACTTTAGGAAGCGCATTGCCGAAATGAACTTTATAGAGCGAACAGACATTAAGGACAAGAGTTCTAATACCCGTCATCCGTACCTGTGGAAGTTCAACAATAACGCATATTCGAAGGATCCTAAATTCAAAATATAATTATGTTAGAAACATTAAAAGAGAAAGTATATAAAGCTAATATAGACCTTGTCAAACACGGACTTGTATTGTTTACATGGGGAAATGTTTCGGGCATCGACCGCAAATCGAATTTGGTCGTCATCAAACCGAGTGGTGTATCATACGATATCATGAAGCCAAATGATATGGTGGTAGTCGACTTAAACGGCAAAGTGGTGGAAGGTGATTTACGTCCTTCTTCCGACACTCCTACTCATGTAGTACTTTATAAAGCATTTCCCGATATTGGAGGAATTGTCCATACACATTCTACTTATGCTACGGCCTGGGCTCAGGCAGGAATAGACATTCCTAATATCGGAACGACACATGCAGACTATTTCCATGATGCCATTCCGTGTACTGCCGATATGACTGAAGAGGAAGTAAAAGGATCATACGAAACGGAAACAGGTAACGTAATTGTCAAGCGTTTTGAAAAGATCAATCCAATTCATACCCCCGGCGTATTGGTAAAGAACCACGGACCTTTCTCATGGGGAAAAGATGCCGATGAGGCTGTTTATCATGCTGTTGTGTTGGAACAGGTAGCAAAAATGGCAAGTATTTCGTTTGCCATTAATCCGAATCTCACCATGAGCCCGTATCTGATAGAAAAACATTTCAGTCGTAAACACGGCCCAAACGCTTATTACGGACAGAAAAAGAAATAAACTGATTAGTCACATTAAAATATTTATATCATGAAAAAAGCATTCTCTAATTATGAAGTATGGTTTGTAACAGGAGCACAACTTCTGTACGGAGGTGACGCTGTCATTGCTGTTGACGGACATTCAACAAAAATGGTTGACGGTTTGAATGCCTCGGATAATCTTCCTGTCAAAGTAGTATATAAAGGAACAGCCAACTCTTCTAAAGAAGTTGAAACAATATTCAAAGCAGCTAATAATGATGATAAATGTATTGGCATTATTACTTGGATGCATACGTTCTCTCCTGCTAAGATGTGGATTCACGGTTTACAGCAACTAAAGAAACCTTTGCTCCACCTGCATACTCAGTTCAATAAAGAAATTCCTTGGAATACTATGGATATGGATTTTATGAACCTGAACCAGTCTGCTCATGGCGACCGCGAGTTCGGACATATTCTTTCCCGTATGCGCTACCGTCATAAACTGGTTGTCGGCTACTGGCAAGAAGAAAAGACTCAAAAACAGATTGCCGTCTGGATGCGTGTAGCTGCTGCATGGGCTGATGCTCAAGATATGCTGATTATTCGTTTTGGAGATCAGATGAACAATGTTGCCGTAACCGATGGTGATAAAGTTGAAGCAGAACAACGTCTTGGCTATCATGTTGATTATTACCCAATCAACGATGTTATGAAATATTATAATGCAGTCAAAGAAGCAGAAGTAGAAACACTCGTTGCCGAATACTTCAATTTATACGATCATGACGCTAAATTAGAAAACAAGCGTACTGTCGCATATAAAAAAATATGGAATTCCGCGAAAGCAGAGATAGCTATCCGCAAAGTATTGAAAGATACAGGTGCCAAAGGTTTCACTACTAACTTTAATGATCTTGGTGAATTCGATCAGATTCCGGGTCTGGCGTCTCAACGTTTGATGCAAGAAGGTTACGGGTTCGGCGCAGAAGGTGATTGGAAGTCGGCCGCATTATATCGCACCGTTTGGTTCATGAGCCAAGGCTTGGGCAAAGGCTGTTCGTTCTTAGAAGACTATACATTAAACTTCGATGGCGATAAGAGTGCTATTCTTGAAGCTCACATGTTAGAGATCTGTCCTTTGATTGCCGCCGAGAAGAAGCCTAAGTTGGAAGTACATCGTTTAAGCATTGGCATTGATAGCGATACTGCCCGATTGGTATTTACATCAAAGACGGGTGCCGGCGTAGCAGCTACCGTAGTCGATCTTGGTAATCGATTCCGCCTGATTGTAAGTGATGTGGACTGTATCAAGCCAAAACCGCTGCCAAAACTGCCGGTTGCGTCTGCTCTATGGATTCCACGTCCCAACTTTGAAGTAGGAGCCGGAGCATGGATTCTTGCAGGAGGAACACATCACTCTTGCTTCTCTTACGACTTAACATCTGAGTACTGGGAAGACTACGCTGAGATTGCCGGAATAGAAATGCTTTATATTAATAAGGATACTACCATCAGCAAGTTTAAGAAAGAGCTTCGCATGAATGAGGTTTATTACATGTTAAACAAAGCATTGAATTAGTATGACAGCAGACGCAATAAAGACCATTGAAAAAGGAAAAGCTGTTCTGGGTATCGAGTTTGGTTCTACCCGAATTAAAGCTGTCCTGATTGACCAAGGAAACAGACCTATCGCGCAAGGCAGTTATGAATGGGAAAACAAACTTGTCAACGGATTGTGGACATACAGCATCGAAGCTGTTTGGAAAGGTTTACAGGAATGCTACGCCGATTTGCGCGATGATGTCAAAAAGAAATATAAAGTAGAAATAGAATCGCTCGCGGCAATTGGAATCAGTGCCATGATGCATGGCTACATGCCGTTCAACAGCAAAGAAAAGATTCTTGTTCCATTCCGCACATGGAGAAATACGAATACCGGCAAGGCTGCTGAAAAGCTTTCGAAATTGTTTGCATTCAATATTCCGCTGCGCTGGAGTATCTCACATCTTTATCAAGCTATACTGAACAAAGAAGAGCATGTAAAAGATATCGACTATCTAACTACGTTGGCCGGCTATGTTCATTGGCAGCTGACCGGTGAAAAAGTCTTAGGTATTGGCGATGCATCCGGTATGCTTCCTATCAATCCGATTACAAAAGACTATTCAGCAGAGATGGTAAAGAAGTTTGATGAATTAATTGCTCCGAAAGGATATTCATGGAAACTACTTGATATCCTTCCGAAAGTAGTGCTTGCAGGAGAGGACGCTGGTAGACTGACAGAAGAAGGCGCAAAGAAGTTGGATACTTCCGGACATTTAAAAGCCGGAGTTCCGCTTTGTCCGCCGGAAGGTGACGCAGGTACAGGTATGGTTGCGACCAATGCCGTTAAACAACGTACAGGCAACGTCTCTGCCGGAACATCCTCTTTCTCAATGATAGTATTGGAAAAAGACTTATCGAAACCTTATAAGGTAATTGATATGGTAACTACTCCCGACGGCAGTCCGGTCGCGATGGTTCATTGTAATAACTGCACTTCCGACATCAATGCTTGGGTAGGTCTGTTCAAGGAATATCAAGAATTGCTCGGAGTAAAAGTTGATATAAGCGAAATATACGATAGACTGTTCAATCAGGCTCTAAAAGGGGATGCCGACTGTGGAGGCCTGATATCATACAACTATATATCAGGTGAGCCGGTAACCGGTTTCACCAACGGTCGTCCTCTGTTTATTCGTTCGGCTAACGACAAGTTCAACTTACCCAATTTTATGCGTGCGCATCTGTATGGATCGGTTGGCGTATTGAAGATAGGTAACGATATCCTGTTCAATAAAGAAGGTGTCAAGGTAGACCGCGTCACCGGTCATGGCGGACTGTTTAAAACAAAAGGTGTCGGTCAACGTATCTTGGCCGCAGCCATCAACTCTCCTATTTCTGTTATGGAAACAGCGGGAGAAGGCGGGGCTTGGGGTATTGCGTTGCTCGGCTCTTATTTAATCAATAAGAAAAAAGATCAGTCGTTGGCAGATTTTCTGGATCAGAATGTATTTGCGGGAGACAAAGGCGTAGAAGTAAAACCGGATCCTGAAGATGTGAAAGGTTTCAACAAATATATCAAGAGTTATAAGACAGGGCTGAAGATAGAACAGGCTGCCGTAGAATTCAAGAAATAAACGTTATACCTTACATATCACTTATAGATAAAAAGAGGTTGCATTGAGTTGCGGCCTCTTTTTCTGACTATACCATTTGAAAGGAATAAAATAAGTTCAAAGCTTAATCCACATCAACGAAACGGATGATATACAACACTCTGAAAAGTCATACGTATAAGTCAATCAAATGATACGCATGAGTTGAACAACTCATACGTATGAGTTGAGCAAATGATACGCATCATTTTCTCCATTCATACGCATCACTTCAACGGGACATCAGCATCACAAGATAATATTCATTTTACCATTCATCATCTTCATCCGAAAAAACGGAAATCTCTTACTAAAAAGATACGCCTTTCACTTCATATCCTTAAATTTATCCCTGACAAGCATAAAGGAAACATCTTACTGCTACCATGTTCTATGCCCGTTTTAAGGGTAAAGAAGCTCATTACTCGCAAAAGATATGCCCACCAAGCTCCAATCCTTCAGTCAGACTGAAATAAAATATTCCCTGCATAAAACATACTTTATGTAAAAGAATTAACTACCTTTGTACTACTTTAAACTTATTCATCATGAACAACAAGAATTTAATGAATCACGCGGCTGATAATATTCGTATCTTAGCTGCTTCCATGGTTGAGAAAGCTAATTCCGGTCATCCGGGCGGCGCAATGGGTGGTGCCGATTTTATCAATGTGCTATTTACTGAGTTCTTAGAATATGATCCAGACAAACCTGATTGGGAAGGACGCGACCGTTTCTTTCTTGATCCCGGGCACATGTCTCCTATGCTTTATTCCACACTTGCTCTGACAGGTAAGTTTACCATAGAAGAATTACAACAGTTCAGGCAGTGGGGTTCACCTACTCCGGGACATCCCGAACTTAACGTGACGCGTGGCATAGAAAACACATCCGGTCCGTTGGGACAGGGACACTGTTTTGCTGTCGGAGCGGCTATGGCTGCTAAATTTCTTGCTGCTCGCACAGGGAATCCTACATTTACCAAAGAAACTATTTACGCCTACATCTCCGACGGTGGTATCCAAGAGGAGATTTCTCAAGGCTCCGGAAGAATTGCCGGAACATTAGGTTTAGATAACCTGATTATGTTCTATGATTCCAATGATGTTCAACTCTCTACTGATACAAAAGATGTTGACGCTGAAGACACAGCCATGAAGTATCGTGCTTGGAACTGGAACGTGATTCAGATTGACGGTAATGATTGCGAACAGATTCGAGAAGCCTTGAAGCAGGCAAAAGCCGAGACAAAACGTCCTACTATCATCATAGGCAAATGCATTATGGGCAAAGGTGCTCTGAAAGAAGACGGTTCCTCATACGAACGCACTTGTAAAACTCATGGTTCGCCCTTAGGCAACGGCGCATATATTAATACCATTAAACATTTAGGTGGCAATCCGGAGAATCCGTTCGTTGTATTCGATGATGTAAAGAAACTCTATGAAGACAGAAAAGTTAAGTTAAGAAGCATAGTTGCCGAACGACATAAAGAAGAAGCTGAATGGGCTGCGTCGAATCCTGACATGGCAGTTCAACAAGCCGAGTGGTTCTCGGGAAAAGCTCCGAAAGTAGATTGGAAATCCATTGTACAGAAACCGGGAGTTGCTACCCGTAACGCATCTGCTACAGTACTTGGCTTATTGGCTGAACAAGTTCCAAATATGATCTGCGCGTCTGCCGACCTGTCCAATTCAGATAAGACCGATGGTTTCTTGAAAAAGACTCACTCGTTCAAAAACGGAGACTTCAGCGGGGCATTCTTCCAAGCCGGAGTTTCAGAATTGTCAATGGCTTGCTGCTGCATCGGAATGATGCTCCACGGCGGAGTCATTGCGACTTGCGGAACATTCTTTGTATTTTCAGATTATATGAAGCCGGCTGTACGTTTAGCAGGTTTAATGGAGACACCTATCAAATTCATCTGGACACACGACGCATTCCGTGTCGGTGAAGATGGTCCTACTCATGAGCCTGTTGAGCAAGAAGCTCAGATTCGCCTGATGGAGAAATTGAAAAATCATCATGGAAAGAATTCTTTCCTTGTTCTTCGTCCGGCTGATGCTGAAGAGACAACAGTCGCATGGAAATTGGCAATGGAAAACACCGCCTCTCCTACCGCCTTAATCCTCTCTCGCCAAACAATTGAAATGTTACCCGAAGGCAACGACTATTCTCAGGCTGCCAAAGGAGCTTATATAGTCAAAGGTTCAGAAAATAACCCGGATGTTATCATGGTAGCTTCCGGTTCGGAAGTGGCTACATTGGAAGCAGGTGCCATACTCCTTCGAAAAGACGGAATAAAGGTACGCATCGTATCGGCTCCGTCCGAGGGGCTGTTTCGATCACAGCCAAAAGAATATCAAGAGAGTATTCTTCCAAAGAATGCAAAGATATTCGGTCTGACTGCCGGTTTGCCTGTCACACTTGAAGGATTGGTTGGTGCCAATGGAAAAGTATTCGGATTAGAGTCTTTCGGATTCAGTGCCCCTTATAAAGTACTCGATGAGAAATTAGGCTTCACTGCCGAGAATGTTTACAACCAAGTAAAAGATATGCTCAAATGAAAACAATTGGATTAGCATCCGATCATGCAGGCTTTGAACTAAAAGAGTTTGTCAAATCATGGCTGAAAGACAAAGGATATAACACCATTGATTTCGGTACACATAGCACCGACAGTTGTGACTATCCTGACTACGGACATTTAGTTGCGTTCGGAGTTGAGTCAGGCCAATGTGATTTAGCTGTTGCTATTTGCGGTTCAGGTGAAGGAATTGGTATGACAGTCAATAAACATCAGAGCATCCGCGGAGCAATATGCTGGAAACCGGAGATTGCTCATCTGGCTCGTCAACACAATAACGCAAATGTTTTGATTCTTCCCGGAAGATTCATGACAAGAGAAGAGGCCGTTCCTGTTCTTGAAGAATTTTTCTCAACAGAATTCGATGGTGGACGACATCTTCGTCGTATCAAGAAAATACCATTGATACCTGTTGAAATAAAATAGTCTCTAAAAAACAACAACATTTTGATTAGATTTAATTAAAAGATAAGTAATAAAAGCAAAAAAAGAGGAGCTTTATAGTTTCTCTTTTTTTTATTGACTATATTTGCTAAAGAAATAACAAAAAGATTTATCAAAAAGATGAAAAAGGCCTTACTTATCATATACTGTATGATTATGAGTTTGAACGTGGTTTTCGCCCAAGATGACAGTAAATATTTAAGAGGAGCCGTTCCAATGACAAACGGAAAAGTAGTATTCAGCTCGACAATCAACGCGCCAACATTAACGAAAGCCGAACTTTACAATATTATATTAAACTGGGCAAACAATTATTTTAAACCTGACCCAAATGATAATGGGAAATTAGCCCCACGCGTTATTCTTCAAAATGCTGACGAGGGACAAATTGTAGGATATGGAGAACAATATATAGTATTTACCTCTTCATTTATGTCTCTCGACCGTACTCGCGTCATGTATCATCTTATCATAAACTGCGTTGATGGAAAAGTCAACATGGATATGATGCGTATACATTATTTATATGATGAGAACCGCAACGGCGGACTGAAATATGATGCTGAAACGTGGATTGATGATAAGACAGCCGTAAATAAGAAAAATACGAAACTTCAACCTATCTGTGGTAAGTTCCGTAGGAAAACCATTGATTTAAAAGATGAAATTTTCAAGAGTGCTCAGAATGCAGTCGGAGAATACTTAATCAGTCGTGATCAGAAAAACGCTCAGGCTCAGCAAAAACAAGTTGAAACTCAGCAACCAGCGCAACAAGTCACTATGACTCAAAACGTAACCGATCAGCAAAACAATGAATCTGTGGTTACTCCACCAAAACATAACCCGATTAGAGAAGTTAAACAATCGAATATAAAAGAAGCTGTAAACACGCTGAAAGATGAAACTACAATCACAAGAGATAATACAGCTACAATTGAAAAAGAAATTAAAGATGCTTCCCGCATCACTGTTGCTTCCGAAGGCGATGAACTCACTTTAAGTGAAGAGTCTTGGGGCGGATTTGGCGAAATGTTCGGAAAGAAGGTTTTGTTTATTTTGGTGGACACACAAAAGACAATGGCCAATATGATGTTCACAAACAATGATTCATACGAGATTCGTTTCTACAAGAATGGGCAAAATCAGCCTGTTCAGACTATTAAATGTAAAAAACTGACGCAACAGTCTACGAAAGGTTCGGAAGCAATGAAGATCAATTCAAAAGCCAAGCCGGAAAGTACATATAATATGTATGTCGGTGAAGTTGAGTAAAAGGGGAGACCATAGTGACATGAATGAAAAGCTCAAAGAAATTAAGGCTTTAATTCAAGACAATGAATTAGACACCGCTACCACTAAGCTAAAAGAATATATCTGTAGCAGCCCTCAAAGTGATGAAGCTTATTATCTTCTCGGAAATCTTTATCGCAAACAAGGTAATTGGCAGTTAGCTTTGAACAATTACCTGGAAGCCATCAATCTGAACTCGAATAGTCCGGCGGTTCAAGCACATACGATGTTGATGGACATTCTGAACTTTTATAATAAGGACATGTATAATCAATAATAACTGACTTATGGGAAAAATAAAAGGTGCAATTGTAGTGAATACGGAACGGTGTAAAGGCTGTGGACTTTGCGTAGTTGCTTGCCCGTTGCAAATCATCGCACTTACTACTAAGCAGGTAAATAAAAAAGGATACGTTTTTGCACAACAGATAAAAGATGACACCTGTACCGGCTGTACTTCGTGTGCTATTGTTTGTCCGGATGGTTGCATCAGCGTATATAGAGTAAAAGAACAATAAAAATTTTAATATGGCAGAAGAAGATGTAGTATTAATGAAGGGGAACGAAGCTATTGCCCGAGCAGCCATTAACTTCGGTGTGGATGCTTATTTCGGCTATCCTATCACCCCTCAATCTGAAGTCTTGGAAACACTTGCCGAACTAAAGCCGTGGGAAACCACAGGAATGGTAGTTATTCAAGCTGAGAGTGAGTTAGCTGCTATTAATATGGTTTACGGAGGTGCCGCCAGTGGAAAAATGTGTATGACATCTTCATCAAGTCCCGGCATTAGTTTAAAGCAGGAAGGTATCTCTTATCTCGCCGGTGCTGAACTCCCGGCACTTATTGTGAACGTTATGCGTGGCGGCCCTGGTTTAGGGACGATTCAACCAAGTCAATCAGACTATTTCCAAGCAACAAAAGGTGGTGGTCATGGTGACTACCGTCTGATTACTTTAGCTCCGGCATCCGTTCAAGAGATGGCCGACTTTGTTGGACTGGCTTTCGACTTAGCTTTCAAATATCGTAATCCGGCAATTATCTTAGCAGACGGAGTCATTGGTCAGATGATGGAGAAAGTTGTTTTGCCAAAGCCAAGACCTCGCTTAACAGACGAACAAGTCATCGCTCGTTGTCCTTGGGCTGCAAACGGAAGAAGAAAAGACAGGAAACCAAATATCATCACTTCTCTGGAATTAGATCCGGCAGCCATGGAGAAAAGAAACATTCATATTCAGACAAAATACAAAGAAATTGAAGAAAAAGAAGTCCGCTATGAGGAGATTCTCTGTGAAGACGCTGAATACCTGATTGTTGCTTTCGGATCGTGTGCTCGTATCGCTTTAAAAGCCATGGAGGAAGCACGTGAAGAAGGTATTAAGGTGGGACTCTTCCGCCCGAAGACTTTATGGCCGTTCCCAAGCAAAGCTATCAAAGAGCGCGCTAAACAAGTCAAAGGCATCTTGACTGTTGAGCTTAATGCCGGTCAAATGATTGAAGATGTAAAACTTGCAGTAGAATGTAACGTTCCTGTTGAACACTTCGGCAGATTAGGCGGTATCGTTCCTAATCCGGAAGAAGTAATTGCTGCTTTAAAAGAAAAAATCATCAAATAATTGAATCGTATGAATACGGACAAAATAAGAAACATTCTAAACATGCTATTCTTAGCATTGGCAGTCGTAGCCATCATCCTCTATTTCACAGCAGGATTCTCCACATTTATCATAGTATGCGCAATAGCTATCGTTGTCAAACTGATAGAATTCTTCATGCGATTCATGTTATAAAAAAAGATTATGACAAAAGAAGAAATAATTAAGCCCGAGAATTTAGTTTATAAGAAACCCGACCTTATGAACGACAACTCCATGCACTACTGTCCGGGCTGTAGTCATGGCGTAGTTCATAAATTGATAGCGGAAATCGTAGAGGAAATAGGAATGGCAGACAAAACTGTCGCCATCTCTCCGGTCGGTTGTGCTGTCTTCGCGTATAATTATCTTGACATCGACTGGCAGGAAGCCGCTCATGGCAGGGCACCTGCAGTAGCAACTGCCATAAAAAGACTCTGGCCGGACAGACTCGTCTTTACCTATCAAGGAGATGGTGACTTAGCCTGCATCGGTACATGCGAAACAATTCATACGCTGAACAGAGGAGAAAATATCGCCATCATATTCATTAACAATGCAATCTACGGAATGACAGGTGGTCAAATGGCTCCTACCACATTGGTTGGAATGAAGACAGCGACTTGTCCTTATGGCCGTGACCCTAAGATTCATGGATTCCCTTTGAAAATCGCAGATATTGCAGCTCAACTGGACGGAACTTGCTATGTAACCCGCCAAGCTGTCGATTCTGTTGCTCATATCCGCAAGGCAAAAGCTGCTATCCGCAAGGCATTCGATAACTCAATGGAAGGGAAAGGAGCAAGTCTGGTGGAAATCGTATCAACCTGTAACTCAGGCTGGAAGATGAGTCCGAATAAGGCAAACGAATGGATGGAAGAGAACATGATTCCGTTCTATCCGTTGGGTGATTTGAAAAATACGGACGGAGTTAAACGTTAATGATTATACAGATTGATAAACGATTAATCGAAAAGAAATGAAACAAGAAATAATTATAGCAGGATTCGGCGGTCAAGGGGTATTATCCATGGGCAAAATTTTAGCCTATTCAGGTCTAATGGAAGGAAAGGAAGTAACATGGATGCCTGCATACGGTCCGGAACAGCGTGGTGGTACGGCAAATGTGACGGTTATCATCAGCGATGAACGAATCTCTTCACCTATATTAAGTCGATACGATACAGCCGTCATTCTGAATCAGCCTTCACTCGAGAAATTTGAAAGCAAAGTGAAGCCGGGAGGCATTCTAATCTACGATGGTTACGGAATAATGAATCCGCCAACAAGAAAAGACATCACCGTTTACCGCATTGATGCCATGGATGAGGCCAACGAGCGAGGACTTGCCAAGACATTTAATATGATTATCCTTGGCGGTTTGCTGAAAGTCCGTCCTATCGTGGCTATCGAAAGTGTCATTAAAGGTTTGCATAAGACACTACCGGAAAGACACTACGACTTAATTCCGGAAAATGAGAGTGCTATCCGTATTGGTATGGATATCATAAAAAAAGCTGAGTAAATATTTACCGGTATTAAACAGAGTCGAAACATTCTTTTGCGCTTCGACTCTGTTTTTTATTATCTATTCTATTGCTTCGTATTATTAGCCTATCCTATCGGATTTAAGTATCCATCTAAGAAAATTAATCATTTTATAAGTTAATCTATCTGCTTTATAATAACAACTAAGTGTGTCTCGATGGAAATGCATGTGTCTCACGCAGGTGGTGCACGTGAACCACGCACGTGGCGCACATGTCTCACGCAGGTAGTACACATGTATCACGAGCGTGGTACACCTAATTGATTTTATAAATAAATTAAATCTTCAAATAAAAAACAAATAACACACGTTGCCGGAACATAAAATATGTGTATAAAATGACAATTTTTTGTTTGTAACTGTGATTTGATTTATCTTTGCAAACAAATTATGAAAAGGATTTTCTTTTGTCTCATTATCAGTTTTCTGTGTTGCCAAATGAATGTGATGGCACAGCTGAATACCGGAGGCGGCTTTTCTTCAAGCGGGCAGTCGCTTGGTAACCGCGACCGCAATGGTACTCCTATTGATACGGCTGCTGTAACAGACGCAAGTACAATTCCTGTCGGCGTTCAGCAATGGAAAATAGACGAACGATTCGGTGACGTGACGGAAATTCCGGTCGACACCATTGAACACATGTTTCAGAATACGAACATGAACGATGGTATGAAAGGACAATATAATCACTTGGGGAACCTTGGATCACCACGCTTAAACAGGATATTTTTCGATAGAAGAAATTATAGTGAAGAGTATTTTACCGACCCGTATGATATCATCTTTGTCCGCCCGCAAGACATGATTTTTACCAATACAAAGTCTCCCTTTACCAATATTTCTTATTACAAAGAGTTTGATAGCCAGAACGGAGAAGAACGATTCAAATCATATTTTGCCATCAACGCGAACAAACGATTAAGTTTCGGATTTTATGCTGATTATATATACGGCAGGGGGCATTACACCGACCAGTCGACCGCGCTGTTTAACGGAGGACTCTTCTCTTCCTACAGGTTTGGAAAGTATGAAATGCACTTACTTATAAATCGTAACAACTACAAGATGTCGGAAAATGGTGGCATCTCCGACGACCGTTATATCACTAACCCACTGGATATGGCTGAAGGAAAGCGCCAATACAGATCGTACGACATACCTGTCAAGCTACAACAAATATGGAATCATAACTCGGGAAAGCATATTTTTCTGACACATCGCTATAGTCTGGGCTTGCATCGGGAACATGCCGACACGATAAAAGCGGATAGTTTAAGATTGTTGTTGCATACCGACACTATTCATACCGATTCCATCCGAATTATCCGTGAATTTGTTCCCGTAACCAGTTTCGTTCATACCGTACAATATGATACGAATAAGCGAAAATATTATTCCTATAATACATCGCAGAACGAAAAGTACTGGGAAAACATGTATTTAGCAAATGATTCCATCGATAATACACGCTACATCTCTATCAAGAATACGTTCGCCATTGAACTTCGCGAAGGATTCAACAAATGGGCCCAAGCGGGACTTACCGCGTTTATCTCGCACCAGATGCGGAGTTATCATCTGCCCGACAGTATTTTTATCCATGATCTGCGTCAGCATACACGCTATAAAGAGAATAACATTTCAATAGGAGGACAGTTGGCAAAGCGTGAAGGCAAAACTATACATTACTCGGCCTTAGGAGAATTCAATATCGCGGGTGAGAACTCAGGAGATTTAACATTAGAAGGTACAGCCGATTTAAATGTCCGTTTGTTTGGCGATACTGTGCGTTTAGATTTAATGGGATTCATGAAGAACAAGAAACCTATCTTCTATTTCCGGCATTTTCATTCCAAGCACTATTGGTGGGATAATGAGGATTTAAGTAAAGAGACACGTACACATATCGAAGGAAAACTTTCATTCGATAAGCTTGGCACTACGTTACGGGCAGGAGTTGAGAATATAAAGAACTATACCTATTTAGCCAATACCGGTATTGTTAATCCGGATAACAAATCAAGTTATTTGAATAATGCCGCGATTAAGCAACATAATGGTAATATACAAATATTAACTGCGCAGATTCAGCAAAACTTTCATTTAGGATTATTACACCTTGACGCAGAAGTTACCTACCAGAAATCGAGTGAGCAGAATATTCTCCCTCTTCCTGAGTTAAACTTATATGGTAATGTATATTTGCAAGGCACATTGGCAAAGAAAGTGTTGAAATACGAACTTGGAGCCGATGTCCGTTATTTTACCAAATATAACGCTCCGGATTATGCAGTAGCTATTGGGCAATACTATTTACAGAATCAGGATAATGCCGTATCCATTGGCGGATACCCCATTATAAATGCCTATTTCAATATACACTTAAAACGTACCCGATTCTTCGTAATGTACTCACATATTAACCAAGGGTCCGGCAGTTCAAACTATTTCTTAGCGCCACATTACCCTATTAATCCGAAAATATTTAAGATCGGACTCTCTTGGAATTTCTTTGACTAAATCAAAATTTATTCGTCATGAACGAACCTGCAAAACCTCAACGCGGACTCAAATATAAAAGATTTAAAAAAAGCTTATGGGTAGGATTTGCCATTTTTGCCGGAGTCCTTATTGGCAATCTATATAACGATATCATAGGAAGCAGGCATAAATATAAACCTCGAGACTATGCCGCAATAGTCAAGTCAGGGATTCTCAGAGCCGTTACGGAATATAATTCCATCAGTTTCCACGTTGACGCCGATTCCGTCGATGGATTCCATTATGCCCTTCTGCAGACTTTTGCAAAGAGCAAAGGATTAAAATTAGAAGTTACTCCGATAATGAGTTTTGAAGAACGTTTAAGAGGTGTTGTGGAAGGACGCTTTGACATTTTGGCAAATAGCACGACAATCACGACTGATTTACAAGATTCACTCTTATTTACCCATCCTATACAGGTCAGTCGCCAAGTTCTGGTACAACGTAAAGCAAAGAATGAGGACGATACCACCTTTATAAAAAATCATCTGAACTTGGCAGAAAAGACCATTTACGTCGCAAAAGGGAGTCCTGTCATTGTGCGAATTCATAACTTAAGCAATGAAATCGGTGATAGCATAAAAGTAAAAGAGATAGAAAAATATGGACCCGAGCAATTGTTAGCTTTAGTTTCAAACGGAGACATTGACTATGCCGTATGCGATGCAAATATAGCGAAAGCCTCATTGAAAGACTTCCCGAATCTGGACGTCAGTATAGATATCAGTTTTTCCCAATTCTGCTCATGGGGAGTAAATAAAACGGCCTTTTCCTTACTCGACACACTGAATGTTTGGCTTGACAAATTTCTTAAAACACCTGACTTTAAGAAGCTTCAAGAAAAATACTTGCAATAGAACTTCATAAAGTTTGCGATTCTTGCTATCTTTGCCCATCAGAATAAGGTAAAATCACTTATAAGGATAACTATGGAACCATTGAAGACTGTAAATTGGGGATTTATTGGTTGCGGTGTGGTCACAGAAAAAAAGAGTGGCCCTGCATTTTCTATGATTGACGGATCACGCGTTATAGCTGTTATGAGCCGCGACAAAGAAAAAGCAGAATCATACGCAAAACGGCATAACATTCCTCGTTGGTACTCCGACCCGTTAGAGTTAATTGACGATGAAGAGGTGAATGCTATCTATATTGCTACTCCGCCATCTTCGCATGCTACGTTTGCTATCATGGCCATGAAAGCCGGTAAAGCAGTTTACATAGAAAAGCCTATGGCTGCCAGTTATGAGGATTGCAGCCGTATCAACAGAATTTCAAAAGAGACAGGAATTCCTTGCTTTATAGCTTATTACCGTCGTTATCTTCCTTATTTTCAAAAAGTAAGAAAAATCATTGAGGACGGAGAAATAGGAAATGTCATCAATATACAAATCCGATTTGCCCAACCTCCAAGAGATTTGGATTATAATAGTACCAATCTGCCTTGGCGTGTTCAACCGGATATAGCCGGTGGTGGATATTTTTATGACTTAGCGCCACATCAGTTAGATTTATTGCAAGATATGTTCGGCTGCATTCTTGAAGCTGAAGGATATAAGAGCAATCGTGGAAGATTATATAATGCTGAAGATACAGTAAGTGCTTGCTTCAAATTCGAATCCGGTCTACCGGGGTCCGGTTCCTGGTGCTTTGTGGCACATGAATCAGCAAAAGAAGATAGAATAGAAATTATCGGAGATAAAGGTATGCTTAGTTTCTCGGTTTATACTTACGATCCGATTGAGCTCCATACAGAAAGAGGAAAGGAAGAATTCTGCCCGTCAAATCCACCACATGTCCAATTGCCATTGATCAAGAACGTTGTAGAACATCTGCAAGGCAAAGCAATCTGCACATGCGATAATATCAGCGCAACTCCTACCAATTGGGTTATGGATCGTATCTTAAGTAAAATCTAATCTATCAATGATTACCCTCCGACGCATTAGATTACTTTTCATATTACTACTATTTTGCATTTTGAATTCAAATGCTCAAAATGTAAGGGATAGTATTCCCAATACGTCAATCGATACTGTCGCTACCCCCCGACATTTTATAAAACAAGGCAATACCGCAAAGAAAGACTACAATTTAACAAAAGAAGTAACTCGAACTTGGCGTCATACACGACGAAAGATTAAAAAAGAAATAAAAGAAATAAATGCCATTGACACCACTTATATTTCTCCAAACAAATATAATTTGGCATTTATGTTAGAACGTAGTTTCTGGTACGAGAACTGTATCATTGGTGGAACAACTAATGAGAGCAGACAAAACATCGTATTTGCTCCTAACCCAGACAGAAAGTTAGGAATTTATTTCGGCTGGCGATGGATATTTCTCGGCTATACATTCGATTTAAATGATGTGTTTGGCAAAAATAAGAAAGATACCAAAAATAAAAAAGAGTTTGAACTGAGTATTTATAGCTCTCGTTTTGGAGTGGACTTATATTGGCGAAAAACCGGTAGTAACTTTAAAATTCGTTCGACAAGCGGATTTGAACTGACAGAAAATGAGAAAAGTTATTTGGGAAATTTCAACGGATTGGAGTGTAATGTGAAAGGATTAAACGCATACTGGATTTTTAACTATAAAAAATTCTCCTACCCTGCCGTATACAGTCAATCAACTAATCAACGAAAAAGCGCAGGATCTTTGATGGCCGGCTTTTCATATACACAGAACCATTATACATTCGACTACACTCAACTGCCTATGTCCATATTGGGACAACTGAACAATGCCATGATGATTAACGAGGAAAAGTATTCAAATTATAGTATCAACATAGGCTACGGATATAATTGGGTATTCGCCAAGAATTGTGTAGTGAATCTTTCTCTATCTCCGGCCATCGCTTATAAAAAAGCGAAAACATATAGTAATGAAGAAAATGGAGTTCCACAGAATATATTAAAATTCAAATGGCTTAAGGAAGTTAATCTTGACTTAATAGGTCGTACCGGAATTGTTTGGAACAATAGCAAATACTTCATAGGAGGTTCGGTTCTCTTCCATTCATATAATTATAAACGCGAAAGCTTCTCGGTTACAAATAACTATATCACAGCCCGTATTTATGCCGGATTCAATTTCTGGAAAAAGAAATAAATAAGGATGACCACAAAGGCCATCCTCCTAAAAAACATCAATGAAAAATGTTATTATGTTGTTCTTATGCTATTAAAAGTGCACCCCTATTGTGAAAAGTAATTGATGACGAGAAAAGTCAACATCCGTATAAGGAAGATAAACTTTGTCTACAGTATCATCAAATGGAGAAAACTTTGCTTTATACATATCATACTTGTACGCTAAGTCAGCATAAATCACATTACCACGGTAACCGATTCCACAAGTAATAGTATGCTTGTCTTTTGAATTCATCCATGCTGTATTTGTACTATAAGGAGCCAACGCATTATAAGCATCCTTATTAAAAGCAGCAGTAGAATAATTATAACCGGCACGAAGACTGAAAGCAGGAATCACACGATATTCAACACCTACTCTTGCAATATGAACGCCTTTCAGATAATCCTTAACACTTGATTGATCGCCCAATTCATAACCATCAGTATCTTTTAACTTACTTGTGCCATAATCAGAATATTCATACTCTGCGCCAATTGCAACTGAACGACCAATAGTAGTACCCATATTCACATTGAACTTCCACGGAGTCTCCACACGATAATCGTAAGTCAAATAATCAGGATTCAAGTAGTCACTCAAGACCTCAGGAGATACCGGTTTCAACTCACGATTATGAAAAGCTACAATATCAGATGAAATTTTCGCATTATAAGATTCAGTCAAATCATACCATGTAGGAGTATGGATCGCGATACCGAAACGAAATGGAGAATCCTCCAACGGACGGAAAATAGCGCCTAACTTCAAATCAACACCCGTACCCTCCAACTTATAATCATTCTCAAGAGTATATCCGCCATTCTTAACAGGTGTATCACCTTCCTGTTTAATAGAATAGATTCCACCATCAGAGCCTTGGAAACCAATCAGATTCTCTGTATAAGAAGAATAACGAGAATAATTCAAGTCGTATATGCCCATTGTCACTCCCAAGTAAACACGGTCGTTCAAGTTAAAAGCGACATTGAAATCGTATGTATTGATTCCACCCTCTACTTTATGATAATAATTGTTATTAGCTCCATTCCATCCCGCAGGACTGTTATATCCAAGAGAACTATTAGACTCCCAACCGACCAGACCTGAACGAATTCCCATCAAGCCAAGCACTGAGAAATTTTTGTAATCACTCTGAGAATATGGATTACCCTTCGATTCAAAGATTGCGTTCAACTGGCTTTCATTGATACCAGCTTTTCCCAAGTTATTAGCTAACTGCCAAGTCTGAGAATAACCATCTAAATCACCACCGGCTTCAAAAAGCTGATTAAAGTTACGACCTTTGTGATAGTTAAACGCAAAATTTACATATCTCAAAGTTGTCGTATTGCCTATCTTATTGCTATATACAAAACCTATCTGATCAAAAGACGCACGAGTTTTATCCTGACTTATCTTTGTTCCGTTGAAAGTAGCGTCCGCCATGGTTTTATTAAAGCCAAAAGAAGTAGAAATATCATTACTCCTGAATATGGCAATACCGGCCGGATTCGTACTGATAGTAGATATATCTCCTCCTAAAGCGCCCATAGCGCCCCCCATACCCACAAAACGAGCTGTACCATTTAGTTCATTGCTGATTACACGTTCCGCGTCATACAAGTTTTGTGCGTCTATTGTTGATACGGATAACAACATAGAAACTGCTATTATCAATTTATTCTTATTCATTTCAAGCAAATTTAATATAACAGACAATTTATTTAATTCATGCTAATACAAACGATCTTTTTTTAGTTATCGGCTACGTGACCCACCTCCAGAAGAACGACTTCCACCACTGAAACTGCCACCTGATGAACGGCTACTACCAAAGCTGCCACCCGATGAACGGGTACTACTGCCAAAACTACCACTTGATGATCGAGAATAGCCACTACTATTATTAGATGAACGGGGTACACCCGGAGAATAGGAACGACTATTGCCGCCACTATTAGAAGAACGACTATATGCTCCTCTTTCAGCTGCTCCGCTATAGCTGCCACCTACACTCGAACGGGTACTGCTCGGACGATTATAAGTCCCACTGTTCGAACGGGTATAACCCGAATTTCCATTATTAATAATGCTACCACCTGTTCTTGAACGGCTGCCGGAAGAGCGAACCGATCCGTCATTCGTATTTCCAGATACTACACGACCACTATAATTGCCACTTCTCGTATAAGTACCGGAAGCAGAGTTACGAGTTCTGTAATCCTGCGCGCTTCTACCGTTACTATAATTAGAAGAACGGTCACGAGTAGCAGGAGTACCTTGACTAAAGCGAGTTGCTCTCGTATAACCGGAATTATCACGTCTGTAGTTATTGACATATCGATCGCTATGGATACCGGATCTCATTTTACTTGAGCCATTCCAGCCCCAGCCGCCCCAATAGCCATGATGCCCCCAGCCTGCATAATGGTAGTAATAAGGACTGCTCCAGCCCCAGTAGCTTCCCCAGCCACCGTACCAACCACTATACCAGCTTCCATACCAGCCTCCATAGTACCAAGGATCATACCATCCGTAATGCCAAGGAGTTGAATACCAACTGCTATAATACCAAGGAGATCCCCATCCCCATCCATAATTATAACGCCAGTCCCACCATAAACGATTCGTATATGTAGGAAAAGCATAAGCATAAAAATCATCGACATAAACGTTCCATTCCCACGAAGGAAGCATATAAATCATATCCCAATATAACGGACTACTTATCGGAACAGCAAAACGAGGATGATGGAAACGAACAATTCTCATTGCATAATCGTAATCACTTTGAGAACCTTCAAAACCATTGACCCACTCCCCACGTTCTCCTACAGGCTTTTCTTCTATGTACAAAGTGTCATTGTCCATAGAAAAGTTATTGTCGCGCGAAGTATAACGGCGATTGTATTCGTCAACATCACGAGTATAGCCATTTCGGTCGTTAATAACAGTACGATTACTATTTGCGCCACTATTATTATAAACATTCGAAATAGAGTTCGTGGTTGGACGATGAGATTCTGTTTTAGTCACCTCAGTAGTCTTTACCGCTGACTTAGTTTCAGTATTCTTCTTAGGGATGAAATAGAGGTCATCGTTCACATCCTGAGCAATCGCCAAAATAGGCAAACTCATCATCAAAAGTGAAGTTAAAACAATCTTTTTCATACGCTATTTTTTTAAAATGTTATTATTCGCTTTTTCTCTTTCACAAAAATAAATAAAGAAAAATAGCCTCAAAAAAGAAAATCCCTACTTTTAAATAGGGAAATCCCTATTTATTTCTTTTTTTATTTATATTTGTAACCAATAAAATTAAAACAAATAATATACCTCAAATGAATACAAAAAGATTATTTTTCTTAATTTTTGCTATATTACTTTTATCTGTTAACGAAATAAGTGCATGTACCTCTTTCATTGTATCGGGGAGAGTGACTGCTGATGGACGTCCTATGATCTTTAAAAATCGTGATGCGGACAATTTGAGCAATATGAGTCTTTTTGTCAAAGGAGAGAAATATAACTATATAGGTATTGTAGCTGGAAAAACAAAAGAAGTCCGCGATGTATGGGTTGGACATAATGAAGCAGGATTTGCCATTTTTAATACGGCAGCTTATAATCTAAATGATAAAGAAGATGGTCCAATTGAGTTGGACGGTGAAGTCATGCGCCGTGCGTTGGAAATTTGCGCATCGCTTTCCGACTTTGAAAATATGCTTGATACCCTACAACGCCCGATGCTTGTTGACTCTAACTTTGGCGTTATCGACGCGAATGGTGGCTGTGCATATTATGAAGTCGGAAATTCAACGTATGTGAAGTTTGACGCTAACGATCCGAATATTGCTCCTTATGGCTATCTGGTCCGTACCAATCATGGCTTTTCGGGTGACCGCTCAAAAGATAAAGGAATTGAGCGATATATGGCTATATCTGAAGTGATGATGAACGCAGAATATTCAAATAACCTAAATGCCGAATATCTGATAACGAATGTTCCAAGAACATTAAAACATGGATTGACGAAAATTGATATACGCGACTTTATGCCGGAATCTGCCAATGAAACAAGGTTCTTTCCTTTCCACGATTATATTTCCCGGTCTTATACTTCATGTTCCGTTCTAATCCAAGGAGTTAAAAAAGGAGAGAATCCTTTATTAACCGTCAGTTGGACAATTGTCGGTAATCCATTAACCACTGTAGCTGTTCCTTTAGTTATTACTTCCACGCATAAGCTTCCGCAGGTGATAACAAAAGGAGAAGACGGTTGTTCTTCGCTATGTGAAGCCGGATTGAGATTAAAAAATAAATTATTCCCTTTAAGACGAGGTTCCGCTACCGACTATATCAATATTGCAGCCTTAATAAATAAAGAAGGAACAGGAATTCTACAACAGATTCTTCCGGTGGAAAAAGAAATCATCCGACGTGGAGACGAAGAGTTAAGAAAGATTCGCTCAGCAGGAAAAACTGACACATCCATAGAGCAATACTACGATTGGGTTAACCAATACATAAAAGAAAAATACAAACAAATCTTCGGACTCGAATTGTAGTGAAAGTGAGTTTAATGAATTTAAATAAAAAAGCCGTGTATCATTACTTCTTTTTAAATAGATACACGGCTTGTGTTATTTTAAATCGTCAATTGACCTTATTTATACCCCAATTTTAAAACAAGAATCGTAGTACATCATTAAAATTAGCCCATATCAACAAGGCAAACAATATGAACATACCTGTTATTTGGGCATACTCCATGAATTTATCACTTGGTTTACGCCGTGCAATAATTTCGTAGAATAGAAATAGCACATGACCGCCATCCAAAGCAGGTATCGGAAGAATATTCATAAATGCCAAGATAATAGATAAAAACGCTGTCATTGACCAAAACTTATGCCAATCCCATTGCTTTGGAAATATACTTCCTATAGTTCCAAAACCTCCCAAGCTCTTAGCTCCCTCCTTGGTAAATACATATTTCATATCGTCTACATATCCTTTCAATGTATTTACACCTAATCTTATGCCTGCCGGGAAAGACTCAAAGAAACTATATTTTAAGTTAGTATACCTATAGTCAATCTTCTTTGCTATTGTTCCAACCATAAAAGCGGTATCTGTTTGACACGTGACAGTATCTTGCACTCCATTCCGACCGTAAACGACACTTAATGTTGCCGTTTTTTCGTTTTTAGCAAGCGCGTCGGCTTTTAAGTCGTCCATTATTTGCAGGAAAGTGTTCCATGAATTAACCGACTGACTATTTACCGCTAAAATCTTATCGCCTTTTTGAATGCCTGCATTAGCGAAAGCATGATTAGGCAAAACGGAATCTATTTCATTTGGAATCAACACATCTATAAACGGAGGATTTTCTTTCGCCATTTCCAGCAAACTGACTTCCGGCATCAAAATAGTCTTCTTCTGCACATGGCGTAAAACGGTTACTTCACGAGCGTCCGCAATAGCACGATACATATTAATGTCAAAACGTTGCAATTGTTTGCCATCTGCCGATAACAGTACATCACCATCCTGAAAACCTATCTTCTGGGCCGTCTCATTAAATTTCATGCCATTGGTCATGTCCTGCAAAGAGATATAAGAATCTCCCCAATGAAACAGAATCATGGAATAAATAAACAAAGCGAGCAAGAAATTCATTACCACTCCCGCAACCATAATAATCAATCGTTGCCATGCCGGTTTTGAACGAAACTCCCATGGTTGGGGATCTTTCTTCATTTGCTCGGTATCCATAGACTCATCAATCATTCCTGCTATTTTCACATAACCTCCTAATGGTAACCACCCTACTCCATACTCTGTTTCACTACGTTTTGGTTTCCAACGGAACAAAGCAAACCAAGGATCAAAGAAAATGTAGAACTTTTCTACCCGAACCTTAAATATTTTAGCTGCAACAAAATGTCCTCCTTCATGAATAATAACCAAAAGTGAAAGACTTAAAATCAATTGAAGGACACGTATTAAAAATGTTTCCATATCTATTTTCTATTATTTACAATAAATCTTGTGCTATTCTTCGAGCATCGGCATCTGTCGCCACATAATCTTCGTATGTCGGTTTGCTGATGTAACAAGCTTTCCACATCGTTTCTTCTATGATATCACTCATTCCTAAAAACGAGATTTTATCATGCAGGAAAGCATCAACGACAACTTCATTCGCGGCATTAATAATACATGGCATATTCCCACCTTTATGAATAGCCTCATACGCTAAAGCTAAGTTCCGAAACTTCCCCAAATCAGGTTTTTCAAAAGTCAGACTTTTTATATCGAATAAATCCAAACGTTCAAAATCTGACTTTAATCGTTTAGGAAAAGAAAAAGCAAATTGAATAGGAAGTCGCATATCCGGCATTCCCAATTGGGCTTTAACCGATCCGTCCACAAACTGAACAGCCGAATGCACAATCGACTGCGGATGAACTAACACCTCTATCCGGTCCGGATGAACATCAAAAAGCCATTTTGCTTCCATTACTTCAAAGCCCTTGTTCATCATAGAAGCGGAATCGATAGTAATCTTTGCTCCCATTTTCCAATTCGGATGATTCAAAGCTTCCTCCTTAGTAACCTTAGCAATCTGATCCATAGAATATGTTCTGAAAGGACCTCCTGAAGCTGTCAATAAAATTTTCTCTATAGGATTTCCATATTCCAAGCACTGAAAGATAGCCGAATGCTCCGAATCAACAGGAAGAATTGGAACATGATATTCATTCGCCATAGCGGTAATAATCTCACCTGCCACGACCATCGTTTCTTTATTAGCCAATGCTATGACCTTTCCGGCTTTAATAGCCTCCATTGTAGGCTTTAAACCTGCGTATCCAACCATTGAAGCTAAAACGATATTTATAGGATCTGCAGTAACCACCTCACAGATAGCTTTCATGCCGGCATATACTTTAACAGGTATATCCGCAACTAAATCCTTTAGCCGATTGTACTTAGCTTCATTGGCTATAACCACACAATCGGGCAAGAATTGATGTGCCTGCTCTGCCAATAGTTCCACACTGTTATTTGCCGTTAACGCATAAACCTCAAATAAATCGGGATTAGCTCCAATCACTTGTAAAGCTTGCGTTCCAATGGAACCGGTAGAACCTAATATCGCTATCTGCTTCTTCATTCTAACAAACCTTCCGGAATTTGTACTATAAGCTTCTTATTTTCCTTATCTACTTCCATAATAAAGTCTTCATGAGCCGGAAGCAAGAGTTCCTTACCGGCATTATCTATTTTAAGAAGTACATTCATAGTGCTGTCGTCATAATCAACCACCATCCCTAAAATACCATATTTGACATCTTCCACACTGAAACCTACCAAATAATTCCATGAAAGCACTTCGTCGTCCGATAACTTATCCACATATTTTTTAGGGAAAAAAACTTCTACATTGGTAAACATCTTGGCCTTTTCTTCCGAATCCACATCTTCCAACTTCACTAAAGCCGTCATGTCCGACCTAAACCGATATTCTTCTATATAGAAAGGAACAAGGATTCCGTCCATATCACAAATAAAGAAATCACAATCCACCCTATCAAAGATATCATCAGTAAACGTAAATAACAGTTCACCATTTATTCCATGAGGGCGATTAAACTTCCCTATTTTATAGACATCCTCAACTTTTATCATTTAGGACATTTTAAAAATTACTCTTCCGATACTGATTATTTTGTTTTCGTTGATTACTCTGCTTTCGCTGAATATTATTTTGCTTCTTTGAAGAAACAACCTTCGTTTCTGCCAAATATAAATCTTCTATTGACAAATTGATAGCTCCATTCGAATATTCTCGAAGATCATCTACTATCTTTTGGTCTTCTACATTCTCCTTATTCCAATTCACATAGCTTCGCTTCATGTAATTGGCTATCAAATTGATAAGTTGCATCTTTTCTTCTCCATCCGGATAAGCGACAGCACGTTGAATCATCATCTCAACCAAGTGTCCATAATAACGATACCGGATTCTCTCTTGCTGATAAGGAATTTGATCCGGTTTTACATGAAGTTCATCCTTCCTGACTATATCATACGGATAGTCAATGTCAAGTTGAAAATCAGACATAATGGCCAAATGATCCCATAATTTATGCTTAAAATCTTCCGAGTCTCTTAAACGGGGGAACATATTCCCCATGATATCAATAATGGTATTGGCACAATGTTGACGTTCTTTGCGGTCTTCTATTGTCAGACAATAATCAACCATATTCTGCACACTTCTTCCATATTGTGGAAGCGGTAATTTCCGCCGTTGGGTATTATATTCCATACATTACAACATTTTTTTAGGTTTAGTAGCCACAAACTCTTTCAAATAGAAAGGTTCAAAGTAAGCAACATCTTCGTATTCTTTATTTACATTCGCTTTTTCCGCCAAAGGAAACATCCATTTTGCTTCAGGAACGATGTTTTCAATAAAATGAGCATTAGGATGATTTATTCTTGCTTTACACTTCAATGCTCCATTTCCAAAGAAATAAACAGGTCTTTTATCCAGATATTCTTGATAAGAATATTCATCTACAATGTCAGCTGCTATAGGACGAATAGCAGTTAGAGAACGGTCATAGACAGCAGCATATACTTCCATACGCCGTGCGTCAATCATAGGGCAAAGCAACGCATCCTCCGGAATGTCATGATTCAATAAAACAGGAACGGAAAGAATCTTTAATGACGGAATAGCTATTAAAGGGATACCACGCCCAAAACAAACTCCCTTAGCCATAGAAACGCCTATTCGTAAACCTGTATAAGACCCCGGACCACTGCTAACTGCAACGGAATCAACAGGGATAGCATGACTATCGGCAAAAGAAAAGGCCTCGTCAACAAAAACGCCTAACTGTGTTGCATGTGAAGGCCCATTCAAGTCTTCCTGATTAAAAATAGTCATCCCATCCTGACTCAACGCCACCGAACATGCTTCTGTAGAGGTTTCTATATTAAGAATACAAGACATAATCGTCGAATTTCAAATTATAACCTGCAAATATACACTTTTCTTTGCACTTAATTCTTCTAAAATCACTACTTTTGTGAAAAATATATATTATATGATACAATCAATGACAGGATATGGCAAAGCAACTGCCACATTCGGAAATAAAAAAATTATCGTAGAGATTAAATCGCTCAATAGCAAGGCAATGGATTTATTCACTCGCATCGCGCCCGATTATCGCGAAAAAGAAATGGATATCCGAACGCTTATTTCAAAAAAGTTAGAGCGGGGAAAAGTGGATTTCAGCCTTTGGATCGAAGTACAGGCCGATTCTTCCGCTACTCCTATTAATGCTACCTTAATAAGCAATTATCATAAACAAATTATATCTATTGCAAAAGAACAGCATATTCCGGAACCTATCGATTGGTTTAGCACACTTCTACGTATGCCTGATGTACTGAATAAGGTGGAATCCGCGGAATTGGAAGATGAAGAATGGCAAGTGGTTTGGAAAGCTGTTGAAGAAGCCATAGAGCATTTAGTTCACTTTCGTATACAAGAGGGGGCTGCCCTTGAAAAGAAATTTACTGAAAAAATTGATAACATAGAACGTTTGTTAGCCTCTATTGAACCTTTTGAAAAAGAACGTGTCCAAAAGATTCGAGACCGCATTATTGAGCAATTAAAAACACTACCTGTAGACTATGACCGGAACCGATTGGAACAGGAACTCATCTATTACATTGAGAAGTTGGATATCAGCGAAGAAAAACAACGCTTGACAAACCACTTGAAATATTTTCGGGAAACAATGAAAAATGGTCATGGACAAGGAAAAAAATTAGGATTTATCGCTCAAGAAATGGGACGTGAAATCAACACTACAGGCAGCAAGTCCAATCAAGCCGAGATGCAAAATATCGTTGTTCAGATGAAAGATGAGTTAGAACAGATTAAAGAACAAGTTTTGAATGTGATGTAACTATGGAAAAAGGTAAACTGATCATCTTTTCTGCTCCAAGCGGTTCAGGAAAATCAACCATCATTAATTACTTACTAACTCGAAACTTGAATTTGGCATTCTCCATATCCGCGACAAGCAGAAATCCTCGTGGAAAAGAAAAGGATGGCGTTGAATATTATTTTCTTACTCCCGAAGAGTTCAAAAAGAAAATAGCTAACGATGAGTTCTTAGAATACGAAGAAGTTTACCCCAATCGCTTTTATGGTACGTTGAAAGCTCCTGTGAAAAAACAGTTGGAAGAAGGTTACAATGTCATCTTCGATGTTGACGTAAAAGGAGGATGCAACATAAAAAAGTTCTATGGAGATAAAGCACTGTCTGTATTTATTCAGCCACCAAGCATTGAAGAATTAAGGCATCGTTTAGTAAATCGTAGAACAGATAAACCGGAGGTCATTGAAGACCGTATAGCACGAGCTAAGTTTGAGTTAACCTTTGCTGATAAATTTGATACAGTTATCATTAACGATGATTTGGAAAAAGCAAAAGCTAAGGCATTAGAAACCATTCAATCATTCTTAAAGAGGAAATAAATGACGACTAAAGAAATTCAAACAATGAAAGTTATCGTTGTAATAATTGCTGCCGCGTCCATTGCGTTAATGGTTGTTTCTCTATACCTGAAACAATGGATATTAACCGCTGCTATGGCTTTATGCGCACTGGGACAAATTTATAATTACAGGGCTTGGAACAAAAAGGAAAAAGAATTAAATAAAAAATAATCCTATGAAACCACAAATAAAGACCGGGATATTTGGTGGTTCATTTAATCCTATTCATATCGGACACTTAGCCTTAGCCAATTATTTGTGCGAATATGGAGAAGTGGATGAAGTATGGTTTCTCGTCTCCCCTCACAATCCGTTAAAGGAGGAAAAAGAACTTTGGGATGATGAATTTCGTTTGGAACTTACCCGTTTGGCTATAGGTGACTATCCAAAGTTTTCTGTATGCGACATAGAGTTCCACTTACCCAAACCATCGTATACCATTACTACACTTGACGCGCTGAAAAGACAGTATCCGGAAAGAGATTTTACTTTAATCATCGGTTCCGATAATTGGGAGATTTTTAACAAGTGGCACAAACCACAGGAAATCATTGACAGATATCATCTGCTAATCTATCCGCGATTAGGCTATAACATCAATACCAATAAACTCCCAATACATGTTAAGTTGGTCAATGCGCCAATCTTTGAGATGAGTTCTACCATCATTCGGGAAGCCATTCGTGAAAGAAAAGATATTCGTTACTTCCTCCATCCTACAGTTTACCAACGTATCACCAAAGAATTAAGCCATGAATAATATAAAAACCAACTCTTTCAAGGCATGGATGCTGGCAGCACGGCCCAAAACATTGGCAGGAGCCGCAGTGCCTGTATTGATTGGTTGCGGATTGGCTTATTCCGAAAATGTATTCCAACTGATTCCTTCCATAATTTGCTTCCTGTTTGCTTTTGTCATGCAAATTGACGCAAACTTTATCAATGATTATTTTGATTTTAAAAAAGGAGATGACAGAGAAGACCGATTAGGTCCGGAACGTGCATGCGCACAAGGATGGATAACACTTCAAGCCATGAAAAAAGGAATTACCATCACCTCAATACTGGCTTGTTCCATAGGCAGTTGTATTTTATTCTATGCCGACAGTATTATGATTATTGTCGGACTTCTTTGTGTGTTATTTGCATTCCTTTATACCACTCGACTCGGGCATCTGGGATTAGGGGACATATTAGTTCTCATTTTCTTCGGACTTGTTCCGGTATGTGGAACATTCTATGTTATGGCTCATTCCTTGACATGGGAGGTCATCATCGCGTCCCTTGCTTGTGGGTTAGTAATTGACACGCTTTTGATGGTGAATAACTATCGTGACAGAGAACAGGACAAGAAAAGCAACAAGCGCACTATTGTTGTCCGTTATGGAGAGAAAGCAGGTCAACAACTTTATTTACTATTAGGCATAACAGGAACCGGACTTTGTCTGTTTTTTATTCCGAAAGGCCATATTTGGGCAGCCTTTTTACCTCAACTATATCTTATTTTTCATTTGTCCACATGGAAAGAGATGACGCATATCTGCCAAGGCAAGAAACTGAATATCATTCTTGGAAAGACCTCACGGAATATGCTTCTTTTTGGAATTCTGCTTACATTAGGATTCATTCTAAAGTGATGCCCGACAACGAAGCAAATGATGAAGATGAAATCATCATTTCATGCGTATGAAATCATTGTTTCACTACTGTGAAACGATCTACTCATACGCATGACTTTCGGAAAACTTCTGATGACTTTCAAAAAACTCATGATGATATAATCAGAGAATACAAATCAATATTTCAATCTTTCTCTATTAGCACCACCGCATAAGCAGATAGGCCTTCTTCTCTACCTGTGAAACCCAGCTTTTCTGTCGTAGTTGCCTTGATGGAAACATCGTCAATGTCAACTTTCATGAGCCTTGAAAGGACTTGTTGCATGGCAGGGATATGAGGATTCAACTTAGGCTTCTCAGCACAGATAGTAGCGTCTACATTCCCTACACGATAGCCTTTTGTAGCAATCAATTCAACAGTTTCAGAAAGAAGGAGTTTGCTGTCAACATCTTTATATTCTGCTTCGGTATCAGGGAAATGATAACCGATATCCCGCATATTTGCCGCTCCAAGCAGAGCATCGCAAATGGCATGAATCAACACATCCGCATCCGAATGTCCCAATAATCCCATGGGATAATCAAACTTTATCCCCCCTAACCATAACTCACGACCGGGAGCCAAGCGGTGAACGTCATAACCAAAACCTACACGTATCTTCATCGTATATAAAAATCTAAAACTTTTTTCTCTTCCAAAAAACCTTCCAAATGTTGTCCTATACTGACAGGTCCTACTCCTACCGGTGTGCCTGTATAAAGCAAATCACCCATCTTCAAAGTATAGAACCGACTGATATATGAGACAATCTTATTCACATGAAAAATCATATCAGAGGTGTCTCCGCGCTGAACCGTTTTACCATCAACATTCAGATTAAACTCCAGTTGCTGAATCTCGGGTAGCTTATCCACAGGAATAAAGTCTCCTATTACGGCCGCGCCGTCAAACCCTTTCGATATTTCCCATGGACGTCCATCTGCCACCAGCTTCTGCTGCAAATCTCGAGCAGTAAAATCGATTCCCACAGTAACAGCATCATAATATCGAGACGCAAAACGTTCGGAAATAGACTTACCAAGTCGATTAATACGAACCACAAGTTCTGTTTCATATTCTATCCAATTTGAAAAATCGGGTAAGAAAAAAGGTTTACTGTCTTTTAATAAAGCAGAATCCGGTTTCATAAAAATAACCGGTTCCGACGGCAACTCCATTCCCTGATGAAGTTCCTGACAGTGTTCCCTGTAATTCATTCCAACAGCAAATATCTTCATTTCACTAATCTTTATATTTACAAAGTTATTACTTTTCTGCTTATAAAGAGAGATTAAGGCATAAAAAAAAGGAACTCGTTTGAGTTCCTTTTTCTTTTATATACAGATTTAGTTTATGGTAAGCAACATCATGACACATCAATAAATAATATATTCTTTATCGACATCTTGCAATCTTTTTTCCTTGTTGGCTTCTTTCTTGCTCATGATAATCTTCATTGCAAAAGGACGAGGGAGTTTCAGAAATTCAGCCTCACTGTAACAATTTCCTTGTTTGGGTTGCGCTGTATAAGTCGATGTCAGATGATAGAAGCGGATACCCTTCATCTTTTTTCGGTCAAACTCCTCTATCATATAATTGGAATATCGACAGTCACTCAAATAGTAATGCCCATCATGCTGATTATATGTAACTTGGTAATCAATCTTCCAGTCCTTATAGTTATGCCCATAAAAAGTTTTAAATGTCGCCAATACCAGAGAATTAGTCCTCGTCTTGACATTATACTCCAGTCCGGTATGCCTAACCGCACTGAGAATAACACAACGTGCCGTGTCCATATAAAAATATCCGGAATCGTTTGCCACCTTATTCGAACGGAAGGCAACCTTGACAATATGACTATCGTTATCTTCTTGACTGCTTCCGCCAACAAAACGGTGCTCCTTTATAAAACGTTTGTCCAAGTCAGAAACAAAATCATGGTAGAGCGAATTCTTCAAATTAGTATAATCACATCCTGCTGTCCTATCCTTGTAAATAATAATACTCTGCGATGGAAGAATCTCAAATTCCTCTCCGCGACGAATAAGTCCTTTACTACTAAATCCGTACAACATTTCATTGCCGACGTTCTGCGTCTGATAGTCGTAGCTGAAAACGCTCGAATTACCATATATTTCTTCTTTCACTTTCAAGAATTGTCCAAGTTTTTGTCGTATCCATGATGGCTCGCCACCAACGACAACAACCTCTGGCAGTATATGAACCAAAGGAACAAGAAACAAGGTATCAGGCAGCGACGTAACAACCTGCTTCCGGTAGTTAACGTGCGAAATGGTAAGACTGTCAAAAGCAAAGTCCACTATCACTCGCCCCTCGTCGTCACTGGTAGTACTATTCACACGTCCGTCAACAGCGGCAAAGACACTGACCTTGCTAATGGGTACACTATATTCCTTATCCCACAGAACACATGATTTCTGAGCATAGAGAGCCGTTACTGCAAGTACCCATACGGTCAGTAGAAATACTTTCTTTTTCATTCGATATATGCATCTTTGTAATTACAAAGTTATTACTTTTCTGCTTATAAAGAGAGATTAAGGCATAAAAAAAAGGAACTCGTTTGAGTTCCTCTTTCTTTTATATAATAGCACCAATTTATTCAGCACGGAATGTATAACGTTGGAAAGCCGTTATTTTCAATTCTTTATCCGACTTAGCCATCAACTGAGCAATGTTCTGGCTTGGATCCATAATATCTTCCTGTTCAACCAAGCAAACTTCTTTATAGAACTTAGCCATACGTCCCTTTGCGATGTTCTGAACCATCTGTTCCGGAAGATTAGCCATTTTCTCTTCTGCAACCTCTTTCTTAATTCTACGAATATCGTCAGCTTGCTCCTGAGTAATCTCCTTCTTTTCAATGCCTTCTTCAATATGCTCTTCATTCTCGGCAATGTAGAGGTTATAGCCGGCTTTCTTCAAAGCATTCTGAACAGCTTTCTCAACCTGCTCTTCCTTCGTCTTCTCAATTGCAACCTTGAATTCTCTTTCCTTAACTTCTTCAGAAACACTATCCTGATCAATAGCGATTGGATTCATAGCGGCAATTTGCATAGCAATCTGATGAGCTACAGTTTCATCAGCAACCTTATTAAATGCAACTAAAGTGCCCAAAATGTTCTTACCTTGATGATTATATACGGCAACAGATTCTCCCTCAACTGTGAGGTATGCACCCAATTCCATTTTTTCACCGGTAATACCACTACGTGCAACAATGGCATCCTGAACAGTATCCTTATCGTTCAACTTTAAAGCTTTAACTTCCTCAACCGTCTTGCACTTGTTGGCAACGGCAGCATCAATAATCTGCTGAGTTAATTTCACGAAATCAGCATTTGTAGCAACAAAGTCTGTTTCACAATTCAAAGCAACCAACACAGCGAATGTTCCGGTAGACTTAACCAAGACACAACCATTAGAAGCATCACGATCAGAGCGTTTAGCAGCAACAGCCTGTCCCTTTTGGCGAAGAATTTCAGTTGCTTTTTCGATGTCATTGTCCGAAGCTTCCAAAGCTTTCTTACAATCCATCATACCCGCTCCGGTCAATTTACGAAGCTTGGTAATATCAGCTATAGTAACAGCCATAATTTATATCCTTTCTTTTAATTAAATATTATCTTCAAAATAAATTGAGAGCTGAGAGAGAATTAAAAGAGTTTGCAGCAAACGCCCGTAGACTCCCATATTCAAACTCTCAACTCTCAACAACTATGTGTTAAGCCTCTTCTTCGTCTTTATCTTTCATAAAGGCAGCTGCTTTAGAAGCATTGATAGCTTCCTCCTCAGCTTTACCTAAGCGGGCTCTCGTAGATTTTTTCTTGCTAACTTTTGGAGCCTCCTCTTCTTTAGCTTCCTGATCTAATTTTTCAGCCTTGCGTTCTTCCAATCCTTCAGCGATGGCTCCACAAACAGCGTCAAGGATAGCACCAACAGAATCAGTAGCATCATCATTTGCAGGAATAACGAAATCAATAGGATTTGGGTCTGAATTCGTATCAACAATACCGAATACAGGAATTCCCAAACGATTAGCCTCACGAACTGCAATATTCTCTTTTAATACGTCAACGATAAATAATGCAGCCGGCAAACGAGTCAAGTCAGCAATAGAGCCAAGATTCTTTTCCAATTTAGCACGCTGACGTGTAACCTGCAACATTTCACGTTTAGACAAGTTTGAGTAAGTTCCATCACTTGTCAACTTATCTATATTTGTCATCTTTTTCACCGCCTTACGAATCGTTGGGAAGTTAGTCAACATACCACCCGGCCAACGTTCAATAACAAAAGGCATATTAACAGAAGTGGCTTTCTCAGCTACAATCTGTTTAGCTTGTTTTTTAGTAGCGACAAACAGGATTTTCTTGCCTGATTTTGCGATTTGTTTCAATGCTTCAGCAGCCTCATCAACCTTAGCTACTGTTTTATTAAGATCAATGATATGAATACCATTGCGCTCCATAAAAATATAAGGAGCCATTGCAGGATTCCATTTTCTTCTTAAATGACCGAAGTGGCAACCTGCTTTTAATAATGTATCGAAATCTGTTCTTGACATCTTATTAATTCTTTTAATCGTTTACTTTCTTTTTTGTTTTTCTAACCAGCCATCGGGTAGTCTGTCCGTATAAAGAATCCCGATAGTTTAGATACTAAACGCAATCTTCCAATCCTATAATTAACGTTTACTGAACTGGAATCTACGACGTGCCTTCGGACGACCCGGCTTCTTGCGCTCCACTTCACGTGAATCACGAGTAACAAAGCCTGCAGCACGAAGAGCTGCTTTATCATCGGCGTTGATTTTCACCAAAGCACGAGCAATAGCCAAACGCAAAGCCTGCGACTGACCGGTGAAACCACCACCCTGAAGATTAACCTTTATATCATATTTTTCAGCAACCTCCAGTTTATTCAGAGGCTGTTTTACTACATACTGAAGAATTGAGGATGGAAAGTATTGTGCAATGTCTCTCTTGTTAATTGTAATCTTTCCTGAACCCTCGGTTACGAAAACACGTGCTACTGCACTTTTTCGTCTACCCAATGCATTTACTACTTCCATTCTATATTATTTAAGTGTATTAATGTCAATTGATTTGGGGTTCTGAGCAATCTGATTGTGCTCACTACCACCATAAACGTACAGATTTCTAATGATTCTGTCGCCTAAACGAGTTTTAGGGAGCATGCCTCTAACAACTCTTGTTACTAACTCTCTTGCACCATTTGGTTTTGCTAAAATACTTGCAGGAGTTGATTCGCGCTGACCACCAGGATAACCTGTGTAACGAACATATACATGAGTATGCATTTTATCGGCGGTCATTTTAATCTTATCCGCGTTAATGACAATCACATTGTCACCGCAGTCAACGTGAGGGGTGTAATCTGGTTTGTACTTTCCTCTCAACAATTTTGCAACTTTCGAACCGAAACGACCTAAGATCTGATCCGTTGCATCAACAACAACCCATTCTTTATGAACTGTCTGTTTGTTTGCAGAAATAGTTTTGTAACTTAAAGTATCCACTTTAAAAATTCTTTTTAATGTTAACTACTAAAAAACAATTTTCCGACTCCTACAATTATCCCCGGACCGAATAATCGTAGTGCCAGATTTTTCTTTTATTCTTTTGATAATA
This sequence comes from Phocaeicola oris, assembly GCF_021295095.1. Lineage (GTDB taxonomy): Bacteria > Bacteroidota > Bacteroidia > Bacteroidales > Bacteroidaceae > Phocaeicola > Phocaeicola oris. The sequence goes on from NZ_JAJLQX010000004.1 coordinate 42,884, forward strand.
ATCGGCTTGCAAAAGTACGGCTTTTCTTTTAACTGACAAACAAAATCAGTTTTTTTTTGATGTTTTAGAAAAACCAACAGCTTAAAAGTTATTTAACGGAACCATGTGCCATCAACAGGTTCATCTTTTGGACGAGCAATACCACTGTTCCTTTCACTCAACACTTTGGATGCCGGTACATGTATAACCTTTCCATCAGAACTACCGTAACACAACTCACCATCACGACGAGCTGTGTCTTCAATAAGCTGACGCTCTGCCACTTCCAATCCATAGCGAAGCTTATTGCTAAATTCCTGATAATCTTCTTTAGTTGACATATCGCTTTATTTGATTAAACAAATTTTTATCATAAATATTAATCTCATCGCCTTTTCGAAATGCGTCTGCAACAATTACTCGAGGAGTATTACTATTATCTGCAAGCATCCAATAATCAACACAAGGCATATAAATTTTAAAAAGGTTTTCCAAACCGGACCGATAACGTCTTCGAACAACTAATGGAGGTATATCATGCCCTCCATTGGCCACCCTCTGTCTTACTCGTTCTATTGCTAATTCCGGGGAATTAAGCCAAAAATAAATCAGACTCACTGTATATCCCTTTTCTTGAGCCTGTTTAATCAAGCTAAGATAAGAACGTGTAGATAATGTGGTCTCAACAGAGAATGTTTCTCCAGATGTTAGCAACCCCATGATCCTTTGTATCATCAGTCGACCTGCCTGAATAGCAACACTTGAGGGATTGAACGGGGAAAGCCCCTTGGCGATTTCATCAGCATTGACAAATTCGCGACATCCTAAAATTTCCGGTAAAACCGAATAGGATGCTGTAGTTTTCCCTGCGCCATTACAACCGGCAATGATATATAGTGTAGCCATTCATTTCCCTTTTTACACAATACAATATCAGGCTACAAAATAAATAATTCCTAAAATGCTTTCCAAATTAGAAACGTGTAAAAGTGTTAAAATGTGCACATGTTATGATTTTATGTGCAAAAAAATGGAGAGAAAACTATTACAGTCTCTCCACCTTTCTTATGTAATATTAATTTAAATCATATCAAGAAAATATTGATGAACAGAAACCTCAGAGTCAAGTTCCGGATGAAATGAAGTTACTAACTGATTTTCTTGTTGAGCAGCAACAATATGTCCATTAACAATAGAAAGTATGTCAACATTATTCCCTACCTTATTTATATAAGGAGCTCGGATAAATGTCATAGGTATATCACCTATCCCTTTAACAGAAGCAACTGTATGGAAACTTCCCAACTGACGCCCATAGGCATTACGTTTCACAGTAACATCCATAGTCGCCAAACGATCTGCAGGTTCTTCTTCCACCTCTTTGGCTAATAATATTAATCCTGCACATGTTCCATAAACCGGCAATCCTCCTAATATGGCATCACGGATAGGAAAAAACAAATTCAAATCGTGGAGTAATTTTATCATAGTTGTACTCTCCCCACCGGGAAGAATCAATCCGTCTTTGGGGTGATTCCAATCATCCAATTGGCGAATCTCAAATGTTTCTGCACCTAATTGTTGAAGCCTCTGCTCATGCTCAATAAAAGCTCCTTGAAGAGCCAATACCGCAATCTTTTTCATAAACTATATCACGTATAATCTATTTTCCACGTTCAGCCATTAACAAACTAATTTCCTGTTCATTAATTCCCACCATGGCTTCACCTAAGTCTTCGGAAAGTTCAGCCAACTTGTCAGGATCGTTATAATTAGTAACTGCTTGTACAATAGCTGCTGCACGCTTAGCAGGATTACCCGACTTAAAGATACCGGATCCGACAAATACACCTTCGGCACCAAGCTGCATCATTAATGCCGCATCAGCAGGAGTAGCCACACCACCTGCCGCAAAATTTACTACAGGCAACTTTCCTTGTTGATGAACGAAAAGGACCAAATCATAGGGTGCCCCCAATTGCTTGGCAGCTTCATAAACTTCATTTTCGCTTAAGGAAGCAATACGGCGAATTTCACTTTGAATCAATCTTATATGACGAACAGCCTGTATTACATCACCTGTTCCGGGTTCTCCTTTCGTACGAATCATCGTAGCACCTTCTGCTATGCGACGAAGTGCTTCTCCTAAGTTCTTTGCTCCACAAACAAATGGAACATCAAACTTTGTCTTGTCTATATGATATACATCATCTGCCGGTGAAAGGACTTCACTTTCGTCAATATAATCTATTTGAATAGCTTGAAGAATTTGAGCCTCAACAAAATGGCCAATACGACACTTTGCCATTACAGGAATAGATACAGCTCCTTGAATACCTTTAATCATCTTCGGATCACTCATTCTTGACACTCCGCCTGCGGCGCGAATGTCTGCAGGAATGCGTTCTAATGCCATCACTGCACATGCACCTGCATCTTGTGCTATCTTTGCCTGTTCCGGAGTAGTAACATCCATAATAACTCCACCTTTTAACATCTGAGCCAAATTTCGATTCAATGATTGTCTGTCTTCTTTCATAATTCTATTTCTTTTTAATTTGATTTATTTCTAAATTCTCTTGGTGTAATATTTCTCGCTTTTTTAAAGAACTTGGTAAAATGTGCCTGAGAGCTAAAACCCAAATCGTATGCTATTTCCTGTACAGTCTTATTACTACCACTCAATAGTCCCTCTGCCTGATTCAATAAATAATCGTCAATCAGCATCTTCGGTGTTTTCCCTGCTAATCGTTTCGTAACCTGAGCAAGATAACGTGAGGTAACATTCAACTGATCAGCATAATAACGCACATCACTACTTCTTTGACTATTTAAAGTAATAAGACTAATGAACTCATTATAGAGTTCACTGCCTCGACCTTCCAAATTCCCAGCCAATACATATTGCTGACGAATATATGTTTTTGCTTTTTCTACCGATTCCGAAATGGTAAAACCTTGAGCCAAATAAGTGGCAATAGCAGATGAAAGTGTTCCTCCGATGCCATGCATTGACTCTGTCGCTGAAGGATAAGAGATATAAGATGGTTCCTTCACTCCCTTAATCAGCAGCACATCTGTTGCCGTTTCTTCCGAAGTATGTCCTTCTTGAAACAATACCGCTTCACTACCATATTTTAAAAATTCTTTAGCACAAGCAGTCATTTCCCCTACATTCTCCACCTTTTTATTAAGGAAATGAGATGCGGCTTGCCTGTTGACAACCACTAATGTACATAGTTTAAGGAACTGTGCTTTAATACGGCTAATTACGTCCGGTGACATTAATTGATCATTTCTACTTGACACTACTATCGGATCATAAACAATACACTTCGGATTATGACGAGTAAGAGCTAATGTGATAGCATCAACGACATCAACACTCCTAACCATACCGATTTTAACAGCAACCGGCTGAATATCATCAATAATAGCTTCAATCTGTCCAACAACAATGGCTGATGGCAAATCAAAAAACTCCTGAATACCTAACGTGTTCTGAACTGTCACTGAAGTAATAGCCGAAACAGCATAACCTCCCAAGGCTGTAATAGTCTTTATATCTGCTTGAACACCTGATCCACCGGTACTATCGGAACCGGTAATTGTCAGGACGGGAAGTGTTTTGTTATTCATATTCATAGACATCTTTCCTTTTTAAAACAAAGAAAACAGAAAAAACAGAAATAAAAAAATCAAGTTCTCATTTTGACAAATAATAGGCATTAAAATACAACATCTTTTTATAACTCAATTAAAAAACTTGCAACATGAAAATATATGCTGATATGCTCAATGCGCTATAAAGAGACTGATAAAAGTAATACGTATGAATCACCCGACTCATACGCATTACTAAATGAATATTATGAAGAATACGGAAACTCAACCATATTTCTTTCCACATTCTAATGCATGAAAACAATGCTATTATAGGTAGTTTCAAAAAAAACTTTTATTAATTCAGACTTTCTACAGAATTAAGCATTATCTTTGCCTCTCAAATTGTTAGAAGAAGATGATCGATTATTTACAGCAGATAGATACCAACTTATTTTTATGGCTGAATGGATTCCACAATTCCTTTTTCAACTCACTAATGTGGTTTGTCTCAGAAAAGTTTATATGGATTCCCATGTACACTATTTTCTTATATGTCATACTGAAAAAGTATAAATCGCATCATTTACAGTTATTTCTTATAGCTATGTTCTTCATTAATTTTGCCATTAGCGATTTCTTTTGTGGCAATTTTCTACGACATCTTATTTGCCGCCCACGTCCAGCCAATATGGAAAGTCCTATCTGGCAATTTGTTCATATTATAAACGGGTATCGTGGTGGCCATTATGGTTTTCCGTCATGCCACGCTGCCAATTCCTTTGGATTAGCAATGTTGACATATCTTCTATTTCGAAGAAAACGCATGGCACTGTTTATGTTCTCGTGGGCAGCTATCCATTCATATAGCAGAATATATTTAGGAGTTCACTACCCCGGAGACATTTTTGTAGGCGCAATAATTGGAATAACAATAGCAAGCTGCGTATTCCTGTCCTTTCAATATTTGTTGAATATCCGGCACGACAATTCTAAAAAATATATTAATTTAATACCTTATACCGGACTAACCATAATGGGGATTCTTACGCTCCTCGCATGCTTAGAGCGAATTGGCTTTAACATTCCCATATTAGCGCTTACAGGTGTTATCTGACCAAATCTTGAGGCACTCTCAAAGGCATTTCTACCTTCTTCCAAGTCTCATAAACCCAAGAATTAATATCATTGCCATTATTATCTTTTGCAATAAAATACTTCAGAACCATCAGTTCATTGCTATCTTTCAAGGAGAAATGAAGCACATTATCCGCACCTGACAACTGTGGTAAATCAATACTTTTCTCCACATGCTCTGTATAAACACTGTCAGAGTTCACTTTATATTTTCCTTCACCAATAATAATAGCGCCGTGATTCGGAATAACGGTCATATTTATAAACCTTCCGTTATCCGTTAACATCTTAAATGAATTGCTCGGCTTCAATTCACCAACCATATCCTGATTGCTTGATACATAGAAACACATCTGCCATATACCACGAATGTCCGGCTTACTGTGCTTTTGTCCCATTACACTAACTGATCCTGCCAATAAAAGAATCAACACAAATAAGAAATGAGAAAATTGTTTCATAGCATTACATTTTTAGTTAACTAATATCAAAAGTTCTCTATGGACAAATATAACATTTTTTTCTAACTTTCAAAGGTTTTAAACAAAAAAAATCAAGCAAATTAAAATTTGCCTGATTTTATATTCATTAATTCAACCTCTGATTTAGACTATCAGCCATATCAGAATTCAGCATTTTTCGGTGTTCGTGGGAATGGAATAACATCACGAATATTGGCCATACCTGTAACAAACAGAATCAACCGCTCAAAACCAAGTCCAAATCCTGCATGAGGACAAGAACCATATCGGCGAGTATCAAGATACCAACCATAATTAGCTTCATCCATGCCACGTTCTTTCATTTCAGCAGTTAATTTTGCATAACTTTCTTCACGAACCGATCCGCCAATAATTTCTCCAATACGAGGGAAAAGCACATCCGTTCCCTGCATAGTCTTACCATCCGGATTTTTCTTCATATAGAAAGCCTTTATCTCCTTTGGATAGTCAGTCATTATAACCGGACGTTTAAAATGTTTTTCTACCAGATAGCGCTCATGCTCGCTGGCAAGGTCCATGCCCCAACCAGTAATAGGGAATTCAAATTTATAGCCATTCTTTTGAGCCTCTTCAAGAATATTAAGTCCTTCACCATAAGGTAAACGAACGAAATCTTCCTTCAATACACTTTGAAGTGTCTCAAGCAATGATTTATCTATCATCTTATTTAAGAATGCCAGATCATCTTTGCAGTTATCCAACGCCCATTGAACACAATATTTAATAAAATCTTCCTCAAGGTCCATTAAACCTTCTTTATCAAGAAAAGCAACTTCCGGCTCTATCATCCAAAATTCCGCTAAGTGACGAGGTGTATTGCTATTCTCCGCACGAAATGTCGGTCCAAAGGTATATATAGCGCCTAATGCAGTAGCGCCAAGTTCCCCTTCTAATTGCCCACTGACAGTCAAACTCGTTTCCTTTCCAAAGAAATCACGTTCATAATCTACTTGTCCTTCTTTTGCGATACGATCTAAATCCAAGGTAGTAACCTGAAACATTTCACCTGCGCCTTCTGCGTCACTTGCTGTAATCAAAGGAGTGTTAAAGTAATAGAATCCGTGTTCATGAAAATAACGATGTATTGCAATAGCCATGTGATGACGAATGCGAAATACAGCGCCAAAAGTATTGGTACGAAGGCGGAGATGAGCATATTGACGCATATATTCAAAACTTTGTCCCTTCTTTTGCATAGGGTAATCACTTCCGCACAAGCCATAAATCTCAATGTCCTCACATTGCACCTCTGAGCTTTGCCCGGAACCAACACTCTCGACCAACTTACCTTTTACACTGATACAAGCTCCTGTTGTAATCTGTTTCAACTGCTCTTCATCAAATTTCGCGGTATCAACTACCACCTGCACATTATTAATAGTAGAACCATCATTCAACGCGATAAAATCAACAGCTTTGCTACTACGATGGGTGCGAACCCATCCTTTTACATTAACAATAGTGCCGTAATCTGTACGTTTCAGCAGATCGACAACTTTTGTTCTACGAATTTCCTCCATTAAAATTCCTTTCTCTTAATTATTCAAAAGATCCCATGTGAAGTATACTTACTTCTTGTTCAGTAAGAAATCTCCAATCTCCACGACGCAGGCCTTTCTTTGTCAAACCAGCGAAATAGACACGATCCAACTTATATACTTTATATCCAACAGCTTCAAATATTCGACGAACAATACGGTTACGTCCTGAATGAATTTCAATTCCTACTATTTTCTTATCTTCCAATTTAGGAAAGTTTATGTCATCAGCATGGATCTCTCCATCTTCCAATTCAATACCAGTTTTAATCTTTTCCAAATCTTCTTCGTCCAAAGGTTTGTCAAGTGTAACCTGATAAATTTTCTTTTTTTGGAATTTCGGATGAGTCAGTTTTGAAGCCAAATCTCCATCATTAGTAAGAAGTAAAACACCTGTGGTATTACGATCGAGTCGACCTACCGGATAAATACGCTCAGGACAAGCATTCCGAACCAGATCCATAACCGTCTTACGTTCTTGTGGATCTTCCGAAGTTGTGACAGTATCTTTTGGTTTATTCAATAATATATATACTTTATGCTCGATACGAACTCTTTGATCATGGAATTTAACTTCGTCAGAGCGAAGCACTTTAGTTCCTAACTCTGTTACGACTACACCATTTACAGATACAGCACCCTGCGTGATGTACTCATCTGCTTCACGACGAGAACAAATACCTGCATTTGCTAAATATTTATTCAAACGAATCGGTTCATTCGGATCAGCAAGAAGCTCCTTGTACTCAATTCGTTTCTTCATACTATATTTTGCATTAGGATTATAGTCGGCTGTATGAGGGCGGAAGCTACGGCCTCCTCCTTGTTGATAACGATTGTTCGGACGTCCCTGCCTATACCCTTGATTATATCCATCGTTAATACGTTGACGATGCGGACGCATTCCTTGCTGGTCATCACTGCCATTATTATAACGAGGAGAATAACCTCCGGGCTGACCACTATTATAATTGCCCTGTCTGTTATAGCTATTGGTACGTGGTCGATACGATCTTTGCTGACCTTCACCACCATTATTAAAATTTGGATTATAGCTATTTACTCTGCGATACGAACGTTGCTGCCCGTCATCTTCATTATCACCATTATTGGGAGTGAAACGTGGACGGCGCGGACGATCATAATTGTTGTAACGATTATATCCTCCTTGCTGTCCGTTTTGATTATATGGGCGATAAGGTCTCTGACGATTGTCACGATTGTAATTTGGATTGTAACCGTTTGTCCTTGGACGATAGCCACCTTCACGGTTTACATTCTGACCTTGACTCTGATTTTCATCATTTTCAGACTGCGTAAGTCTGTCTTCATTTTCTGTACTCATGGCTTTAAAATTAAAATTCGGAAAAGCCCTCTCGGGCGTTGTTGTTAAGATTAAAAAATCAAATACCTGTATAGTTGTGTGGTGTAATGGCACGCAACTCTTCTTTTACATTCTCACTCACGGTCAAAGAATTAATAAAATTCTGAATAGATTCTTTAGTAATTACATTATTCGTTCGTGTCAAAGCTTTCAAAGCCTCATAAGGACGCGGATAACCTTCACGGCGAAGAATAGTTTGAATCGCTTCAGCTACCACACTCCAGCAGTTGTCCAAGTCCTCATTAATCTTTTTCTCATTCAATAGCAATTTATGTAATCCCTTTAAGGTGCTCTTAATTGCGATGATAGTATGTCCCATAGGAACACCGATGTTACGAAGTACTGTGGAATCGGTCAAATCACGTTGCAAACGGGATATCGGCAACTTCTGTGACAAATGGTTCAAAATAGCGTTTGCCAATCCCAGATTACCTTCCGCATTCTCATAATCAATAGGATTCACTTTATGAGGCATGGCACTCGACCCTACTTCACCTTCCTTAATCTTTTGCTTGAAATATTCCATTGAAATGTACATCCAAAAGTCACGATTCATATCAATCATAACTGTATTAATACGTTTCATGGCATCAAAAATAGCGCCCAAACTATCATAATTCGAAATCTGAGTAGTATACTGTTCACGCTCCATTCCCAGTTTTTCACTGACAAACTTATTACCGAACTCTTTCCAATCAATTTCCGGATAAGCTACATGATGAGCATTATAGTTGCCTGTCGCGCCACCGAACTTAGCAGTAACAGGAAGTTGCTTCATTGCGTCCATCTGACGAATTAAACGATAAGAGAAGACTTTTATCTCTTTTCCCAAACGGGTCGGAGAAGCCGGCTGGCCATGAGTCTTTGCCAACATAGGAACATCTTTCCAACACTCTGCATACTCATCCAGTAAATCAATTAGTTCCTGAAGCTGAGGATAGTACACTTCGTTAAGCGCGTCTTTCAGTGAAAGAGGAACAGACGTATTATTAATATCTTGTGAAGTTAATCCGAAGTGTATGAATTCTTTGTATTTCTCCAGTCCACCCATTCGATCGAACTGTTCCTTAATGAAATACTCCACTGCTTTAACATCATGATTAGTCACACTTTCCATTTCTTTTACACGAGACGCGTCCTTCTCTGAGAAATTCTTATAAATATTGCGTAAAGTCTCAAACCGCTCATGGTCAAAGTCTTTTAGTTGTGGCAAAGGCAATTCGCATAGCGCGATAAAATATTCTATCTCCACGCGTATTCTGTAACGAATCAAAGCGAATTCCGAGAAATAAGAGGCCAAGACTCCCGCCTTCCCTCTATAGCGACCATCTACTGGTGATATGGCCGTAAGCATATCAAGTTCCATTTGCCTTCAAGCTATTAAAATTGGTAATAATGATATATTTGCTGCAAAATTAAGCAAATTTTCAAATCACACTCATAGTTTATCACTAAAGATACTTAAAAAGTATGGAGAAAAGGGTGCAAAAGATTGCTCCGGTTCCGAGCAAGACGACATAAAATAAGGAGAATTCGACGAATATAAAGCAACAGCTACTGAGTTGTACGTGAAACAATGAAAAATGATATGGATGAGTTCCCGTATTCATCAGAAGATTTATTTGTTTCACATCAGTGAAACAAGTGAATCACATCAGTGAAACAAGTGAATCACATCAGTGAAACAAGTGAATCACATCAGTGAAACAAGTGAATCACATCAGTGAAACAAGTGAATCACATCAGTGAAACAAGTGAATCACATCAGTGAAACGAGAGAATCACTTAAGTGAAACAAATAAATTATCAGTATAAGTTGAGTGATTCATCCACATGAGTAGCTCAACTCATACGCATCACATTTTCAACTCTCTTTATGATATATTTTAATGAACCTGACGGAAACGTAAAAACATCGTTTAAATATATTCTGTGGATACTTTTATCTCTTCTTTTGATTCTACATAACATTTCTCTTTTGTATCACACAAAACGCAAACAACCTTGAAAAATTACCATCAGATAAGCTGTGTGATAAAAATAAACGACAAAACAACCTGAATTAATCTTCCGATTGATATATTTTTTCGGAATCACCTTAAATATGGCGCAGGAGAAAAACAATAACAGACCAAAGGAAATATTAATATTTAAAACGTCACAAATTTATTTTAATCAGTACTCTTATCTTCAAATAAATTTATAAACCACTCAACTTTTCTCATCTTTTTCTTATCTTTGTAAGCTATATATACTTTCTGTTAAGAAGGAATCGTTATTAACGAATTGAAAAAAACATGAGTGTAGTAGATTTTATAAAGAAGACCGACCACACAGCTTTTTCGTTTGAAGTGCTCCCTCCGTTAAAAGGAACGGGAATAGAGAAACTTTATCAAACAATAGATACGCTGCGTGAATTCGATCCAAAATACATAAATATCACTACCCATCGGAGCGAATATATTTATAAGGATTTGGGTAACGGCCTTTACGAACGTAACCGTGTTCGTCGCCGTCCGGGTACCGTAGCTGTAGCAGCTGCCATACATTATAAATATAAGATACAGACTGTTCCACATGTTTTATGCAGTGGATTTACTCGCGAAGATACAGAATATCAGTTACTCGACCTTCAGTTCTTAGGCATAACAGATATCCTTATTCTACGCGGAGATAAAGCCAAAGACCAGCCGAGATTTATTCCTGAACCGGATGGACATGAGCATGCCATTGATTTGGAGAGGCAAATAAATGATTTTAATAACGGATTATTTGTCGACGGGTCTCCCATCAAAGTTACAGGTGCTCCTTTTCATTATGGAGTGTCATGTTATCCGGAGAAGCATGAGGAAGCTCCGAATATGGAACAGGATATATATTGGTTAAAAAAGAAAATAGAGACGGGAGCCGAATACGCGGTATCACAGATGTTCTTTGATAATCGAAAGTTCTTCAGTTTTGTTGATCGGATAAAGAAAATAGGAATAGAAGTTCCCATCATTCCGGGCATCAAGCCATTCAGCAATCTGAATCAGATTAACATGCTCCCAAAGACATTTAAGATAGATCTTCCGGAAGAATTAGCAAAGGAAGCAATTAAATGTAAGACCGATGAAGAAGCCAAAGCATTAGGTATAGAATGGTGCATCAGTCAATGCAAAGAATTGATTGCGCATAAAGTACCAAGCATCCACTTCTACTCAATGGGCGTAGCTGACAGTATAAAACAGATAGCAAAAGCTATATATTAAATATGTATTTTAAAGATGTAATAGGACAGCAAACCGCGAAACAGCGACTGATTCAGGAAGTGAAGGAACAACGAATCCCTCACGCGTTGTTGATGACAGGTCCTCAAGGCGTAGGAAAACTTGCTTTGGCCATAGCTTATGCCCGATACATCTGCTGTACAAATCCGACCGATACGGATTCATGCGGAGAATGTCAGAGCTGTCGGCTATTCGATAAACTAATTCATCCGGATGTTCATTATGTTTTTCCGGTCATCAAGAAGAAAGGAAGCAGTAAGGAATTCTCATCTGATGATTATATAAACGAATGGCGTGAGATGGTACTAAAATCTCCTTATTTTAGTTTGAATGATTGGTTAACCACAATGAAGGCTGACAATCAACAACCGTTGATTTATGTAAAGGAAAGCAATGAGATTATTCGTAAGCTGAGCGTTAAGTCTATGCTGGGCGGATATAAGATAGTCATTATCTGGTTACCCGAGAAAATGAACTTGGAATGCAGCAATAAACTATTGAAAGTTATTGAGGAGCCACCTTCGCAAACTGTTTTTCTAATGGTTTCAGATGATCCGTCAGTCATGCTGCCTACTATTCTGAGCCGTACCCAGCGATTTAATATTCATAGCCTGCCGGAAACGGAAATTGCAAATCGCTTATTACAAAACGGATTAACCGAAACAGACGCAAGAGCCATTGCTCATAATGCCGAAGGCAGTTACTTGAAAGCAATAGAAACGTTGTCTATCAGTGAAGATAATGAAGAATATTTTGATTTCTTTGTCCAACTGACGCGGCTGGCTTATATGAAAAAAGTAAAAGAGCTGAAGGATTGGAGCGAAAAGATTGCAAATTACGGAAGAGAGTGGCAAAAAAGTTTTCTATCTTACTGCCAACGAATGGTTCGAGAGGACTTTATTTACAACTTCCATCAGCCGGATATGGTTTATCTGAATACAGAAGAAAAGAAGTTTTCTCAGAATTTTGCTCCTTATATAAACGAGCGAAATGTTATTGAAATAATGAAGGAACTAAATGAAGCAGCATTACATGTTGAACGAAACGTCAACGCAAAAATGGTTTTCTTTGATTTTGCGCTGAAAATCATTATGCTGTTAAGAAAGAAATAAATATATATGATAAATAATAATTTTAAACTGAAGTATTGCGGTGAAAGTTGTCTATGCTATAAAGGGTGTGGGCGACAAGACCGTCAGCTAAATACATACGACTGGCTGGCTGATATTCCGGGGAATACCGATGAACAAGAAATGGTAGAAGTTCAGTTCAAGAATACCCGAAAAGGATATTATAAAAACAGCAATCATCTTCGTTTAGAGAAAGATGATGTGGTAGCCGTAGAAGCCAATCCGGGCCATGACATCGGACGGGTTACGCTAACCGGACGTTTGGTCCATCTCCAAATGCGCAAGGCAAATCTAAAGCCGGATATAGAAATCAAACGTATTTACCGAAAAGTTAAACCCGTTGATATCGAAAAATATAATGAAGCAAAAGCCAAAGAGCATGATACGATGATTCGCTCCCGACAGATTGCCAAGAATTTAAACCTTCAGATGAAGATTGGTGATGTAGAATATCAGGGCGACGGCAACAAAGCTATCTTCTATTACATTGCAGATGAACGTGTCGATTTCCGTCAATTGATAAAAGTCTTAGCTGAAACATTTCATGTCCGCATAGAAATGAAACAAATCGGTGCTCGTCAAGAAGCCGGACGAATTGGAGGAATCGGACCATGTGGCAGAGAACTTTGCTGTGCTACATGGATGACCAGTTTTGTTTCTGTATCTACCGGTGCCGCTCGAATTCAAGATATTTCACTGAATCCACAAAAATTGGCCGGTCAGTGTGCAAAGTTGAAGTGTTGTTTGAATTATGAAGTTGACTCGTACGTTGAAGCCCAGCATAAATTGCCAAGTAAAGAGATTGAATTGGAAACCACAACCGGTACATTCTACTTCTTCAAAGCTGATATTTTGAAAGGTTTAATTACCTATTCTTCTGATAAAACAATTCTTGCCAATACTGTAACCATACCGGTAGCTCGTGCTTTTGAAATTATAAATATGAATAAAAAGGGGCAAAAGCCGGATTCTTTGGAAGAGACTGCAGAACAAGCAAAAAAACACGCAAACAAACCTATCGACTTGCTTGAGCAAGAGAGCCTGACACGTTTTGATAACCGTAGAAATAACAAAAAGAAAAAGCGCAATAAAAATAATAATCGTCCTCAACAGAATCAGATACAAATTGAAGACGATTTAAGGAATCAACAACCGATAGTTCAACAGAAAGACATTAATAATCAAAATAAACAATGGAATCAAAATCGTTCATCTCACGATAGCAACGATTCTTTTCAACAGCCAACTAATCATAGTCGCAATTTTAGAAATGATAACCGCAATCGAAGAAACTATCAAAATCGCGATCCAAGAAATAGAAACAACAACAGAGATTATCAAAATAGAAATCAAGAACAACAAGATCATCAGCAAAATCAACAAAACAGACAAGCAAATAATAGGTCTAATCAGACTCAAAACACTAAGCCGAATGCTTCGAAATCCAATAACAAACAACCTTCAGAAAGGTTCCATAATCCGAGCGAACGTCCTAAGAAAGAGAGTAATAGCCCGAACGCTTAAATATCTTCTTTCTATAATTTGTCTTTCTTCTTTTCTCTCCTGTCAAAAAGAGATTGCATACTACTCGTACCAACCTGTTCCTATCGCAGGTTGGACGAATAGTGACACGCTCACTTTCGCCCTTCCTAAGAAATTTCAAAAAGGCTTTTATGACGTCTTTATTGGAGTACGTAATAAAAGCAGCTACCCTTACCAAGATATATGGCTCCGCATTATGCATAATCTTGATGGAACAAATCAGTTTAAGTACGAAAAAGTACACTTTGCCATAGCTAATCCCGATGGGACATGGAAAGGAGTAGGAATCAGCAGTTTGTATCAATTAAAAGTTTCATATTTAAGAAACGTAGAGATAGAGGAAGAAAAAGAAGTACGTGTTTTTAAAATTATTCCCTATATGCGTGATGAATCACTAAAAGGATTGAGTGATATAGGATTATTCATTAAACATCATCAATGATTGCTCCGACCTGCATCTATTCTCAAAAAGATAAAAAGCAACAAAGTAAAACCCCACAATGAAGAACCTCCATAACTAAAAAAAGGTAATGGTATACCAATAACCGGCGTCAAACCTAATACCATACCTATATTAATAAATAAGTGAAAGAAAATAATACTCACAACAGCATACCCATACACTCGACCAAAAGTTGTATGTTGCCTCTCAGCCAGATAGATTAGTCTAAGTATGAGTATCGTAAACAAAAGAAGTACAGCAGCCGATCCAATGAAGCCTTCTTCTTCGCCCACCGTACAGAAAATAAAGTCAGTATCCTGCTCCGGCACATATTTCAACTTTGTCTGAGTCCCTTTCAAAAATCCCTTCCCGGTCAGCCCACCAGAACCAATAGCTATTTTACTTTGATTAACGTTATATCCTGATCCGGCCGGATCGTCCTCCATACCTAATACAACTTTAATGCGGACCTGTTGATGTGGCTCCAACATCTTATCAAAAACATAATCGGCAGAATATAGAAAAGCTACAGACCCAACAGCGAAAACACATACTAAAGCCAACGGCCATAATCTATCCCGAAGAGAAATAAATAACAAGTATATAGCCAAGCAGAAAATAAGAGGTAATTGGAAATAAGTTATATTAAAAGGTATTACATATAAAGAAAATAATAGTGCCAATAACGTTAATCCGATTCCTAAGAAAAAGAGATTACGAGCTAACTCTTGTTTACTAAAACTATATACGTAAATCAGAATAGGAGTTAAAGCAGTAATCATTGCCAAAACAGAAAAATGGCCAATAGATGTAATTCGATCCGGCATCAGTTCATCACCGAAACGAATGCCAACAACAAAGAATATAACTGCGCAAATTCCCGCAAAGAGAAATACACCAGGCATTCCTTCCCGATATAACATTAAAAAGAAAGCAAGATAAACAAGTGCAGAACCTGTCTCTCTCTGCATTACAATCAATGCCATTGGGACGAGGAATAATGCTAAGGTGATACCTATATCTTTCACTTTCTGCATAGAATAATTATATTTCGACATAAACTTCGCTAATGCTAAAGCTGTCGCGAACTTCGCAAATTCTGCCGGCTGTATACTGATACTCCCCAATTTTAACCATGAATACGAACCTTTTGTATTATCCGCTATAAAAGGTGTTACAAACAAGATTAATATCATGACTCCATAAAGAAGATAAGCAAATATATCATACAATTTATCATCAAGCATCAACAAGATGAATCCCAATCCCAAAGAACAGGACATCCAAACTATTTGTTTCCCTGAACGAGTATCAAAACTAAAGAAATCTATGTCACCATAATCATAACTGGCTCCACAAATGCTAAACCAGCCAAAAATTACTAACGCTAAATAAAGAGCAATAGTAAACCAGTCAACAGACTTGAACATATTACCTTTCGTGTATGCCATAATCTATTCGCTTGTTTTGAAATTCTGCTGCTTTTGCTTCACTCATTGGAGACAATTCTCCATTTAAATATTGTTCTATAATAAGAGAACCCAGAGGAACACCATATTGAGCTCCAAACCCTCCATTCTCAACATAAACAGCAACAGCTATCTTTGGATCATTCATCGGAGCAAATCCCATGAATGCAGAATGATCTTTTCCTCTATTCTGAGCCGTACCTGTTTTTCCACACACTTCAATGCCAGGAATATTTGCCCCTCTACAAGTACCACCTAATACTGCCTGCCGCATTCCTTGGACAACAACATCATAATACTCTGACTCAACTTTCGTATAACGGCGAGTAGTATAAAGAGAATCCAACGGTTCGCCATCTATTTTTCTAACAACATGAGGGGTAATAAAATAACCTCTATTTGCAATGGTCGCACTCAAATTTGCTATCTGTAAAGGAGTTGCAGTAACCTCACCCTGCCCAATGGAGATAGAAATAACGGTCAGCCCGTTCCATGACTTCTTATAATACTTATCATAATATTCGGCATTCGGTATCATACCACGTTTCTCACCGGGCAAGTCCACTCCTAACGGATATCCATATCCCATAGATACCATATAATCCCGCCAAGTAGACATGGCTTTTTGCACAGAGCCATATTTTTTCCGAGCACCTATCATGTGATAAAGTCCCCAACAAAAATAACCGTTACATGATGTCGCTATAGCCGGCACCAAAGATAAAGGAGACGGATGCCCATGACAGCCCACTCTTAAACCCGCATAAACGAATCCATGATAACAAGGGTAAGCAGTCTCGGAAGTGATAATACCTTCCTGCAAAAAAGCCAAAGCTTGCGATGGTTTGAACGTAGAACCCGGAGGATATGTTCCCATAATAGCACGATTGAGCAATGGTTTCCAAGGATCTTGTGAAAGCATCATGTGATTCCTTCCTCTGGGACGACCTACCATCAAATGTGGATCATACGAAGGAGAAGAAACCATACAGAGAATTTCTCCTGTCTTTGGCTCTATAGCTACAATGCTTCCAATCTTTCCTTCCAGCAAACGCTCTCCCAGCATTTGTAAGTTTATGTCTATACTCAGTCGAAGATTTTTTCCGGGAATAGGAGTAATATCATATTTACCATCCTGATAACGGCCTTGAATTCTTCCACGTGCATCACGAAGCAATATTTCTACTCCTTTTTCTCCACGCAATTGCTTTTCATATGAACGCTCTACTCCTATCTTTCCTATAAAGTCCCCCTGCACATAATAATCATCTGCTTCAATATCGCTCTTCGATACTTCACCTATATCACCCAATACATGAGCTGCGGAATTAAAATTATATTGCCGAATTGTTCTTTGCTGAATATAAAAACCAGGAAATTGAAACAATTTTTCTTGAAGAACCGCACATTCTTCAGCCGATAGCTGAGTCATTAAAACCTGATGAGTATATGGTGTGTAACCGGGATTCAAGTGCCGGTCTTTGATGTCTCTTAAACGACGTTTCAGATAATCCGGAGAAATCTTTAATGTTTTACAAAAGTCGAGTGTATCCAAATGAGTTACCTCTTTCATGACCACAGTCACATCGTATGCCGGCTGGTTATAAACCAACAAACTATCGTTTCTATCATAAATAATACCGCGACTCGGATATTGTGTTTGATGCAAGAATGCATTACTATCTGCATTCTTCTTATAGTCGGTACTCATAATCTGTAAAGCAAAAAGACGAAGAAGGTAAAGCAATACAACCAATACTATCGCTCCACCTATGATATACTTCCGTTTCTCAAGATCAAAGCCCTTTTCCACTATTTTCTCCTCCTTATAGCCTCAGCACAGAATATGCAAACTAAGGTAATAGCAAGGTCTGATATAATTCTTAATCCTAATTGCTGCCAGTTGAAAAATGAAAACGTTTCCATCATTTCCACTACACAACAAAAAATTAATGTACAAATCAATACATATTTAAAATACGAAGAAAATCCCATTGATGGAATACTCGGAGCAAAATTCTCTTCCATCTCCTTCAATGTTACCAATCGAATTATCGGTCCACGAACAAAAGCCATCAATGTAGCAGCTGCCGCGTTAATACCCGGAGTATTACAGAATATATCAATAAAGAGACCTAAAAAGAATCCCCAGAGCATAAGAGTACTTCTTCCTACCCCGGAATCATATCTTAACAGAAAGTAGATAAAAAAGAAAGGCGTGGCATAACCTAAGATATGTACATGGCTCAATACCAATACCTGTAACAATACCAGACCAACAAACCACACCATATTTTCCAATACCACCAACATCTTTACTGATTCTCGTCCGCTTTCCTAACTTCTTCTTCCAACTTCTCTTGTTCTAAACCTGTTTTTCTTGAAATTACCCTAACTTCATTTAATCGGGCAAAATCAATAAACAATCTAACCTTCAACATGTACGAAAGTCCATCATCACTATCTCCTATATCATCAATAGTGCCAACAGGTATACCGGAAGGGAAGATAGAACTATGTCCACTTGTCACAATGGTATCACCCAATTCAAATATAGCATGGCGAGGAAGATCCCTGATATAAGCATATTCTGTTGATCCGCCATTCCATTTCAAGAACCCGAAATAATCACTTCGCTCAATTTTACAGCTGATGCTACTCTTTGCATTTAAAACAGGAATAACTACCGCATAATGCGCTGAAGTCTTATAAACGATGCCAACGACTCCGTTGCCACCAACAACTCCCATTTCCGGAAACACACCATCCGACTGTCCTTTATCGATTGTCAAATAGTTATGTGAGTAATTGATACTATTATTAATAACATTTGCCTTGATAAGATCATAATCCATCAAGGCATTCCGTTTCATTTTCTCTACAAAAGCCGTATCTGCAATAAGTTTTTCATACGCCTCTTTCAGTTGCTGCATTTGAATTTCCAACTCAACATTTTTATTGACCAAATCTGAATTGATTGATTTCAGATGAAAGTAGCCTTTTACATTATCAGCGACCTCATACACAATACCGGTTACTGCATTCGCCGAAGTGAAAAACACGCTTCCCTGATAGCCGTTGAATCGAAACAACAGCATAAAACTGATCATCTCTAAAATAAAAAAGAGAAACCAGTGTTTATACTTTATCAGGAAATCAAGCAGATTGTGCATTAGGCCACTACCTCATCAGAAAAGAGAATCTATTCACATTCTTTAATGCCACACCCGTCCCCTTTGCCACACTTAGTAAAGGATCTTCAGCAACATGGAAAGGAATATTAATCTTATCGGTGAGACGTTTATCCAAGCCACGCAATAATGCACCACCACCGGCTAAATAAATACCGTTCTGAACAATATCCGCGTATAATTCAGGCGGAGTCTGTTCCAAAGCACTCAAGATTGCGGTCTCAATCTTAGCGATACTCTTTTCCAGACAATGAGCTATCTCTTGATAATTTACAGCTACTTCCATAGGCAATGCTGTAATACGATTTGGTCCTCGTACCACATAATCCTCCGGAGCATCCTCTCCCAAATCAGTCAAAGCTGCACCGACATGAATCTTAATACGCTCTGCCATACGCTCACTGACTCTTACACTATGCTGACGACTCATATAATCCTGAATATCCGAAGTCAAATCATCACCTGCTATACGAATGGAGGTATTAGAAACAATACCACCTAACGAAATAACCGCAATTTCTGTTGTTCCACCGCCGATATCTACAATCATATTTCCTTCCGGAGCTTCCACATCAACACCTATACCGATAGCAGCTGCCATAGGCTCAAAAATCAAGTACACGTCACGTCCGCCTGCATGTTCCGCGCTATCACGGACTGCACGCAATTCAACTTCTGTACTGCCCGAAGGAACACCAATCACCATTCGAAGTGACGGAGAAAAGAGCCGGCTACCCATATTCACTTTCTTAATCAGTCCGCGAATCATTTGCTCGCAAGCATTAAAATCGGCAATCACGCCATCTCTTAACGGACGGACTGTACGAATAGTAGGGTTTTCCTTTTCATACATCATCTTAGCCTGCTCTCCAACAGCAATCATTTTATCGGTACGACGATCGAGCGCCACTACCGACGGTTCATCTACTACGATCTTTCCATTACTGGTAATAATAGTATTCGCAGTACCAAGATCAATTGCTATTTCTTGTGTAAAAGACAATAATCCCATAAAATTAATGTTTAAAATGGCGGATGCCTGTTAATACCATGGCAACCCCATGCTGATTACAATAGTCAAAAGTTTGTTGATCGCGAATGGACCCACCGGGCTGAATAACAGCCTTAATGCCTTCCTTGTCGGCTAATTCTACACAATCAGGAAATGGAAAGAAAGCATCACTTGACATGACTGCACCATGCAAATCAAATCCGAAAGATTTTGCTTTATCAATAGCCTGCTTAAGAGAATCAACACGAGAAGTCTGTCCTACACCACTCGCCAATAGCTGTTTTCCTTTTGCCAAAACAATTGCGTTACTCTTACTGTTCTTTACAATCTTATTGGCAAACAACATATCTTGAATTTCTTCCTGTGAAGGAGCTTTTTCCGTTACTTGCTTCAAGTCTGCTTCTGTTTCTATATCAAGGTCTTTGTCCTGAACCAGTACACCGTTCAATAATGAGCGGAACTGCATCTTTGGCAACTTAACATCCTTACGAACCAGAATAATGCGGTTCTTCTTCTGTCCTAAAATCCGCAAAGCATCTACATCATAATCCGGGGCAATAATGACTTCAAAGAAGAGTTTGTTAATTTCTTCCGCGGTAGCTCTATCAATCACCGCATTCGTAATCAAAACACCGCCAAACGCAGAAACGGGATCGCCGGCTAAGGCATCTTTCCATGCCTCAAGTACTGTTGGACGAGAAGCCAAACCACATGGATTCATGTGCTTCAAGATAGCAAATGTAATCTCATCGTACTCATCAATCAAATCAATGGCAGCATTAATGTCTTGCAAGTTATTATATGAGATTTCCTTACCGTGAATCTGATCGAACATGGCATCCAAGTCACCATAGAAGTAACCTTTCTGGTGAGGGTTCTCACCATAGCGTAGCTGTTTTTGATTATCTTCAGCAAAACGGAATGCAGACATGTCACCTCTATCAAAATAATGGAAAATATCTGTATCGTATTTAGATGAAACGGCAAATGCCTCTTTAGCAAACCAATGACGTTCTTCCAAAGATGTTTGCGCGCCGTGTTCTACCAGCATATCGCAGAATGGTTTGTACTGAGCTTTGCCGGCAATAATTACGACATCATTAAAGTTCTTTGCCGCGGCACGAATCAAGGAAATACCACCTATATCTATCTTTTCAATAATAGACGCGTCATCCGCCCCAGAAGCAACGGTATCTTCGAATGGATACAAGTCGACAATAACAAGGTCAATCTCCGGAATTTCGTATTCCTGCATCTGCTGGCGATCTTCTTCCAAACCTCTACGCCCTAAAATACCTCCAAATACTTTAGGATGCAACGTCTTTACCCGTCCTCCTAAAATAGAAGGATAAGTTGTCAATTCTTCAACGGCCTGACAAGCGTAACCCTTAGATTCGATAAAACGTTGTGTCCCTCCGGTTGAGAGGAATCTCACTCCTTCTTCATTCAATTTGGCCAAAATCTCGTCCAAACCTTCCTTGTGATAAACCGAAATCAATGCGGTTTTTATTCTCTTTGTATCCGACATATTCTATAGATTATGTATGTAGGTACAAAGGTAATCTTTTCATGCTATAAAGCACATCAAAATCCGTGAAATATTATTTAATATGATAGTTTTTTTTATTAAAAAAAGATTTTTTGACTTTAAGAATAAAGATGCCTCTTTTTCTTCAACAAAGAGTCACAGACAGCTTTTCCTACAGATACTGTATCTTTACCGAGTGTTAGTATAACTTAAAACAGTGACGCGTACGAACGAATAAAGTGATCCGTATCAATCGGGCAACTCATCAGCATCAATCGAGTAACTCATCAGCATCAGTTGAGCAACTCATCAGCATCAGTTTTGTAACTCATCAACATCACTTTATAAGATGAAGCATATCTACTTGAATTCCGTTGTCCAACTCCTCAACATACATAAAGGAACATCTTGAAAATGAAAACGTTTCAGCCAATGTATTTTGTAATACAAATGTAACATATATGTCACATCTCCATCACATATTAAAAATACTTTTGTCGTGCAAACGTAATTATAAGTTTAATGGAAACAATGTTTTTGGGAATCGTAATCTTCCTATTCACGCTGGCAATC
This sequence comes from Phocaeicola oris, assembly GCF_021295095.1. GTDB lineage: Bacteria > Bacteroidota > Bacteroidia > Bacteroidales > Bacteroidaceae > Phocaeicola > Phocaeicola oris. Next base: position 65,184 of record NZ_JAJLQX010000004.1, read on the forward strand.
TTCGATCTTACCGTAGGCGTCAGTAATGATGCTGTCAATTTTCTCAATTCTGCAATTGGAGCTAAAGCAGCTTCGTTTAAAGTAATTATCGCAATCGCCGCTCTCGGTATCTTTTGTGGAGCAACCATGAGCAATGGCATGATGGAAATAGCTCGCCATGGAATCTTTCAACCAGAACAGTTTTATTTTCAAGAATTAATGTATATCTTCATCGCGGTTATGGTCACCGACGTGGTCGTTCTCGACATATTCAATACCTTAGGCATGCCTACGTCAACTACCGTATCCATGGTGTTCGAGCTGCTTGGCGGATCGGTCGCTCTTGCCATAGTGAAACTTATCAATGACGATAGCGGACTTTTAACCTTTGGAGAATTATTAAACACGAGTAAAGCTCTTTCCGTTATCATAGCCATATTTGTATCTGTTGCTATTGCTTTCCTTTTTGGAGTAATCGCACAATGGATTTCACGTGTTATTTTTACATTCAATTATAAGAAACATTTAAAATATTCTATTGGGATCTTTGGTGGTATCGCTATTACTTCCATCATTTATTTCATCTTTATAAAAGGATTAAGAGAATCTTCTGTGCTTTCTCCTGATTGGCAATCATGGATTCAACATAATACTTTTACTTTAGTACTCATATTCCTTGTTTTTTTCTCTGTTGTTATGCAGGTTTTGCACTGGTTCCACGTAAATATCTTCAAGATAATCGTTCTGCTTGGAACTTTTGCTTTAGCAATGGCTTTTGCGGGAAACGACTTGGTTAATTTCATCGGTGTCCCTCTTGCCGGTTATTCCAGTTATCTCGACTTTATTCATAATGGTAATGGCGAGCCGATGGGATATCTTATGGGAGCTCTTCGCGAACCGGCACGAACTCCTTTTCTATTTCTCTTTATAGCAGGAATTATTATGGTGATTTCACTGATAAAATCAAAGAAAGCTCAAAATGTTATTAAAACATCTGTCGACTTGTCTCGTCAGGATGAAGGTGAAGAAATGTTCGGTTCCTCTATGGTTGCTCGAAGCTTGGTTAGAACATTCACGAATATATCTCAAAGTATTATATGTTATATACCAAGTTCTGTCAGGAACTGGATAAACAGTCGCTTCAATGCCGATGAAGCTATCATTGTCAATGGAGCCGCATTCGATCTTGTCCGTGCATCGGTCAACTTAGTTTTGGCGGCTTTATTGATAGCCCTTGGCACTTCACTGAAACTTCCTCTTTCCACTACTTATGTTGCCTTTATGGTAGCAATGGGCTCATCACTGGCAGATAGGGCATGGAGTCGCGACAGTGCGGTTTATCGTATCACCGGTGTTATATCTGTCATCGGCGGTTGGTTTATTACAGCCGGTGTAGCTTTCGTTGTCTGCTTCATTGTTACTCTTATCATTCACTTTGGAGGAATGATTGCAACCGTTTTGATGATTGCATTAGCTATCTTCCTCCTTATTCGCAGCAACATTAATTATGCGAAAAAAGAAAAAAGCAATAAGGGAATAGATATGATTTTTAAACACATGATGAGTAGCAAAGATAAAACCGAGATATGGATACTGCTTAAAGAGCATGTAATAAATACACTCGTAAATTCTATGACATACGCCATGGAAACCTATACGAAGATAACCGATGGTTTCTTTAACGAAGATCTTCACAATTTGCGTAAATGTATGAACAGTGCTGAAAATGAAAAAGAGTTACTGAAGAAAGAGCGACGCAAAGAGATACTTGGATTCCGCAAAATCGATCGATTCCTTGCGCTGGAAAAGAACACATGGTTCCATTTGGGAATAAACAGTTGCGAACAGATGTTATATTGCTTGAAGCGACTTTGCGAACCTTGTAAGGAGCATGTTGACAATAACTTTAATCCCATGAAAAAGACAGATATTGATAAATTTATTCCGGTCCGTAATGAACTGATAGCTCTGATGGAGAAAGCCAGAGACATATTAAAAAGTGGCGATTACCTCCATACAGACGATTCTATCAGAGGGAGATATGCTAAAAGCAAAACTATCTGTCATGCGCCATAGTGAAATGAACCAAATGCAAGAGAATGATACAAACATAAAAACTGCATTGGTCTATCTTATCATTCAGGAATCGCAAGAATTGGTTAGTATTTGGCGTCATCTGCTTCGTGCCGCACGTATGTTCCAATTAGAAGATAAACATATAGATAAAGTCGCATAATTTTACTCTACCATTTTGTCAATATCAAAATTAGTATTACTTTTGCAACGACTTATTAAGATTTAATAAAATAGCTAAGGACATTAGCGATTCAGCGCCTTGATGAGAATCACAGCGCTGTTTTTTATTATCAAAAGAAACTCTTACATGTTTTTTATAGCTTCTTCCTTTCTCTCACGAATCTTTCTCAACTCATCCATGTAACTGGCAGTAATAACTCCGGAAGGGAGTGCAATAATCGCCACTCCAAATATGGCAGAAAGCATACTTATAAAACGCCCTAACTCAGTTACCGGACATAAATCACCATAACCTACGGTGGTAAGTGTAACTGTCGCCCAATAGAGTGCGTCAAAGAATGAATTAAAGGTTACAGCTCCTGTATTGGGATTAATATGGGGTTCTGCATTAAACATGATAAGCGCGGTGAGAAAAATATAAAAAGAAGCCAAAACCAATACGGACAACAAAACATTCTTTTCCTTCTTTATCACTCCCATAAATATAGTTATCTTATTGGTATAGCGAAAAATCTTTAACAATCGGACAATCTTTAATAACCTTGAGAGACGGAATATCTTAAAAGATGAACTAATGACATGCAAACTCGAAAGAATAGACAACAAATCTATGATTGCCATAAGAGTAAAAGGATAAACCAAAAAGGATTTCCATCCCTCTTTCAATTTCAAGTCCGCAGTCCCCCATCGTAGCAGATAATCAACAATAAAAATAATCGCTGTAATATACTCTGTATAAAAAAATATCGGATAGGTATTAATGGTCATCAACGGGAGAATACTCACCATGATAACAATAAACATCCATACATCGTATATCCGGCTCAATACCAAATGCCGGTCACTTCTGTCTATGATACTAAAAATTAATTCTCTCATTTTATTCTATACATCATGTATCAAGTAAATTAGCAGGTATATTACAAATAGATTGCCAGAAACATTTTCACATCCAAAGCACGCAACCATTCCTCCAAGAAGAATGGTTGCTATAACAAAAAAATATGTAACATAAACTAAAGCTCCTCATCGCTACACTGGAATGTAGTACCCCTGCTGATATCTCCAGTCTGTAAACCAAGCTTGAACCACTTCATACGCTGAGCAGAAGTTCCATGATTAAAACTTTCAGGAATAGCATAGCCACGAGCTTTCTTCTGCAAATAATCATCACCGATTACGGCAGCACAATTAATAGCCTTTTCTATATCGCCATCCTCCAAAGAGCCAAACATCTTATTATCATAATTAGCCCAAACACCGGCATAGAAATCAGCCAAAAGTTCCAAGCGGACACTCAATTTGTTACTCTCCGTTTCATTAACAGTCTGCATCTTTTGATGAACCTGATCAAGCAAACCTGTCAAATACTCAACATGGTGCCCAACTTCATGAGCAATGACGTAAGCATAAGCGAAATCTCCATCAGCCCCCAACTGTTGTTTCATTGTACTAAAGAAAGACAAATCAAGATACAAAGCCTGATCCGCAGAACAATAGAACGGACCAACAGATGAAGTAGCACCGCCGCAACCTGTCTGAACACCATCAGTGAAGAGAACCATTCTTGGAACTTGATAAGTTGCGCCATGTTCTTTAAAAATTTGAGTCCAGACATCCTCGGTCCCCGCGAGAATCTGTTTAGAGAATTTTGCAAGTGCCTGTTCTTCTTCTGTAAATTCCCGTTGAGTAGTCTGTTGCTCTGTACCCATCATAGAACCGGCCTGCTGCAACACGTCAAGAGGATTGCCACCCATCAATAAAGTAATCAATCCGACAATAATTATACCTCCAATTCCTAATCCGGTTTTCTGCCCGCCACTCAAACCGCGTCGGTCTTCAACATTGGAACTTTCTCTTCTACCGTTTAATTTCATAATATTTATGCTTACGCTAATTTCTGCTTAATACAATTTAAATGTACTTGTAACCAACAATAACTACGCAAACTCTACGCTTTCAATCAGAATTTATAAAACTGTAAATCGTGCAAATATACATTCTTTTTCTTTTTATACAATACAATCCATTAAAATCTATTGTTAGTTCGACACTATAAAATTCAAAAAATTAAAAATATGACATTCGCTTTAATATATTAACAAAACAATTCGTTATCTTTGCATATTACTTTACTTTTTAATATTATCAACTAATATAGAATAATTACTAATAACAAGAATATGAAGAAAGAAATAAAATTTAGTCTTGTTTATCGAGACATGTTCCAGTCTTCAGGCAAATACCAACCTCGTGTAGATCAGTTGGTTAAAATTGCTCCTGTAATCATTGATATGGGGTGTTTCGCCCGTGTTGAAACAAATGGCGGAGCCTTTGAACAGGTTAATTTGATGTATGGTGAAAACCCTAATACCGCTGTTCGTGCTTTCACTAAGCCTTTCAATGAAGTCGGCATTAAAACACACATGTTAGACCGTGGCTTGAATGCTTTACGAATGTTCCCTTGTCCGGCCGACCTTCGTAAATTGATGTATAAAGTTAAACATGCTCAAGGCGTTGATATTACTCGAATATTCTGTGGATTAAACGACCCTAACAACATTATCCCTTCCATTAAATATGCAAAAGAAGGAAGAATGACTCCACAGGCCACTCTTTGTATTACTTACTCACCGGTTCATACGGTAGAGTATTACACTAAGTTGGCAGATACTTTAATTGAGGCCGGTGCAGAAGAAATTTGTTTAAAGGATATGGCCGGCATTGGTCGTCCATGGTCACTTGGTCAATTGGTTAAGAACATCAAAACAAAGCACCCTGATATCATCATTCAGTATCACGGACACAGTGGTCCGGGACTTTCAATGGCTTCTATTCTTGAAGTTTGTGAAAATGGTGCCGATGTTATTGATACGGCTATTGAACCGTTATCATGGGGTAAGGTTCATCCGGATGTTATCTCCGTACAAGCCATGTTGAAAGACGCAGGCTTCCAAGTCCCTGAAATTAATATGAGTGCTTACATGAAAGCTCGTGCTTTAACTCAAGAATTCATAGACGACTTTCTCGGTTACTTCATGGATCCGAACAATAAGTTGATGTCTTCATTACTGTTGACTTGTGGTTTGCCGGGAGGCATGATGGGATCTATGATGGCCGATTTGAAGGGTGTTCATTCCGGCATCAATATGATGCTAAAGGCTCAGAATAAGCCGGAAGTTAGTCTTGACGATCTGGTTATTCACCTATTCGACGAAGTTAAGAATGTATGGCCTAAGGTTGGTTATCCTCCATTGGTAACGCCATTCAGCCAATACACGAAGAATATTGCGTTGATGAATATTATGGCAGAAGTTCAGAATAAGCCGATGTTTAGTTTGCTCTCAGACAATAGTATCTGGGGTATGATACTCGGGAAGAGCGGAAAGTTGCCGGGTGAAGTCGCTCCCGAAATCAAAGAATTGGCTAAAGAACAAGGTCGCGAGTTCTTCACAGGTGATGTTCAGGCTCTATATCCTGATTGCTTGGATAAATACCGTGAGGAGATGAAAAAGAATGGCTGGGAAACCGGTCCTGATGATGAGGAACTCTTCGAGTTCGCAATGCACGATACTCAATACCGTGACTTTAAGAGCGGTGTCGCAAAACAGCGTTTTGAAGCTGACTTACAGAAAGCTAAAGACGCGAGTATGGCAAAGAACGGCTTTTCTGAGGAAGACATTATAAAGATGAAACGGGCTAAAGCTGAACCTATCACTGCAGAAGAAAAAGGCCAAGTTGTTTGGGAAATCGACGTTGAAAATCCATCTATGGCCCCATCTGTTGGCAAGGAATTCAAAGCTGACGATAAGTTCTGTTACATCATGACTCATTGGGGTGCCGTTAAACAGACAGCTAACTTCAATGGTCGCGTCATTGAAATATGTGCTAAGCAAGGCGACCGTGTTGACAAAGGTGATGTCATTGCTTACATTCAGCGTAATGACGCTTAAGTAAATAGTCAATAAATAAGAAAAGGCTGCAACATTCTGAAATAATCCCTAAAAGTCAGACAAAAAACTTTTAGGGTTCACTTCAGTTCGAAGCAGCCTTTTTAGTATATATCATTTTATATTCTACAAAACATATTTTCCTCCTGCCCAATGATAGACAATCGGACTCTTTAAATAGCTCTGAATCTTTATTCTGTCTTCTTCATATAGATAGTCGGGCGTAGTATATTCAAAACGAATATCTGTGTTCTTTTCCGAGAGACCGGCCTTTATTAAGCACATATCAGCCTTTTTTCGAAGCATTCGATATTCCTCATCGTCGTTTGCCGGGACATTATAAAACTGCTCTTCATCAGGCAATTTGATATATTCTTTTGCATTCAAAAGATGCCATTTCGAATCATAAAAGCTGATCTCACTGTCGCAAGCAGGTCCACAGACTGTGCGGACTACACAAACTACTTTTACTGTATCGTTAACCGTCAGCAACTTCATTTCGACAGCACTTTGCTCGGTGGTTTGCAAATAAAGATAATCAGTTGTAAGCTTCTTTAATTCGGACGTATTATCAAACCTGTTCTTCACCTCTGCCTTCATTTTACTGTCTATAAAGTCGATACAATCCATACGGTTGTTTTTCGTAAGCAAAGGCAAAACAGAATCGGGCATAGCAATAAACAACGATCGCATATCCTGCGCCATTCCTCCAACTGTCAACAACAGTCCTATGATACATAAAGTATAGACTCTCTTCATAATCAAAGCACTAACCAACTATCTTTCCGTTTCTTGCAAGTAGCAATCAAATAAACACCTAATAAGATGAGCGGAATACTCAATTTTTGACCGATATTCAAAGCCATGCCTACCTCCTCGGCTACCTGAGGATTTTTCATAAACTCCAGTCCAAATCGGGTTCCAAAAAAGATAATCAGCGCAACACCGGTAATCAGTCCGATATATTTCTCCAAATGGTATTTATGATACATTACCCAAGCAACAACTCCTGCTGCCAAGCAATAAAGCATCTCATAAATCTGTGTCGGGTGACAAGGTAAGCCTTCATAAAGTTCATGCCATTCCCTTGAACGAATAAATTCGAATCCCCAAGGCATCGTAGTAGGATAACCAAAAATCTCAGAATTCATTAAATTTCCAAAACGGATACAGAAGCATAAAGCAGCAACGCCCGGAATCATCCTGTCGAACAGCCACCAAACATTCTTATGCGTAACACGCGCTGAGAAAAGAATCACACCAAGAATCACACCGATAGCTCCACCATGACTGGCGAGACCTCCTTTCCAAATCTTCAATATCTCCAACGGATGAGCAGAATAATAATCCCATTCATAGAAAAGACAATGTCCCAAACGAGAGCCAAGCACTGTAAAAACAATGCAATAAACAAACAGTTTGTCAGGCCATTCTTTTGGACAGCCTTCTTTCAACATGGTACGACTAACTATCTCATAAGCTAAGATAAATCCCAAGCCCCACATCAATCCATACCAGCGTAACTCTATAGAACCGAGACGTAAAAGAATCGGGTCTGCGTCCCATACGATACTTGCTAACATCTTACTTCGTTAATAATTGATTTTACAAAGGAAATAAAAAAATCACTTTGAAGGAAGAAAAAAGATGAGAATATTAAAATCCCCCCTACGAAGACCGCAGAGGGATTTTATATGAACATGAGCCCGACGAATCTAAAAGAATACGAACCGTGCATTATTACTCTTCTTAAATAGATAAACGGCTTCTTGGAATATCAACTATATAAGCTACTGTTCCGACGCGGATGAAGATGAAAAGTGATACGTATGAGTTGCTCAACTGACGCGGATGAGTTGATCGATTCATGCGGATGAGTTGATCGATTCATGCGGATGAGTTGATCGGTTCATGCGGATGAGTTGGTTGATTCATACGTACGACTTTACCTCCATCTCTTTATGACCATGTCAATGAACCAAACAAAAAGGGAAAAGCACCTTACCAACATGTTATAAGACCGTATTCTACCTTCGTCGGTTTCCGCGTGACCTCTCTGTTATTTCTTTGAACTCACGTTAATCCCAAATCGGTCAATATTTATAAGATATGATTAAACCAAATGAGCAATCAAATCTTCACGCTCACCATAGAGCAAGTCAATAACAGGAATCTCAATCATGGTATAACACCCCGGAGCTTGTTTCATAGCTGCACGAGCCGCGCAAACCAAGACCTGTCCGGTCAATGCCGGATTATTAATCTTCATATCGAACTCGAACAACTGGTTTTGAGTTTTACCGGATACACCTTTACGAACTAAGTTCACGCCATGACCGCGATCGAGCAAGTCTTCAACACAAGGCACCTGAATAACATGCGTTTCATCGTGCACAAAATAATCATCTTTTTTAATTGCGGCAGCCACATCCTCAAACTTATAGCCATCCTTCAGTTCTATGTAAACCATTCGACGATGAATGCCTGTACCTACAGGGATAGTCATAGATAAAGCAGCTTTCACACCATCAATACTTTTAACGGCAACGGTATGCCCCATGCTCATACCCGGACCAAAATTAGTATACGTAATTCCTTTGGGAGCTATGGCCTGCAACAATGTACGGACAATAGAATCTGAACCCGGGTCCCAACCCGATGAAATAATAGAAACAACCTTATTCGCTTTGGCAACCTCGGAAAGAGAACGTCGCAACGTAGGTATCTGCGTATGAATATCAAAGCTATCCACGGTATGAATACCCATAGAAAGAATCTGTTTTGCATATTCCTCTACCTTTCGTGTCGGAGTAGCAAGAATGGCAACGTCCACATTCTGCAACTCTTTCATTTCTTTAACTACCTTATACGGAGTCAACTCTACCGGTTTATCGGCATCACCATGACGACGAACAATTCCGGCAATCTCAAAGTCGGGAGCAACCTCCAATGCCTCAACAACATATTTGCCAATATTACCATATCCTACAACGGCAGCTTTAATCTTTTTCATTTATTTGAAGTTCTAATTTCTTTTTTCTACATTTCTGTTACAAAATTAATCATTTTGATTTTAATCAGATGATAGTTTAGCTTAATAAATTAAAAAGAAAGATAGAAATTTCCACAAAAGCATTATCTTTGTTTTAAGAAGTTACTAATATTTCTTGTAGTAATTAAAAGTAAACGAGTTAGATAGTCTTTTTATAAAGAAGGGGATTAGGCTCTCCCTTTCGTTGAAAGGGTGGTGACAAGCCCCTCTCCTGCAGATGACGTTTCTTTTGGTGGTTTTATATTTTCAAAAGAATTCGGAATAAAAATTCTTGTCCTCTTAATGGTAAATAAGAGCGAAAATTATTAATACCGCTATTCTGCATAATGGTATAATTGGATGCATTCAATAGATTTGAAATAGAACTTCCTATTTCCCAATTTTTATTTATTTTATAATTTGCTGTTATGTCAAATATGCTACAAGTTTTATAATTAGATTTTGATATCTCATTCGTATAACTTTGATACATAAGTTTGATATTCATATCCTTTATTGGGAAGATAAAAACAGATGCTTTGGATATAAGTGAAGATAAAACATTTGATTGGTAAATATTATTTTTATCCCAATAAACTGTACCGGAGATTCCCATAGTGGCTCTTAACCATTTGAGTTTTTGGTAGGTGGCATTTAGATTTACTGCGAATATATTAGAATTGTTATGTGTGAGAATACCAGATTGAGATAACAGATAGGATCTTTTATTGTAACTTAATCCTGATTTCAAAGTTATACCAACATCTATAAAATTTTTATCAACAGCCGCATCAACTACTAATAAGCGGTGATGATTATCTCCTTTTATATATGAAATAGTTGTAACTGAATCTGTGTGATTGTAATTTGCATAATTCTCTCTCTCTTCATCTGTGTATGATACTAAGAAATTGGCAAAGAACATAGTAGCCAGATTGCGATAATTGAGCCTTGTATTAATGCTTTTACTGCTATTAAAAAAGACTTCATTATTTGGTATAAATGCAGTACGATAAGCAGTACGTAGGGTATAAGGTGAGTAGAATTCAGCAGTAATGTTGTCTCTATTCATGGAAGCAGATAATACAAATTTCCATTTATCCGTTAACTCATATTTAAAGTAAAGGTTGGAAGCGAGTGAATGTTTTCCTTTGTTTCTGTTGTTTATTTGTGGAGAATTTAAGTCTATTTTTATCCACTCGATAGGGAACTCTATGGATAGTGCTCTTTCTGTACCAAATATGATTGTATAACTTGGTAGGAAACGGAGTTGCATTTTCTTGTGGTGTACGTTAGCTTTGTAGTCATAAAGGTTATCTCTATAATAAACTTTCGTACCTAAATCAAGGTAGTTTTTTCCTAATTGAAAAGATGTGGATAATTGATTTTTTGTAACAATAGATTGAGTGGCATATCGTTCGTATATATTGTAAAATGATGTAGAATCGGATATATCCGTTAATGCTTCTTGCCTATTAAAATAACGGAAGAATGATTTTGCTTGCATAATCTGTTTTCCAATAGAAAACGAAGTTGTAAGATAATTCTGTAAATAATAAGGTCTGCTATTTATGTTTTCTGTAATCCCCATACCATTAGAAACAAGTGTGTTGGAGGTTGAAGAACGATTAAATGAATAGCGAAGTTCATTCGAAATATATGCATTGGAGTTGTTCAATTCATATTTAAGAATAGGGAGTACTGCATGCGTTTTGTGTGTTTTATTGTTTATTTCATTAATAGTTATACTGTTAGTCCCACCATACGTGTAATCGTAATGATTGGAATAGCTGGAACAATCTTCATAGAAAAGCACATTTATACGAAGTGTTGCTTCTTTTGATATGCTTGTTAGATAATTTGCTCCTAATGAATAGGATTTATTATATAGATAACGGTTTTGAGGGAGTGTTTCCATGTTGAGAAATGGCGATAGCATTCTCGGAAGAATAGGCTCATAAGCATCTATATCTGTTACATCAATATGCTCTTTTGTCTCATCAGAGATGTCTGTACCAACATTGTTCATTTTTCCAGTAATTAATAATTGGCTTTTTCCAAGAATTTGCGTCAGAAATAAACGGTTTTGCCAAATAAAAGGAGAACATCCTATACCTCCCTCTATTTCTCCAAATGGTCTTAACTTGTGTTCTTTGTCCAATTTAATATTAAGAGCTGCCTTGTCTGTAAATTGATGTCCTTGTAGCATTTTCACAGGCTGATGATTTTCCAATATTTCTACTGTGGTTACAGCGTCTATTGGCATGTTACGGGTCGCTTGGTTATAGTTGCTTCCTAATAAATCTTTTCCTTCAATATAAAATTTATTAATACACTTCCCTTGGTATGATACAATCCCATTTTCAGCTACCTTAATACCGGGTAATTTTTTTAATACATCTTCAAGGTATGAATCTCCTTGTTTAACAAAAGATGCAATATTATAAACTAAAGTATCGTTTTTAGCACTGATTGGTGGGGCTATAATAGTTACTTCGCGGAGTTGTATTTCTTGTTCAGATAATTCTATAAGATTGATTCTCCCGGGAATATATGAAGTGACTTTATTTTTAAGTTTTCCGTATCCAATAAAGGAAAATTCCAAATAATCATCTTGATGTACTGAAACAGATAACCTACCTTTGTTGTCTGCTATCGAATAAGTATAAAACTCTCCTTCTCTCGTAAATACTCGACATGTCACATTGCTCAATGGCTCGTGATTATTTGCATCCTTAATTTCAAAGGATAACTTTACTATATTATCGAATGCTTGCGATAAGGAAGTTTCTATGTTAGATAGAAATAGAATAAATCCTAAAAATAATAACTTATTATTCAAGTTCTATAGGATTATAAGGTTTGGGGGCAACTGTAGCCTTGACATCATCTGGAATTTGTATGCTGCCATCGCTTGTTAATGCACCTACCGGATCTGCACAGTAATTTTTATAAATCTCTCGAACCGTTTTTCGGTTTGTTTTTACTATGTTTTTGTTATTCCAAAGATATATTGGAGTATATTTATTTGCTTTTTGTAAGCCATTCAGCGTGAATTCAAAATGACCTTGCGTATCCATAATACAAAATACAAGCCCTGGTAATCCATTGAATTTATATGGTCCATAAGGCATATTTACATCAGTGGAGTACCAAGCGATATAATCACGACCAAATAATCTTGTTTTAGCCTTATTACAATGGTATCCAGCAATCGTTGTATCACCTTTTAGAACTTCCCATTCTAATTTAGGACAATCTTCTTCGTATTGGTATTTCTTTGTTAATAAACCTGCTGTACGTTGAATTATTTCTTTATTTTTTTGCTTGTCGATAAGGATACTTTCTGTAAATACATTTTTCTTAAGTGCTGCCAACATTAGAGGGGATGCTTCAATCATAGACATTTTGCCTTGTGATAATTCGTCACAAATAGAATCAAATCGTAGCTCATTATAGTCCCAAAAGCGATTATAGTGCTTTCCTACTTGCAGAATAGTCATACCTGTTCTTTTGTCGTTAGGATAATTAGCATCTCTAACAAATCGATATGCATAAGTAATAAGGTATTGAGATGGTTCCAGTATTTTTTTTGCAATGCTATCAGCTTGCACATTAGAGTTAGATTTATTCCACTCTATTGTTTGAGCAGAAAGTTCCCCCAAAAAGCAAGCAAATGCCATTATAAACAAAATCTTTTTCATGGTAATACTGTTGATTAGATACTTTACAGCCCGATAAGGATATTCTCAAATCTCCTATCGGGCTGTAGTCAATTTCTTAATCGCCACAAAGGATACGGTCTATTTCCATTATTTGCTTCATGGTGTTCTCAGCAGATGTTCTATCTGTGTCAATGTAAGCAACTTTTCCACATGAAGTTGTGACTTGGACTACATTTTTTGCAATAGCTACAGCCGTTGAAGTGAACAACACGGCTAACATAATAAAAACTTTCTTTTTCATAAGTCATTGTGATTTGAAATTACAATGCAAATATACAAAAAAATATTCAATTTACATTTGTTTTCTGAAAAAATCACTTGAATACTTATTGTTTTTTGGCATCTCCTTTCCTTTAACTATCTTCCACATTCTTCCGTATTCCAAGAAATTGCATTATCTTTGTTTTAATTATAATAAAATGTCATGATAGAATACATTAAAGGCAAATTGGTTGAAGCCACACCAACAATGGCTGTTATCGACTGTAACGGAGTAGGTTATGGAATAAATATATCCTTAAATTCTTATACTTCCATTGCGAATCAGAAAGAAGTAAAACTATATGTATACGAAGCTATACGCGAAGACGCGTATGTACTTTACGGATTCACATCAAAGTTGGAACGTGATTTGTTTCTCCAGCTTATTTCTGTCCCCGGCATTGGCGGTGCCTCTGCACGAATGATTCTGTCAGCTTACTCTCCACAAGAACTCTGCACGATAATCAGCGAAGAAAATATCAAACTGCTGAAAACAATCAAAGGTATCGGACTGAAAACCGCGCAACGAATCGTTGTCGATTTGAAAGATAAAGTTGCCACATTGGATATCGAAGCAATTTCCGGAGAGCATACACCTATATCAGCAGCCGTATCTGAAGTTCATGATGAAGCAGTAGTTGCGTTAACCATGTTAGGATTTGCTCCTGCTCCTTCAACAAAAGTGGTAAACGCTATATTAAAAGAAAACGCAAGCTTACCGGTAGAGAAAGTCATCAAATTAGCATTAAAACGACTCTAATTCTTTTGAACATTTTCTCCGGCCATTTTACGCTTTACAAATTCTATCTTCAAATTCGCTTCTTTCTGTTCTTTCTTTATTTCTTCGATACCGGAAAGAACACGGGCAAGATTGGTTAATTCAACCAATGCCTTGCGGTCATTCAATTGCATAACAGTCCGATATGTACGATCTCCATTAAAAGTCAATTGAATATTTTCATTCGCGTGCTGAACAACAAACGCAGTTACTCCGCCATCATCGCCCAACTTATAATCAGCCTTTTCTATTGGACGCCCTAAATCGGTAGTTTGATAACTATCTTTTGAAGAAGGTGTTTCCGCATAGCTGTCTCCCACACTTACACGAACGGAAGTATGATTAATGTTTCCACCCGCACAATAGATAGAGGTTAGAGACATCTCACCTTGTTCACTGACTTGTCCGCGAAGAAACGTCCGGCCTATATTTTTCTCTACGGTCTGAGTCGGATAAAAATAATTGCCTTTTTCCTGATAAGCAGTATCTTTTTCCAGTACAAAGTGCCCCTTGATAGCATCGAATTCTGCTTGTTTAACGGTCATCATACTATCCAAATAAATCAGATTGCGCTGTTGCTCCTGTAAGTCAATCTGTTGCATCAGCTTCACGCCTTTCTTACGAACGTCGAATGCCTTTGGATAAAGCGTTCGGATACTGTCAATCTCCAATTTTGCCTCACTATAGTTCTGCTTATTCAGTGCCATCTCAGCCTTTTTTAAATATTCCTCTGCCTTTTGATTATCACTGTTATCACAAGCCGTCAGCCCTAAAACAAGCATTAAAATTATTCCTATTCGTTTCATTGTTCTACCATTTATCATGGCAAAATTACAATTTAATTGACTATTCTACACGTTAGAAAGGCATTTTTTCGTAATTTTGTATTCGCTTATTAAGAATTATGGAACTGAAAGAATATTTTACAGGCAAAATATTTAAACTCATCTCGGAAACCGCTGATGAATTGGGACTTGAATGTTATGTTGTTGGTGGCTACGTTCGCGATTTGTTTTTGCAACGGTCATCTACAGACATAGACGTGGTAGTAGTTGGAAGCGGAATAGAGATGGCCAAAGCCTTATCCGTGAAATTAGGAAAAGGAGCTCACTTGTCTGTCTTTAAGAATTTTGGAACGGCACAAGTGAAATATTATGATACAGAAGTTGAATTTGTTGGAGCAAGAAAAGAATCTTACAGCCACGAAAGCAGGAAACCGGTGGTTGAAGATGGGACTTTGGAAGATGATCAGAATCGTCGCGACTTCACTATCAATGCCTTGGCTGTTTGCCTGAATAAAAATCATTTTGGAGAACTAATCGATCCATTTAACGGACTCGATGATTTACACGATGGCATTATTCGTACCCCACTCGACCCGGACATTACTTTCAGTGACGACCCTTTACGCATGATGCGTTGCATCCGTTTTGCCACTCAATTGAACTTTTTCATAGAAGATAAAACATTTGAAGCGCTTATCCGAAACAAAGAACGCATTAAAATCATCTCTAAGGAACGCATTGCGGACGAATTGAATAAAATTATCCTCTCACCTATTCCGTCCAAAGGATTCATTGATCTTGATCGATGCGGATTATTAGAACTTATCTTTCCTGAATTGGTTGCTCTTCAGGGCGTGGAAGTCAGGAACGGGCGGGCTCACAAAGATAATTTCTATCATACACTTGAAGTTTTAGATAATATCTCCAAACAGACGGACAACCTCTGGTTGCGTTGGGCTGCGTTGTTTCACGACATAGGAAAGCCTAAGACAAAACGCTGGGATCCACAAGTCGGCTGGACATTTCATAGTCATAACTTCGTCGGAGAGAAGATGATTCCGGATATTTTCCGCAAGATGAAACTGCCGATGAATGAGAAGATGAAATATGTGCAGAAGATGGTCAGTCTCCACATGCGTCCCATTGTAATTGCTGATAATGAAGTAACCGATTCCGCTGTCCGTCGTCTGCTTTACGAGGCGGGCGATGATATTGACGATTTAATGTTACTGTGCGAAGCTGATATCACATCAAAGAATGAAGTCCGTAAGAAAAAGTTCTTAGACAATTTCAAACTTGTCAGAAAGAAATTAAAAGATTTACAAGAGAAAGATTATAAACGACTCCTTCAACCTTGCATTAACGGAAACGAAATTATGGAAATGTTTCACCTTACTCCAAGTAAAGAAGTGGGGATACTGAAACAAACGTTAAAGAACGCCGTACTCGACAATAAAGTGGAAAACAAACGGGAACCGTTAATGCAACTACTGATTGAAAAAGCAAAAGAACTCGGTTTGGCTATGTCGGATAATTATGATCTAATCTAAATTTTAAGTTTCATCCGATACACATTCGTTTCTTTCCTCTCAAAGTGCATGGATTGATATAGGCTATTGGCAGCCAGTCTCTTCGGATTCGATGTAAGCATCAACGCGCCTTCTTTATCTTTCAGATAAATCAACACATGCTCTACTAATTTTCTACCCAACTGTCGACCACGATACGCGCTGTCGACTATCACGTCTTCTATCCACCATTTCTGTTCAAATGTAGTGATATAGGTAGCTAATGTTATCATCCCGATGACTTTTTCTTCCTCTTCCATGACAAACAAATGCACATTCCGATTATCAATAATATTCTTTAAGCGTTCTGTGCTTAAAGTAACCGCATGCTCACTCAGCTGAACAAGTAAATTATTGATACCTTGAAGCACTCTTTCATTTACTTCCCGTAATTCAACAATTCGTATCATAACATAAAGTATAAAGAAAGCCCGATCGTTCAAGATTGAGCTTCCCGTAAAAACAGATCATTTAAATTAAAAAGTATGTAACCAAGCCCTCAATTCCTCTAACATTAAGGTATGATATTTAAAACTCTCATTGATTCCCCAGCCATGACCTCCCGAAGGATACACATGCATGGTTGCCGGGACTTTATGTTCTTTCAATGCTGTATAATAACGTGCGGAGTTTAACGGAGGAACCGCTTCATCATCGTCCGACAACGCGATAAAAGCACGTGGAGTATGGTCTGTTACCTGTTTGTCATTGCTATATAGATTAAGTTGAGCCTCAGACGCGTCCTGTCCCAATAAATTTATAATCGAACCATTATGACGGATAGCGGGATCGCTTGAGATGACCGGATAAAAAAGAATCTGAAATGCCGGTATTACATCAGCCTTTGCATGGGTAGCAACAGTTGACGCAAGATGTCCGCCGGCAGAAAATCCCATAATGCCGATAGCATCCGGATTGATATTCCACTCCGAAGCATGGTTCTTCACCTGACGAATGGCTTCATAAGCATCACTCTGCGGAACATCACAGTTGCCATGCGGCATACGATAGCGCAAAACGATGGTTGCCACATCCTCATTTAAAAAGAAATCTGCCCAATGCTTTCCTTCATGATTCATGGCTAAGCCCCCATAACCGCCCCCCGGACATACAACAACAGCCTTTGTCGGCCTTTCCGATTTTATCTGTGGCAAATAGACATAAATAGTTGGTTTGAAGTTCTGTTTGGAATCATCATAGCCTTGCGACTCTATACCATTTGTATTAGGCAAACCATTCTGCCACAAATCAATTATCATAGGTTTAACACCTATAGTCTGTGCTTTGACTGTCACCGACCCTGCCATTAAAAAGCACATCGCCAAATAAAGTAAATGCTTCATATTTAATTATTTTATGGTTCCATATAGAATAAGAGGTTCATGACTGTAATTCCGCTTAACAGTGATGGTAACGCCTTTATCAGATGGAGTGACGGATGCCTCAACAGCGCTGTACCAATCCACAAATTGCAGATTGAAAGCCAACGTATTGGTATTGATCCAACCATAGCAGCCGGCCACATTAAAAGGTCCGGCTATTCCGGTAAATTTCTCTTTTGCGTTGACGGTATAAGGCGGAGTCATGGTAGTGGTTGTGGTTTCCCATTGTTTATGCCCCAATAGAATATCATAGCTCCCCGACTCTTTTTTTATCCTCAGAATCCATTTCTTTAAATCCTTGCGAACACTGATGGATGTCCAACCGAATTCATTTTCACCCAGCAGAATCTCCTTGTTCAGTAAAGCGGCCTGACGTGAGGATTCTGCACGACCTACCACGCAAGGATAAGCATAACTCTTTGTTTTTCGAAGTAATCGAACACATTCTTTCCGTGCATCCGAAGCAACAACTTCGTCATTTATACCGGGAACAAGAAGAGAGAACACTTTATGCAGCGGAGAATTGTTTGAACATTCGGTAATCACCACTACCATATCTTTTTCAGGCATCACGATGATAAATTGCCCGAACGCTCCATCCGCCCGAGCCGACCGATGATCTTCGCACACCCACATCTGATATCCGTATCCTTCACTGTCATTCTCTATCTGCTTCATCATCATCTGCTTCACCCAATCAGCGGGAATAAGTTGTTCTCCATTCCACGATCCGTAATGAAGAAGCAATTGCCCAAACTTAGCCATAGACTCCGGCTGTATATAAAGTCCCCAACCACCGGTATTATAACCTTCCGGACTGACTTCCCATTCAACATCAGTGATGTGCATGGCATTGAACAATTTCAGTTTAAGATAATCGAGCACTTTCATCCCCACAACTTTCTGAACGATAGCCGACAACAGATAAGTGCAAAGCGAGTCATATTTAAATTTCTCTCCCGGCTTCAATACCGGTTTCTTTAACAAAGTAGGAATCCAATTATCACATTGGCCGCGTAGGTCCCAATCAGGTTCAATACCCGATGCCATCATAAGCAAATCGCGAACAGTCATATCCGTCAGATTCTCGGACAAAGAATCGGGTAATGCTTCAGGAAAAAACAAAGCGACACGATCGGTAATCCTCAAACGATGCTCCGCGACTGCCAACCCGACCGCGGCACTGACAAATGTCTTGGAACAAGAAAACATCGTATGTTTATAACTCGCGGCATAAGGCTTCGGATAAGTCTCGGCTATTACCTTTCCGTGTCTGAGCACCATCACACTATGTATATTATAGGTAGGATACTTAACGATGGAATCAAGAAATATGCCTATCTGTTTAGATGACACTCCTTCCGCCTCAGGAGTAGAACGGGGAATTTCATTTGTTTGAGCAGCTACAGACACCGCCATTAAAAAAGCTGATACCGTTATTAAAAGTTTTAATCGTTTCATGGTAACTATATATTAGCATAGCAAATATAGAAAATTATATTTCAAACATCATAAATTTCTATACGTTATTATATAGAGATTCCATAAATTGCCTTTCCTCACTCATAACGAAGTTACTGATAAGAGAATTACATGACTAAATATAAATAAGAATATGAACTATCGGTGGAAGCAGTGATGTCTCCTTGATAGTTCCATACTTACATTTATTTTCCATATAGCTCAAGCATTATAAAAACAGTCTTTCTTTTCATAGTTTTTGTACTATTTAATTAAATGACTAATTTTGCAGCACAAAACCAAACAACATGTTTAGATTCAGAGGACTTTTATTAAAAATGCTGTTTATCATCCTGTCGGGCATATTTCCACACATCTCCCTATATGCCCAACTCAAAGAAAAGACTGACAGCCTTATTAAACAAATGCCGAAACCGGAACATACTTTCCGCTCCGACATATCTTACACCAGTCTTCCATTGATAACGACAGGTATAATTTTACGACATGAGAGAAAGAATTTCAGAGACGCGAGGAATAAATTCCAATATAATTTTCATCATACCACCGACAACTATACCCAGTATACTCCGCTATTATTAGCAACCGGCTTGAAGATTGCCGGATATGAGGGACGCAGCTCTTGGGGACGTTATCTAACCAGTACAGCTGCCTCGTATGCCGTTATGGGTGCTTTGGTCAATGGCATGAAATATTCTCTAAAGGAACAACGTCCCGACGGTTCCACATACAACAGTTTCCCTTCAGGACATACGGCAACGGCCTTCGCCGCCGCGACAATCCTACACAAAGAATATGGATTGACACGTACACCGTGGATAAGCGTGGCAGGCTATGGACTGGCCACCATGACAGGAGTGATGCGAGTACTGAACAACCGTCATTGGATAAGTGACACCTTTGCGGGAGCAGGCATAGGAATTCTATCAACAGAGCTTGGATATGCCATTGGCGACTTGTTTTTCAAAAATAAGGGACTTCTAAGATCCGACATTAAAGGGACTAATGATCTGCCTCATCATCCATCGTTTTTTAGTGTACAAGTTGGAATGGGTATAGGCAAGCAGTCATTAGACATTGCAACAAAAATCCCTGAGATAGGAGCCTATTATGATGACGAACCTATTAAGAAATTACGTCTCAGTCAGGCTACTGTCGTCAGCGCGGAAAGCGCATACTTCCTTACGCCCTACTTCGGACTTGGCGGACAGTTGAAAGTAACATCACAATTGATGAAAAATTGGCAAATCTTTGCACAAGATCAACTTTCAGGACTTATTGAATTCGACCCGCAACTCGAAGGCTTCATTGATGAATTCATTCTGAATGTAGAGTCGGATCACTTCTCTGACTTTATTTTTTCCATAGGGCCTTATTTTAGCCTTCCCATTTCGCCACGCATGGCATTGGGCGGAAAACTTCTGATAGGACGCAATTATACACAGGGTGTGGAAATAAACGCAACCGTACGCGGGCACCAGCGTGACATTGATCAGTCTGTCGAAATAGAAAACGGTCTCCATATACTTACTTACGAGGTTAAAGGTACCCCTGCCGACAATGGAAAAGAATATGAAACCAAGTGGGACTATATGGATATAAAAGCCAATCGTTCAATTAACGTTGGAACAGGCATATCGTTTACCTATGCTTACAAATCATCAATGGCATGGCGCTTCTTTTTAGACTACGACTGGACACCGAGACACTATAAAGTTAGTTATCAGCCCACTGCATTCATTAAGGACGCAGCCAGAAACCTCACGTTTGATGGGAAGAAAATGTCTGTCGATAATCTTCCACAAGCTTTTACAACAGACATAAAAAAGAATATGTCCAAGTTCGTTTTGGGTGGGGCTCTTTGCATTTCTTTTTAAAATATTATCCACGAAGCCTTTCTCCACGATATACAAATCTGATTACAACTATCTATTAAACAAGTCATCTTGTTAGTTAGCTGTTTCATGATTATAATTCAATCGTTTCACTGCAGTGAGACAATTGTTTCACTATTGTGAGACGTTCGTTTCACTCTTGTGAGACACTTGTTTCACCCATGTGAAACATCCTTTTTATAAGCAAAAAATCGGAACATTATACTAACATCAAATCAATTGATGGGCATCTTTTCCCTTTATTGAAAAATAAAAACGTAAAAGAAAACTTGCGAGAATATGAAAGATTAAATAATTTTGTCCGATTGTTTTTTATATGGTGATAATAATAAAAAATAGGATATTCAAGATAGCGGTATTATTCGTATTTTTGACGGCAATATCGTTGAATGCACAAACAACATCCAGCGATTCTATTGTTATTCAATATCTTACAGAGCTTGGCATTCCTACCACTTATAACAATGAAGTGAAACTGCTAAAGAGCGGAACGGAGAAATTTTCTGATTTATTTGAGCATATCCGTCAAGCTAAGCATCACATTCATTTGGAATATTTCAACTTCCGGAACGATTCTATAGCAAGAGCTGTATTTAATTTGCTCGGTCAGAAAGCCAAAGAGGGTGTTCAAGTACGTGCCTTATTCGATGCGTTTGGCAACATGTCGAACAACCGTCCGTTAAAGAAAGCTCATCTCGATTCCATCCGAGCATTAGGTATAGAAATTCAGAAATTCGATCCGATTAATTTTCCATGGCTGAACCATGTATTCCATCGAGATCACCGGAAAATTGTAGTGATTGACGGAAAAGTAGGTTATACCGGTGGAATGAATATCGCTGACTACTACATTAAGGGTTTGGAAGGAATAGGACAATGGCGGGATATGCACGTTCGAATAGAAGGTGAAGCGGTCAGCTATTTACAAGATATTTTCCTTACCACGTGGAACGCTGTTACGAAGCAACACATTGAAGGATTGGACTATTATCCATTCCGGCCGCATACCGACGAGACATTCGGCAATACCGGCATCGCTATCATTGACCGTATGCCAAAGAAAACGCCGAAAATTATGCGACAGATATACGTTAAGTCGATTGATGCCGCTCAGAAAAAGATCCAGATAATTAATCCCTACTTCGTTCCGACACATAGCATTAAGAAAGCCATCAAGAAAGCGTTAAAGCGAAATGTAAAAGTAGAGATTATGATTCCGGGGAAATCGGATATCAAGTTCACTCCTGCAGCGGCACTCTATACAGCAAACAAGTTACGTAAAAAAGGTGCCGGAATATACATATATAATAACGGCTTCCATCACTCAAAAATCATGATGGTCGACAGCCTATTCTGCATGGTAGGTAGTACAAATCTCAACAGTCGCAGTCTACGCTTCGATTGTGAGGTTAATGCTTTCATCTTTGACAAAACAACAACGGCCGAGCTTAGTGAAATGTTTGAAAACGATAAACATGACTCCACTCTTTTAACAAAAGAACAATACAAAAAGCGTTCTGCATGGAAACATTTCATAGCTTGGTTCGCTCACTTGTTCACTCCGGTATTGTAAGTGCATTCCTATACATTGCTCGTCAGACAAAAAGTTTTTGCTTGATCAAAAAAATCATTCTGTCAATAGGCCATTGTCGTTTATTTTTCCGTAACTTTGTATAATATCAATTTTTAGAAACTATGAAGTCACGAAGCATTATTATTGCCTTATTCACATTAAGCTACATTACAGCAACAGCAACTATCAGACCTATAAAACTAACTTGTGAATATTTAGAAAATCCTATGACTGTTGACATACGACATCCACGTCTTTCATGGATCAACATCGCCGACAAGAATGAGAATGACCAATGGCAAACCGCTTGGCAGATACAGGTAGCCTCGTCAATCCAATCGCTTATACAGGGAAAAGCTGATCTGTGGGACTCTGGAAAAACTAACGGTAACACGTCCAATATCATTCCATACATCGGTAAAGCATTACAATCAGGACAAGACTGTTATTGGCGTGTACGCGTATGGGACAAAAACGGCAAGGCATCAGCATGGAGCAATACGGCAAACTGGCACATGGGATTACTCGACCAAAGTGACTGGAAAGCCCAATGGATTGGTGCGCCGTGGGATGAGGAAGACGCCACAGTACGATCAAAGAACAAAAATGACAAGCCTGCGCCGTTAATGCGAAAACGCTTCGGTATCAACAAAAGCGTGAAAAAAGCACATATCTACGTTAGTGGTTTAGGATATTTCGAACTTTACATGAATGGCAAGAAAATAGGCGACGACGTGCTGGTACCCAATCAAACAGACTACACACATCGTCCCGACATAGAACGAAAACGAGTCAGAATAGACAACAAATTCAAAGGTTATCGAGTTTTGTACCTATGTTACGATGTAAAGCCTTATCTCCATAAAGGCAACAATGCTATTGGATGTTTGCTCGGATGTGGATTCTTCAACTCCTTCAATTCTGCCGACATCATTATTCCGTATGGTTCTCCACGCATGATTGCCCAAATGGAAATTGAATATAATGACGGAACGAAAGAAACGATATGTTCTGACACATCGTGGGAAGTCAAAAAAAGCTTTATTGTCTCGAATGGTATCTATACGGGTGAGCACGCTGACGGAACACTTATTGATCATAACTGGTGCAACTCTACTGAAAACTGGCTGCAAGCCGTGGAACGCAAGACACCTGACGGACAACTTGAAGCACAGATGGGATATTCGGACAGAGTGAACAAAGAAATGAAGCCTTTAAGCATCCAAAAGATTAACGGCAATAAATGGCTCGTCGATTTCGGCGAAGAAATTACCGGTTGGATACATCTGAAGAAGATGAATGGCAAGCCTGGACAGAAAATAGATATACATTATATCTATGGAACAAACAATCCTTTACCATACAAAAAATCAGATGTGCTTTCCGTGAATCAGAATGTATCGTCACAAGGCACTAACAGTTATACGCTGAATGGAAGCAAAGATGAGGATTATCACGCGCGTTTCACTTGGTTTGTATTCAGCAAAGCCATAATCAGCGGATGGGAAGGAGAACTAAAACCCGATCAGATAACTGCTGAGGACATTCATACGATATTGCCCCAGACCGCGCACTTTGCATGTTCCGATACGCTGATCAACAAGATACAGAAAATATGGTGTCGCAGTCTCCTCGACAATACGCATGGAGGCCTGTTCAGTGACTGCCCGCACCGCGAACGCATCGGCTACACCGGTGACGGGCAAGTTGAATGTGAGACGGTGATGTACAACTATGATAGCCGACCCGTCTACACCAAGTGGATGCGTGACATTCTGCTTGCGCAAAACCCTATAACAGGATACGTTCCCAATGCCGCGCCTTGGGAATCCGGAGCAGGAGGAGGACCGGAATGGGGGGCAGCTATGATCATCATCCCCTATACTTTTTATCAAATGTATCACGATACCGGCATTCTAAACAGTAACTACAAAGGGATGACTGAACTCATGAAATATTTTCACAACTGGGTAGACGAAGATGGTATCATGCTACACAACTATTGGGATTGGAACAATCCTATGGCACAATGGCTGAACTTAGGAGAATGGTGTGCCCCAACATCCGTACTGCCTCGGAAAGCCCTTATTCATACCTATTATTATTGGCTCTGCGCTCGCGACATCTCAAGAATCGCTGCTGCCATAGGTAAAGACGAGGACGCAAAGCAATATGAAGAATTAGCGGAACGTACACGAACGGCATTTCACAAACGATTCTATGATCACGATCTGCACACTTACGGAGAAGCCGGAAGCAATATCTTCGCTCTTGACATGGGTATTGACAATAGGAATCAGTTGGCTGATGTACTGAATACCCTAAAAGATGAGCTAAAACGTAATAACGGACACCTCAATACCGGTATCTTTGGCACAAAACTGTTCTTCGAAGTACTCACACGTTACGGTCTTAACGAGGAGGCCTATGAAGCCATAACCAAAACCGATTTCCCCAGCTTCGGTAACTGGATCAGACAAGGAGCAACTACAACATGGGAACAATGGGACGGCGGTGCGTCGCATAACCACCCGATGTTCGGCGGAGGGCTGACATGGCTTTACCGATGTTTGGCAGGAGTCGATATTGATTTCATTAAAAACGGTGACCGACACTTCGTCATCAAGCCTTGTCCACCAAAAAATGTAAGCTGGGCAGAATACAGCAACGAAACTCCATACGGTAAAATAGGCATAAGATGGGAGAAGACTATTGGAGGAGGATATAAACTACAAATAATTGTACCTGTGGGGTGTACGGCAACTGTCATTCCTCCGGGGAAGGATGGCGCAGTAAATACTCGGCAATTAAAAAGCGGTAACCATGTCATAGATTGTTTATAATGGAAAGGGCATTCTCTTGAATCAATAGGATGCCCTTTCCCCTTTCTATAATCATATTCGACTTAATCGGAATATATATCAAAATCCTCCATCAAACCGTAATCTATGAAATTATAAGCTGAAGGCTCAATAGGTTTCTCAACGTTCCTCCAATTCCATGGAGAAGCTAACCCTTTAGGGGGATTGTTATAATGTGGCCCATAGAGATTATACAAACTGCCAATCACATGAACGTCAATCATATTTTCTCCTGATATTAAATATGGCGTAATATCTAAATTATTGGGATCTTTAAATATGATACCAGCCTTTACTCCGTTAACAAACACTTCTATAGCTGTTCCGTTCCACTTATTCAACTGTATAAAATAACGAGCGTTACCCTTGTCCACACGATACGATTTCGAGTAACTCATACCCCAAGAATAAAAGGGTAACTTTTGATCTTTCCAACTTCCAAGCCCAAGTACTGGAACAACTTGACCGATACTCCATCTATCATCGTCAGGGAAAACAGAGAAGTCACCTATCACATATATCTGTTCTATTTCGGCATACACACTCATTGGATTGATACTCACTTCCACATCATTTATCCCCGATCGGACATTCTTCCGAATATCATACACTCCGAAATGACGATCTAACCACCACTTTCCGGGAATAGACTTAATTTCCATCCCGTTAATCTTAACCGTAAACAAACAAGAATTTTCTATCACTAATTGGATATTTCCAAAGTTGGCGGATCCGACAATGTTAAAGTGATAGGTAGTCACAAATCCGCCGCTCCGCACCGTATCCTTATCTATCACATTCTGCTTATACTGAATGGAGTGATTCCACGGGTTCCCATTCTTGAACCCGTATGTCTTATACGCCAAATCCGCCGCCTTGTAGAAATAGATATCCCGATAATCCTTACCTTTCAGACTCAAATCGCAGAAATCTATTGGTAGTACATTGTCCTGTAAACGTGTAACCTTTACTATGGACGATGCCTCCAACTTCATTCCTCTCTCAAATTTAACTTCCTTTGGATATTCATTTTCTAAAACTTTATGCGAGACATACAAGATAAGACTTCCGCAAGGTTCAATCTCAAAAGAAGCTTCCAAACCTCTGTCGGAAGCATGGCTTGGATAACCGTAGATTTTTCCTGCCAAGGCATCCAACTTCAGTAAAGCAGTACCTTTCATTCTAATTGTACCCTTTGTCGACTGATCTAATGATGAATTAACCATAAATACAAGTTCTCCACCTTCGTATTCTCTCCGCTGATGATACAAGTCTCCATTATGATAAGAAATCTCGAAGTCTTTGTCTGATAAATATCGTTTTATGGTATCAAAATCCAATTCAGTCAAATGGATCACCGACGGTTCGTCTATAAGCGAGATAAGTTCAGGACTCACTTTGCCTCCCACCTCTTTCAGTTGAGAAAATGTAATCAATTGACCTCCCTGAGCAACAAAATTCTTCAATAACCAGAATGTGGATGCATCGACCGACTCCATCATTGGAGGAAGCACTACAGTAGTGTATGATGCTTCACCGACTTTCAGTGTTCCGTTCGTTACACTACCATTACCTCTTATGATAGCTTCCGAACCTAAGTCATACTCCACTTGCGACACTTCCAATTTTGTTACAAAGCGTTGAAAAGCAGTACCAATATCCCATATAACCGAAGGACAGTTGTTTACAGAATAGTGGCACCAAATGGTAGTTGTAGGTTCAATAACAAGTATTTTATTTTTTTGGATCCCATTGCTCAATAACATGGATAGTCGACCAAAATAATCATTCACAACGTTATAATCATTCCACCAAGGAGAGACAGAAGAAAACTCCGGTGGGTAATCATATTTTCTTGCTCCCGTCAAAGTCATGTGAGAAAGATGCTGGTTCATAAAATTGACTCCCAGCACATATTCCCAGTCACCTAACCTCTTGAAGTCACGTAAAGATTCATCCCAACCACCTCCACCATACGTTTCACTCAGCACACGCTTGTATCCTTTCTGATTAGCTACGCTACTAAGCTCCTTCACGCTGCGAATATTGCCAAACTGTCCTTGAAGACTATCCTCATCTAATTGATTGAATAGCATATCAATAGCAGGCATCTGATGCCACTCGTACATAGCCATATTATCCGGACCGGAATCTATATTCGGCCAATCATGTTCCCAATAATGCCCTGTCCATTTTAGATGATGCTTCTCACAATACTCATGATAGGGCTCCGACCAATGCTTGATAAATAAGCTAAGCAAGGTTGAGAAATAATCGTGCCGTACTTTTTTCCAATCACCTATTTCCTCATCAAGCAAAGGTAAATGAGTCTTCAAATCATACCCCCATTGAGCTATAAACGTATCAAATAACAAAGGAGTCCATCTTATCCCTCCAGAAGATGGAATCTCCGGCTCGTCGGTAAACACACCCAATATGGATTGACCAAATTCATGACTGAATCTTTTTTGATAACCATCCATTGTTAGCGCGTTAAATTTTTCTGTTACGCCTGGAACCATCAAATCAACATACGAATAACCACCATACCAATCGGAATTACTATAATAAGTTTTTTTATAAAGATAATAATCATCTACTTTCCCCTTATAAAAAGCCTTATCCTCCGTAATATCAACCCATTTATCTTCCTCTTTCCGCAAACAAAGAAAATAACGGTCAATATCTTTTGGTAGTAACCTAACTTTCTCTAACTTCAGTCCTTGTCCCTGATTAAAGGATTCCGGCATTTCGGCGGGCACATGCCCACCACCAAATCCACTGGGATAAGAATTCTCGTCATAAATCCAAATAGTTATTCCATTCTCCTTTGCCTTCTCTATAGCATAAGCATATAAATCAAACCATTCATCGGAAAGATATTCCGTTATCAATCCTGGGCGTGGATGGATAATGACTGCACCTGATCCCTGCGCCTTGTATTCGTCAATCATGCGTGCAATATCACTCTTCGTCACCTTATAGTTCCATACCATGAATGGTGCTGTACGGTACTCAGCGGGTGGATTGAGAAAATGAGGAAGTAAGGTGTTAAAATCCAAAGTCCTCTCTGTCTGCCCGAAAACAAATAGAATATCTACCAATGCAAACACGCCAAATAGTAGCAGTTTCTTCTTGTTCAATATCTTCATAACATAAACTAAAAAGTCCTTATGATAGAAACTAAACGTTCCATACCATAAGGACAGCAAAACAATTCATTTAGTTAATAACCCGGATTTTGCGTCAATTGGGGATTGATTTCCAACTCACGGGTCGGGATGGCATAAATCATACGAAAGTTTTCGATATTAAAGCAAGTCCCATTGTTCAAAGCTGCGACCCACGCAAAGTTTGCCTTCATCCATTGACCATAGTTAGTCATTACACTCTTCGCTAAACCTTGACGCTTTAAATCACTCCAACGATGGTTCTCGAAAGCTAACTCATGCTTCTGCTCATTGGATACATCCTCCAAGGTACAGGTGGTCAAATTAGCTAATCCGGCACGAGCACGGACTTTATTAATGTACGGTAAAGCCTCTGCACTTTTGCCTTCTTGAACCAAACATTCTGCTAAAAGGAGCAATGCCCCTGAATAACGATATACGGGAAAGTTTTCCACACCACGCATCGTGTACTTATAAGGCGGATGATAATACTTCTTTACCATATATCGGAAGTCCTTTCCAGCAGGGCATACATAATTCCGCACATCATCTACAATCTGCTCAAACGTAAAGCTATCGCCGCTGGATGTTCCTTCGGCTACCACAATGGAAGCAAACAACCGCAGATCACCGTCCTCATACGAATCTACCATGTGCTTGGTGGGAACTACCCAGCCTCCACTGGTACCAGTTACAGTCCCGCCACCTGCATAATTAGAACCGGCAATACCCATCATGTCAACGACATTGCTACACTTCGGAATCATCCGAAATGCGATAGTACTATACTGCTCCGAAGCACCATCTTCCGTGTACTGCACTTCCAATATCGACTCCCTGTTGTTCTTGTTGGTTGGATTGAAGCACTCGGCATAATCATTCAATAATTCATAGTTCATCTGGGTAATCGCCTTCAGGTCGGACTCTGCAGTCGCATAGTCAGGCGATGACTTTGTCATGTTTACTTCAGCACGAAGCATCCGTGCAGCCCCCATCGTTGCCCTTCCACCGTTTTCATCAGGGAATCGAGCCGGAATAGGTAGCCCTATCGAAATAGCTTCATTCAGGTCAGCAAGAATCTGTGTATAACATTCCTCTACTGATGCTCGAGCAGTAAACACTCCATCCGTGCCAGTCACCTCGTTCAGAGTCAGAGGTACACCACCGAAGCATTTCACCAAATCAAAATAATAGAAAGCCCGAAGAAACAGAGCCTCTGCACGATAAGATGACTTCTCTACATTCGTCATCTCTGATGCTTCTATTCTGTCCAACACAGTATTAGTTTTCGCAATATTTTGATAATCCACCTGCCAACGTTCTAAAATTGGTCCTGCATTGGCAGAAACCTCATCATCGATAAAGAGACATGGTTTCTCATAAGCATTGAACGGACCACGATCACCATAATAATAGGTATAGAATGCGTTGTCTGAACGCATTTCATCCATAAATAAGCCATCTGATGCTATATAACGCAAACCTGTATAAGCAGCATTCATTGCCTGATCAAACTGGTCAGCAGTCCTATAAAATGTTCCCGATGACTGTGCCGTCTCCGGATACAACTCCAGGAACGAACTTGAGCAGGAAGAGATAATGGTCCCACTCAAAAGTAAACCCAAAACTATATTGTATTTCTTCATCTTCTGATCCTTTTTAAAATGTAACATTCAAACCTACCGTATAAACCCGTGATACAGGATATGCCGTGTGATCGACACCATAAAAATTCAGACCACCAGTACCACTACGGCTGACTTCTGGGTTCATGCCTGAATACTTCGTAAACGTCAGCAGATTCTGACCCGTGAGATACAGACGTAAAGATTTCACATAAGGATTACGCTTAAACGGAAAAGTGTAGCCCACTGTCACATTCTTAACCATCAGGTAACTGCCATCAAATACCCAACGTGAATTGGTGAAACGAAATAATTCTGTAGTACCAGCCTTTGTCCTTGGAATTTCACCTTTACCAGGATTCTCCAACGAACGCCATCGGTCTTTCACACACTTGCGCACGTTGAACACGCCATCAATGTTTTCAGTCCATTCATAGGTAGCATCAATAATGTCATTGCCTACCGAGCCTGACATCACAATGCTGGCATCAAAATTCTTCCATGTGAAAGAATTAGTGATACCGAACAGAAAATCCGGATTCGGATTACCGATAAAAGTTTTGTCATTACTATCGACGATACCATCACCGTTGACATCCTTCATTCGCACCGTACCTACGTCCGAAGAATTGTGCTTTGGCTGAGTGCGATATTCCTCCTCTGTCATGTACACACCGTCGTACACATAACCGTAGAACATGCCCAACGGATGTCCGACAGCCGTGCGGTTATAATCTACTTGATTCTGATAACCTCCGATAGGTGCATCATTTGCACCGAGCTTGATGGCCTTGTTACGGTCAATTGTCAAATTGAAGTCTGTATTCCATGTGAACTTGCCCACCATATTCTTTGTTTGTAAGGTGAACTCGTGTCCCCAAAAATGGAACTCACCGATATTCGACATAATGGTGCTGAATCCTGTGGAGTAAGGGATGTCCATCTGATAAAGCAAACCGTTTGTGCTCTTGGTATAAAAATCGTACATGAAGTAGATACGGTCATTGAACAGTCCCATGTCCAAACCGATGTCCCATGACTTCGTGGTTTCCCATGTCAACGCTCGATTGCCGATTCCACTTAGTCTGCGGCCTGCCACAATAGCGCCATTGCTGACATAGTTATTGGTGGACATGGAAGCGATAAAAGTATAGTTACCGATGTTGTTGTTACCTACCTTGCCCCAACTGCCGCGCAACTTCAGAAAGTTGATAACAGGAAACTTCTTCATGAATTTCTCCTCGGTAAGCACCCATCCAAGTGATATAGAAGGAAAGCTTGCCCAACGAGCATCAGTACCGAAACGGGAACAACCATCGCGGCGAAATGAGAAAGAAGCGATGTACTTCCCCATATAATCATAATTGACACGTGCTAACCAAGATGCTAAGGACCATGCCCCCTTGCTACCGCTACCGACCTTTGTCACGGCCGCATTGAAAAAGCCGATGGAATCGTCCGCATAGTCCGACGCATTGATGGTAGAATTGATATCATCCGATCGCTGAGCGGAATAACCCAACAGCACATCTACGTTATGTTTGTCGAGAAACGTTTTCTGACACGTCAGTAGGTTTTCGACCATCCAGTTGTAATAATTGTAAGAACTATAAGAGCCATATGCCGGATTGGGAGGAGCAGAAAACATACCGCCGCTGACCGTTGAGGGAACCCAACGTTCCTGCGAGTAATTGCCCACATCAGCATTACCGCTAAGACGATATTTCAAACCATCTATCAACTTAATTTCGGCGTAGCCCGTGGCAGTACCGCGAATAGTCTTTCGCGGGTTCTTCCTGTCGCGCAACACCAAATAATAGTTCGCGTTGGCAAACATACCCGGTTGGTTATACGAAATAGGATAGGACCCATCGTCATTCTTATACTTTAACTGCGGGTCCATCAGGAAGGAGGATCCAATAATCTGACGGTCGATGCCAAGATTGTCTTGTATCTGACTCTTGATATATGAACCAGAAAGATTCAGGCCAAACGTTAGCCGGTCACTCGCATTAAAGATGTTGTTCGCACGGGCAGTGATTTTCTTTGCGTACGAATTGATGACAGTACCCTCAGTATCACTATAATTTACATTTACAGCTGACTTTACTACCTTGGTTCCCGTCTGTAAGCTGAAGTTATAGTCCTGTACCTTAGCATCACGGAGCAGTACCTTGTACCAGTTCGTACCATCCTTCACCGTCTCAGGATGGGCATAGCATTCTGGTACTGATGTAGTAGACCCTTCATAACGCTGAGCATCCTCATAGAACTCTTTCTTAAACTGTGCGAACTCCTGCGCGTTCATCACGTCAGGCATACCTCTACCTGATACAGAAGAAATACCATAATCAGCACTCAGGTTGATAGTAGTCTTACCTTCCTTGCCTTGTTTAGTCGTGACAAGAATGACACCGTTGGCAGCACGCGAACCGTAAAGTGAGGTGGACGCCGCATCTTTCAGTACCGAGATAGATTCAACTTCTTCCGGCGCTATACTCTCTAAACCTGATGAAGTAGGAAAACCATCTATAACGATTAACGGACTGTTACCACCATTGATAGAAGCCTGACCGCGAATTCGAATTGACAAAGTTCCGTTTGGTTCTCCTGAATTATGCAAGATTTGTACGCCTGCAAATTTACCTTGCAGCTTCTGTGAAAGATTTGATACCGGCATATCTTTCAATTCCGAAGAATTGATTTTACTCATAGCTGCCGTCACTGATCTGGCTTTCTGTGTACCATAAGCAACAACGATTACTTCATCCAGAGCTTCGTTATCATCCTTTAATTCTATGATCATAACCTTCTCTGAAGTAACTTTAACGTCTGCCGACTTATATCCAATATAAGAAACAGCCAATATAGCAGAACTACTTTTCACATTCAAAGTAAAGTTACCATCCATATCTGTTATCGTACCGTTAGTAGTACCTTTTTCCAAGATATTGGCACCGATAATTGGTTCACCTTTACTATCGACAACTTTTCCTGATATTTTATATGTTTGTTCTGCATTAGTTACTTCTTTCATTCTCGGAAAAGTTTCATTTCTATAAATGATTATCTGGCGATCATTGATGGCATACGCTGTGTCTGTTCCCTCAAAGAGCTTATCAAGAACCTTTTCTATTTGCTGTTTCTTGACATTAATCTTCACTTTCCTGTTTAGATCAACCGTATTATCCATATAAAATATGATATACTCACTATTTTGTTCTATCATGCTAAAGACCTCTTTAACTGTTTGACCATTAGCTGTTATAGACATAAGTGTCTCTTGTGAATAGGTATTCGAAGCAAAACAAATACTCATTCCCAAAAACAAGAATAAAGCAGATAACTTCATTTTTCGAAGAAATTGTTTTTCTTCTGCACTTCTTATGCAGATTTTAGATTTAAAATTATACATTTGTAAAAATTGTAGGTTAATAATCGGGTTAACTTATAATTCTCCGAGCCGAATGGTAGTACCAGTACCTTTCGGCTCATCTTTATCAATCTATACTTTTCCCATAGGCAACTTCCTCATTCTTTATTGATTCGACTTATAATTAGTTTATCTTCATTTCTATTTATACAAATGGGGGCAGCTCTGCGCAGATATCCCAAAACCTCGTCTATTTGGTTCTTCAAATCTAATTTGCCACTACATGTAAGTCCGCCGACATTTTCGTCACATTCTATCTGAACATTATAATATCTGCTCAACCGCTTGAATACTTGTGCTAACGGTTCCTTCTCGAAAATATAATAACCATTCTTCCAAGCTACATAATTTGCAACGTCAACATTCCTAACGTGTCCGTTACCTTTCATTATATTCAAAGCAAATTGCTGATTTGGTTTCAGTTCTGTCGAAATACCTTTAGCACTAACCTCTACTTTCCCCTCAACCAAGGTAACCTGTAAATCGTCATCATTATCGTATGCCGAAACATTAAAGGTAGTTCCATGAACTAATACATCCAATAATCTCGTCTTGACAATAAAAGGAACTGAAGGATTGTGAGCCACGCTTAAATAAACCTCTCCTTCAACAAATATTTCCCGTTTCTTCGTATTGAAATCTGTAGGATAGATCACTTTTGAACCGGAATTTACCCAAATTTGAGTTCCATCGGAAAAAGTAATTGAAGAACGTTTACCATACGGAACTATGAGTTGGTTCAAAGATTGTGATGATTCCTGTCCTTTCATATTGTCCACCATTTGAGAGTTTACCGTTACTTCACCATCTGAAGTATATTCTACCCGACTCTCTTTCTCCTGAATACTAATCTTCTTATCTTTTCCTAAGACCAATTGTACATCATCTGAAGTACTTGCCACATTCTTATTCGATTCAATAACTGACAAATAATCAAGTTCCCGCGTGCTATCGGAATTATATCTCCAAAATCCCCAGACACATGCAAAGAAAACAGCAGCTGCCGTCACCCATTTAAAACATTGAATAAACCTTTTACGAGATAAATACAACTTATTTTCATGTCGGATACGCTGCCACAATTCTTGTTCTTCCTGTTGAGTAAAATCAGGAGTATATAAGTCTTGACGCAAATGCGTAACGAACACACATGCTTTGTCAATTTCTTCACTTAACAAAGGGTCATTTTCTTTCAATAAATGCCAATAAACATTGCTTTCGTCCTCCGGTGACAGACACCATTGAACGAATCTTTCATCGTTTAAAAGCTGATTTGCCGTATACCCTTTATAATCTTTTTCTGGAATCATAGTTTTCCTCTATTTCAATTATAAGAGTCGTTCAGCAAGAAAATATACTCACTGAATAGAATTTATTTTCAATTGTTTTAACTTTTAATGAAAAAAGAAAGAGAGCACAAACAGAAGACAAAGGTCTTTTTGTTGTTCACGCAATTTATTTAACGAACGTTGAATAAGGTTTTGAGCCGATTGATAATTTAAATTCATGATAGAGCAAATTTCATCCATACTCATTTCCTGAATGAAGCGGAAATAAATAATCTCTTTCTGACGAGGTGTCAGCAATGATAATAACTGAGACACTTTTTTCTTTTCCAGAAGATATTTCTCATCAGCAATAAATTGTTCTTCCGCGGAAAGATCTAAAGAAAAATGGATATCGTCCGTTATACCTTCTCTCATCTGTTTCCTTTGTACCTCCTTAAAAAGATTATTTTTCAATGCAGAAAACAGATAAACTTTAATGTTTTTCGGTTGATTAGTCTGAAAACGATTTTTAAACAAATCAGTAAATAAAGACTGAATGCAATCTTTCACTAACTCTTTATCCGGACAGAAACAAACGCCATAATGAAAAAGTCTTTGAACATAAGCAGCATATATCCAAGCGAAAGCGTTATCATCGCCGGATACAAACTGTTCCCATTTTATCTGACTTTCCTCCATAGAGTATTAAATGCTATAACCTCATACAAAAATATGAAATTTCTATTTAAAATGAAATTATTACATTAAACATATTGACAGTCCGCAGCCATCATCAAACCGGCACCACCATAGCTCGTATGCTACCATTGGTCTGATAAATAAGAACGTGAAAGGAGATAGGGTTGAGTTTTTTAATTCAAAGAGAATGTTCAGCACAATCTTTCTGTTGACGGCATAAGCAATGCCGTTATTCATAAAAATCATCATAAGGCAAGTTGTATTACCCAATACATGGTAAAACAATCATCCAATTAAAAAAGACTCATATTTCATTAAACTCGCATATTATAAAAGATGAAAGCAAATCTTTACCATTACTTCCCAAATTATGTTCTCAAACATAAAGAATTTATTTGGATGTTTAAAAATTTATTCTGTTTTTTGTGATATCAAAATAATATCAAAATTAAATCTTATGAAACAGTCAGAATTTACATTTAACGGATTTAAAATGAATGGCTTTTTAGCCTTGTTTCTCGCCTTTATGATATTAGTAGTTATAGGTTTAATCATAACCTATGCAGCTACGACAAGTGGAAATTCTTTAACCATGCCTATAATAGGTATTATCATCTTGGCGATTATGTTTTTCATCGGTTTGGCAGGCTTCTTTTCACAAGAGCCGAACGAAACCCGAGTAATGATCCTCTTCGGAAAATATAAAGGAACATTCAGTCGGACAGGCTTCTTCTGGGTAAATCCTTTCTTAAACAAAAAGAAACTCTCCCTTCGTGCCAGAAATTTGAATGGTGAACCTATCAAGGTAAACGATAAAATAGGTAACCCCATCATGATTGGTCTGGTACTGGTTTGGAAATTAAAAGATACCTATAAAGCAATGTTCGAAATTGACGCACAAACTATGGCTTCGTCTATCAGTAACAAAAAAGACGGCATCCAGACAAGTGTAGCAGAAAGAATGAATGCCTTTGAAGAGTTTGTCCGTGTACAGAGTGACGCGGCTCTTCGTCAAGTTGCGGGAGAATATGCGTACGATGACAGCACCTCTGATACCGGAGAACTGACACTCCGTGGCGGTAACAAAGAAATTAACGACCAGTTGGTTAATCAATTGAATGAGCGTCTGGAGATGGCCGGTATAGAAATAGTTGAAGCACGCATTAATTATTTGGCCTATGCTCCGGAAATCGCGGCCGTTATGCTTCGTCGTCAGCAGGCAAGCGCAATCATTACAGCCCGAGAGAAGATAGTTGAAGGCGCTGTTTCTATGGTAAAGATGGCACTCGACAAATTGTCAGCAGAAGAAGTTGTCGAATTGGATGATGACAAAAGAGCTGCTATGGTTAGCAACCTGATGGTTGTGCTTTGCGCTGATGAACCGGCTCAACCGGTAGTGAACTCCGGTACACTAAACATGTGATAATGGCAAAGAAAGATACTACGACGAAGAGCTTCATTCTGCGTGTTGATACCGAAACCATGAACGCGATAGAAAAATGGGCTGCAGATGAGTTCCGTTCCACAAACGGTCAGTTGCAGTGGATCATTACGGAAGCTCTTCGTAAAAGTGGCAGGTTAAAGAAAAAGAAAGAATAAACAACTAATCCGTAATAATCTATGAGAATTTTTATTACCTCGCATACTGATAAGATACTGATACTTGTGAGTATCTTCATCGTTCTAATAACCATCATTCTTTCCATCATTATTTATCCCAGATTACCGGAAACTATTCCAACGCACTTTAATGCGTTGATGGAGGCAGATGGTTTTGGGTCAAAAAGCAATATATACTTTATAAACGGAATTAATATTGTTTGTGTAACACTGACTATTCTTTCCTCTTTCTTCCCAAATTTAGTAAATTTGCCGATAAGGTTAAACCCGGAAAGGTTAGCCATACAACAAAATATGTGCAGTCGTATGTGCAGAGTACTTAGTGTATGGTGCTCCATTCTTTTCCTTTCCATCATACTCTCCATGTCTGCTTTTGTTCTACCGAGCTGTAGCATACTATGGCGAATACTCTTCTTTATCAGTATAACAGGTGTTATCGGGACAAGCGTTGTTTATACGATAAAGATATATCGGGCGGGAAAATAAACAATCAGTCCGACTATATGTTCATAAAAAATATCGGTAGAAGTACTTTATGGGTAAAAAGAAAATGTTATCTTTGCTTTCCAAGTAAAATTAATTCGGCAGAAACTCTGCTGAGCTTTATTTTTAATTTTTGAAAACAGAAAATGGGTAGAGTATTAATTATCGGCGCAGGCGGCGTAGCAACCGTTGCGGCACACAAGGTAGCTCAGAATCCTGACGTATTCACAGATATCATGATTGCGAGCCGTACCAAGTCGAAATGTGATGCCATTGTGAAGGCAATCGGTAATCCGGCAATCAAAACAGCACAAGTTGACGCGGATAACGTGGACGAACTGGTTAAGCTGTTCGACAGTTTTAAACCCGAAATAGTCATCAACTTAGCCTTGCCTTATCAAGACCTTACCATTATGGAAGCTTGTCTGAAAAGTGGCGTGAACTATGAAGATACTGCCAATTATGAGCCTAAAGATATTGCCCATTTTGAATACAGTTGGCAGTGGGCATATAAGAAACGTTTTGAAGAAGCCGGCCTGACTGCCATTCTCGGCTGCGGATTTGACCCGGGAGTCAGTCAGATATACACAGCATACGCCGCAAAGCACATCTTCGATGAAATTCAATATTTGGATATTGTAGACTGTAACGCAGGTAATCACCATAAAGCATTTGCTACGAACTTTAATCCGGAGATTAATATCCGTGAGATTACACAGAAAGGGCAGTACTACGAAGACGGAAAATGGCAAGAAACAGAACCATTAGAAGTTCACAAGACGTTAAACTACCCGAACATCGGGCCACGTGAGAGCTATTTAATGCACCATGAAGAATTGGAATCGCTGGTTAAAAACTATCCAACCATAAAACGTGCCCGTTTCTGGATGACATTCGGGCAAGAGTACCTCACTCATTTGAGAGTTATTCAAGACATTGGAATGGCAAGTATCAAACCTATTAATTATAACGGAATGGAGATTGTACCACTACAATTCCTAAAAGCCGTATTACCAAATCCACAAGACTTGGGTAAGAATTATGAAGGTGAGACTTCTATCGGTTGCCGTATCCGCGGATTAAAAAACGGAAAAGAACATACTTATTATGTATACAACAATTGCAGCCATCAGGCAGCATACGAAGAAACCGGCATGCAGGGAGTTAGCTATACTACCGGTGTACCGGCCATGATTGGAGCGATGATGTTCATGAAAGGCATTTGGAAAAAGCCGGGAGTATGGAATACTGAAGAATTCGACCCGGACCCCTTTATGGAACAACTGAACAAACAAGGCTTACCTTGGCATGAAGTATTCGATGGTGATTTGGAACTATAATAACAAACTATTCTAAAACATGTATCTATGGCAAAAAATGAAGAAAAGAAAATGACTGAAGCGAACGATAATGCCGAAAAGCTAAAAGCACTACAGGCGGCAATGGACAAGATTGAGAAAAACTTCGGAAAAGGATCCATCATGAAATTGGGGGATAACAGTGTAGAACAAGTAGATGTAATACCTACCGGCTCTATTGCATTAAACGCGGCTTTAGGAGTTGGTGGTTATCCGAAAGGCCGAATTATTGAAATCTATGGTCCGGAGTCTTCCGGTAAAACAACCTTGGCTATCCATGCTATTGCAGAAGCTCAGAAACGAGGCGGTATCGCCGCGTTTATTGACGCAGAACATGCATTCGATCGTTTCTACGCGGCGAACTTAGGCGTAGATGTTGATAATCTGTGGATTTCACAACCGGATAATGGAGAACAGGCTCTGGAAATCGCAGAGCAGTTAATACGCTCATCCGCAATAGATATCATTGTCATTGATTCTGTAGCGGCTTTAACTCCAAAAGCTGAAATAGAAGGTGATATGGGAGATAACAAACTTGGCTTACAAGCCAGACTAATGTCGCAAGCCTTGCGAAAACTGACTGCGGCAATTAGTAAAACTAACACCACTTGTATCTTTATTAATCAGTTACGTGAAAAGATTGGTGTCATGTTCGGTAATCCGGAGACTACAACCGGAGGTAATGCCCTGAAATTCTACGCATCTGTCCGTTTGGACATCCGTAAAACAGGTCAGTTAAAGAACGGTGATGAGGTTATCGGAAACCAAGTTCGCGTAAAGATTGTTAAGAATAAAGTAGCTCCTCCTTTCCGAAAGGCGGAATTCGATATTATGTTCGGTAAAGGAATATCTAAGTCCGGTGAAATCGTTGACTTAGGTTCTGAATTGGGTGTTATTAAAAAGAGCGGATCATGGTTCAGTTACGAAGATACAAGGTTAGCCCAAGGACGTGACGCTTGTAAACAAGTCATAGAAGATAATCCCGAATTGGCTGAAGAACTTGAAAAGAAAGTGTTCGACGCGCTGAAAGACAAAGAATAATTAATAATAACAAAAATAATCATCTGAAAACGAAAATAAAAAGGCGAGTCTCACGATTCGCCTTTTTATTTAACCTATTCACAACCTATTTTACCTTAACCCCATTAATTTATATATCCCATTAAGTATGTTAATTATAATCTTCTACCGCTTAACCGCTTAATATTGGCACAAATATAAAACATGCAAGAAGAGAGAGAAAATAAAACAGACAAACAGTCGTTTTTTGTCGACAATCGCTTATTTTTGTAGAATGAACCAATATCTTCGCTGATGAAATTTGTTTTACTCGTTGTCGGGCGCACTATCGACAAGCTTTATACGAAAAGCATAGCCGACTATATAGAACGTATCAAACATTATGTTCCCTTTGAAATGGAAATTATTCCTGAATTGAAAAATACAAAGAACCTGAATGAGACTCAGCAAAAAGAAAAAGAAGGCGAACTGATTTTAAAAGCTATACAACAAGGCGACATTCCTATACTACTCGATGAGCACGGCAAAGAGTTCCGGTCGGTAGAGTTCGCTCAATGGATGAACCGGAAAATGCAAACAGTAAACAAACGATTAATATTCATCATCGGAGGACCTTATGGATTCTCACAAAAAGTTTATGAGGCAGCACAGGGAAAAATATCACTTTCAAAAATGACTTTCAATCACCAGATGATTCGTCTGATCTTTGTAGAGCAGTTTTACAGGGCTATGACCATCTTAAAAGGAGAGCCCTATCATCACGAATAAATCAAAGCCTTTCTTTTTCATCTATTAGGTGTATTATACCCATGAACTAAGTATATTATAAGGCAATCTATCTGTTTTATAACAACAACTAAGCACGTCTCGAAGGAGATACACGTGTACCACGCACGTGGTGCAACTTCCTCACGCACGTGGTGCACGTGTATCACGCACGTGGTACAACCTCCCCACGCACGTGAGGAGATTAAATTGTAAAAAGAATCTGCAAAAAGAATAGGAGAAGCAAGTAAATTAAACGATCATTTTATTCCACGGGCTTTATAAATCCGCTCTTTTGCGTTATTAATTTCCTGAAACTTTTGCTCTGCAGCCTTGCGTACATCCTCGCCTAACGTGGCAACCTTATCGGGATGATGTTTCAAGGCCAGCTTCCGGTATGCCGCACGAACTTCATCATCTGTAGCAGAAGGAGAAATTTCGAGTACTTTATAAGCATCCTCCAATGTATTACCGCCTAAGTTCAGTAGTGAATCAACTTCAGAATCGGAGACTTGCATATAGCCGGCTAACTCTTTCAGAGCAGTAATCTCCTCTTGCGACACTTTCCCGTCACTTTGTGCTATACGAACAAGGAAATCAAGCAGCTGAAGTCGCTGACTGTAATCTAAATTCGCCGCAATCTGCCGACTGCAATCGCGGATGGTATTCTTAAACGCTCCCGGAGTCTTGGCATCCATCTGCTTCTGTTGTTCAAAAAGATTCTTCAAAATCTTCTCTCCCTGATCAACAGCGGCCTCACCAAAATTCATACGCAAAAAGTTTCGGACATACTCCATCTCACTGTGCATAATCTTTCCGTCCGCCTTAATTACATAAGAAGCCAGAACCAACATGGAGAAAAGAAAACTGTTTCGTTGCCCCTGATATGTCTGCTGCTGTGAATACCCTCCTGAGGAATCCCCGAAAGTTCTACCATTGAAACTTACAGAAGAGTCATCGAACAACGAACCGATAAAATACCCCGCCAATGCCCCCAAAGGACCAAAGGTCATAAATCCTAATATTCCACCTATCCACTTAGCTGTGCTCACGTTTCTACAATAATTTCTTTACATCCGCTTCGATAAACATCATTTTTGTTGTAGGCTCAAAACGATTTATCACATTTCCCTGTCTGTCAATAAGGAATTTGGTGAAATTCCATTTAATATCAGGGTTACTCTTATAATTCTTATCATTCTTCTGCAGCATTTGGTCCATAAACTTTCCTGTCGGATCGGATAAATCGAATCCTGCAAACCCTTTCTTCTCTTTCAGATAAGTATAAAGCGGATCGGCATTCGTTCCATTCACTTCAATCTTATCGAACTGAGGAAAGGAGATATCGAAATTTGCTGTACAATAGCTATGTATCTCAGCAATTGTACCGGGAGCCTGCTCTCCAAACTGATTACAAGGAAAATCCAAAATAACAAATCCTTGGTCTTTATATTTCTCGTAGAGTGCCTGAAGTTCTTTATACTGCGGTGTGAAACCACACTTTGTCGCAGTATTCACAATAAGAAGTACTTTTCCTTTATAATTCGAAAGGGGCACATTCTTTCCATCAGCATCCTTAACCGAAAACTGATATACGTCTTTCTGAGCCACAACAATAGTTGAGATCAGCATCGCCAATAAAAAAATACTTTACGCATACGTCATTAATTTAACAATTCGGCCAAATGTACAAAATAAAACACAATCAACACTTGTTGTTAAGAATAAATAAGAAAAAAAAAACTTTACATCAAAAAAGAAAGTGTCTCTAAAAAATAGATATCAATTATATTATTAACACAATTAACTTGAATATGCGCAAAATATAGTCATCTCCGGATTCGTATTGGAAAAGAGTTCTCATTCTCCTCTTATTGGCGCTAATACTTATTCCGATTCGGAGCAATATGGTTTCATCACCGATGAAGACGGAAACTATCTCAAAATAGACTTGAGACGGCATTTATTTTTATTCCCCAGATATAAGGTTCCAGAAATTTCCTTTCTCAAAAGACCTTGCTAATTTTCGATTAAAGAAATTTTATTGTAACAGGCTGTTTTAAACGTAAAGAGACTGTCGCAAAATCATTTTGGAACAGCCTCTCTTACCAGTCTTTATAACAATTTTAATGAACCTAACGGAAAGAAGAAAACACCGCTTAAACATACTATAAGGCCGTATTCCCTACCTTGTAAGTTTCTACATAACCTTTCTGTTATTTCATCAAATCATCTTATTTTAGAATATAATTCCTTTACTCATCCATTCAGCCCATACATTACCGGAATATAATTTCAAAGCATCAGAGAAAGACTTCTGTGCTTCAGAATTATTGCCTTGCAACAATTCAATCAGGCCGCTGAAATAATTAAGATTACTCTGCTGAACATTCTTGTCAGCTTCACCAAACTTGGCATAATTATCCATTAAGTTCTTTTGCAAATTGGTACGAGTCTGCGCCATCTGGCTTAACAGTTGGTCTGCGTCAGCAGTTTTACCTAATTTACGCAAAGATTTAACCTTATAATACTGCAAATCGGAAGAACCAAACGCCTTAGCTGTTGCAGACTTCTCGAAAGCCTCATTTGCTTTATCAACCTGATTCAACCCTTCGTAAGCGACACCCTGCAAATAATAAGCTTTAGCCTCGTATCCGCCTCTTGATGAAGGGGCAACCTCCAAATTAGCCGGATACTGCATAGCCAAATCAAACTCATTAATAGCCTTTTGATAATACTTTCTTTTCAAGAGGTTCATACCATTCAGCATGTGAGAATTCGCATAAATAACATGGATTTCTCCACCACCTTCCCACAAATGGAAATGACGATTATCCATAATCTTAGCAGCCTTCTCATAATTACCTGTTTCATTATACAGCGAAAGTAATCTCATAACAGCATCATCGTGTTTCAACACCGTTTTGTAGTTCTTCTCCAAGCGTTTCATACGAATATCAGAAGAAGTTCCGGCTTTTTCATAAATCTTATCCGATTCGGTCAACAACAATGGATCGTTAGGATTTGCTTTAACAGCCATGTCATAGTACTTCATAGATGCTGCATAATTGGCTTTCTGTCCTTCGCCAAAGCCCACATTTCTGCATGCTAACGCAAAATTCGGATTTAAATCAACAGACTGATGCCATTCCTGCAATCCGTAATCCTTTTGACCGAGATAATATAGAAGATTACCATAATAATAATGCAAATAAGAATCCTGTGGTTGAAGTTTCAACAAACACTCAAATATTGG
The DNA here is from genome assembly GCF_021295095.1 of Phocaeicola oris. Classification (GTDB taxonomy): domain Bacteria; phylum Bacteroidota; class Bacteroidia; order Bacteroidales; family Bacteroidaceae; genus Phocaeicola; species Phocaeicola oris. The sequence continues at coordinate 109,407 of NZ_JAJLQX010000004.1, forward strand.
AATCTCTTCTATTCTGAAAGGGAAGTTATTATTCGGTAAAAGAACACCGGCTTTCCTGATTTCCTGAACAGCTTCAGCCTCATTACTATCAACTAAAGTATACGCTTTATAAAGATGAACCAATGGATAATCGGCAAAAGGAGTGCCAATAGCCATAGCCGTATCAAGTACCTCCCCCGCAGCAATCTTATCTCCCAATGTCAAATAATTGGCAACAACTTCTAATAATTCCTGAACAGCAATGATTCCTTCACTTCTATACTTACGACCTGATGAAAGGAACGACAAATTATCATTATCAATGTAGCTCTTCTCAAACTCACTCCAATAATCTAACGGATCAACAGACTTAATAATTTTTATGACTTCATTAGCCTCACTTTTCTTTTCTAAATGACGAAGGATGTAAGCCTTAACGCTTAAAGCCTGCAAATCGTGAGCACCTACCAACAATGACTGATCGATTAAATCCAAAGCCTCAGCATAATTCTTTTCATTGACCGCTTGCACAGCCAACTGATAGAATGCCGGATGCTTATAATCAGGAGTATAAGTGGCAGCCCACAAATTCTCTTCTGCATCTACGGTTTTACCCATCAGCCGATAGAGATATCCTAAATAATAATCGGCTTCCGTATTCTTGGCACGCGTATAATCATGCTCCAAACGAGCCTGAGCTCGAAGCAAATGTTTTTCGGCCTTTGCCCATTCTCCCTGACGAATAAAATGCTTCCCAACTTCAATATTTACTCTGGCATCCATAGAATCGCGACTCAAAGCCTCTTGATAAAAATCCATATATGATAGCCGTGCATTATTAAACTGATCGACCCGTAAACCCGCAAGATACAATTCTTCATTCGTCTTATACTCCTTAACCGGTTTTGTCCCATCAATCACTTTTGGCAATTCTTTCTTCTCCAACTTAACAGGCGTATAGTCGACCAATATATTCCCGTCCGCATCATAAAGCGCAGTATACAATTCCCATGATTGAGCTTCAGAAGGAACCTTGACGTTTTCCAAGAAATATTTATCAGGATCAATATTAATTTTCCGCTCCATCAATATTCGATCTTTGAATTTCACTACCACGCGAGCATTATCATACTTTGTTGAAGCATTATATCCTACCAGATAAGTTCCGTTTTCAGCAGGTTGAAAGTTAACGGCAGCGTCAACAGTTGCATTCTTACAACCCTTAATACCCTTCAATGGGTACCATATCTGAGAAAACTCACGAATTTCACCTGGATTAATCCAACTATAATCCGGCTGATTATCGGAATACGCGCCAACCATTAGTTCCAAATAATGTCCATCATTGTCAGACAAAATTTTGTTCCACATGTGTCCGCTCGGATTATTCCCCCACAGGAAAAATTTCTTTCCCGGGACTTTGAAACGATTGGCAACATGAACTGTTCCCGCGTCTTTACCATAATCATATCCGGCCAAGAAGTTCATTTTACTTCCCCACGCAAAGATAGAACGACTCGATTCTGTGAAATTCTTCCACCATGAAAGATCAATATTTGTTTTGTTACCTTGCGTGATTGGTCCATCCGGCCAAGGAGTAAAATAAACCTTATGATGATCTACACCTGCTTGCACATCCGATGGAAATATCACTTGATATTGCTCATTACAATGAACGGATACATTTGCCCAATAAAGCATAGACTGAATCATTGGAGTCGGATTAATCACTCTCACCTTTGCTTCCACCCATGAACGATTCGGATAAACTGTAATGCCTACCGACCATTTTAAACGATGGCGTAACTCTGTTTCTCCAACCCAAACAGTCTTGCTCCCATCAGCATTCTCCTCCATCTTATAATCTACCGGCATATAACTACTGGCACGATGATGATCAGGAATATTCCACTCTACTCCTCCTGAAAGCCAGGCTCCCAGCATACCAATCAAAGCAGGCTTAATACCGGTCTGTGTATAAAAGAAATGATAATCATTCGTTAAATCAGTTGCCTGAAGAATACGTCCACCAATTTCAGGAAGTACTCCAATATTGACATACTGATTATCAAGACGAAGGATCTCATATTCCTTATCTACTTTCTCTTCTGTCAAGACATCATATAAAGGATACGGATAAATGTACCCCTCAGCACCTTGATAAACTCTGCCTGTAAAGAATATTGGGTCTACCTCCGGACTCCCTAACTTATACGTTGGAAGACTTTCTTTCTCAACGCTCATGTTCACGTTTTGTCCCATCATAGAGATAACACCACAAAACATGAATAACAATAGTTTCGATTTCAAATTCATGGTTTATTAGATTAATTATTAATTAACATGTGCTTCACTTTCTATATTCGGATCATCAGGAAAAGTCATAAAGTAATAGTTATACCAATAAGTAAACTTATATTTAGCAGCAATAGCCGGTTGATTCCGCGTTTTAATCAAAGATTGAAATTCATTAAATCTTTGAATATACAAATCAGGAATAGATACTCCTTCTACCGTATATCCTTGAGTTGCGGCCAATACCAATGCTTCCATATAATGAATGGGAATACCATCTTTCAACAAATATTTATGAGTATTCAAATGGGCAGTGAATGCTAACATATTTTTATGAATAAGCAAAGCACACAAATAATAATTATTCAGCGCGACATTCTCATTCCCCGCCTGAACAAAACTATATAAATTACGTAAAGTAGTATTTGTCATATAAACAGTCTGAGGATCTTCTTTCCGTTCAGACTTTAAAGAAGCAGCCAGTTCAATTCTCCTCTTTACAATCCATTCCGCATAACAAGAAGCATGTGAAAGTATATCCATATACTTATTAGCCATCTGCTCATTCCCAATAGCAATATTATACTTTATCAGATTCATTATTACCCTAAAACTCATCCCGTTTTTAGTTTTGGTAGCTTCTTGAAAAGCCTGATGAATGGCCTGATTATAAAGTCCGATATTGGAATAAAACAACTGATTAAAAAATGTTCCCTGTTCAGAAGCAACTCCCAAATTCAGAAAATACTCTTCCGAATTAACGGGATAATGAAAGATATAATCACCTAACTTCCCCTGTTGGTTCAAAGCCAACGTAATATAGCACAAATCCCTTCCTGTAGCATTTGTATTATTACCTATCAGATTTAAAATATCGTTCCAACGACTTGTATAAGCATAATAATCCAACCGATTTGTCCGTTCTGTCAACTTATACTCTGCATTTGAAACTGCTTTCACATAGAAACATGCCATCAAAATCAACGAAACGGCACTTAGCACTATTCTCTTCGCTAAGCCATTCTGAGACCGGATAACGGTTTCTTTTTTGAATACGCGGAACAGGATTTCTATAATAATAGCAATCATTATAAAAATAAGAACCCAACGAACGGATATTATAAGCTGATTCTCCGTAAACTGATACCATGCAACTACCAAAGCCGGAAGTAAAGCTATAATATACCAATCTTTCGATATGGGAAGTCGATATATAACATGCATTACTGCCAATAAAATCAATGTAGGAAAAACGGCTTGGAATGTCGCGCCTATTAATGGCCAACGATAAAACTGCAATAAAAAGTTACCAATTAAAGCCGGAATTCCACCATTTCCGGACATCGTCAGGTGAATATAATCAGGAGTCCAAATAAAAAAACTTGTTGCTTCCTTCGCCCAAAGAGTATAAGGATAATACACAAACCAAATGAAGAAGATGAGCGGCGCTATCAGACACAACAATAATATTAAATACCTATTTCTCATTTCTTCATCGTTTTAAAGATTTCTTTTAACGCATTTCCTGTCGTTTTAATCTCGTCCAAAACAAACTCAGGGACATTATATGATCGCAATCGGGTGACATTATCTTCCGGATCTTTTTGAGGCAACAAGAAAGGCTTATGGAACTTTCCGTTCTTATCAAAATAAGCAATAAAAAGTCGGGTATAACGCCCGTCTATACGCCTACTGGTAAAAAGCACCCATCGCCCATTTGACGACCAAGAATGATAACTTTCAGTATCGCTACTATTAATAATATTCGTATCAACTTCCTCTCCATCAATAAGATTCATCATTTTTAAATCAGCTTCTTTATGCCAAATAGGAAAAGTTCCATATCCGGCTAATGTATAAAGAAGGTATTTCCCATCGGGTGAAATACGAGGCCATGAAGCACTCGTTGTATCTGTAGCGGCATAAAGAGTGTCAACATGTTCGGAAAACATTCCCTTTTCTTTATCGAATGCAACTCTAACTATACTATAATGTATATTCTTCACGCTATCCGGAACATTTTTCTTCTTCGCGGAAGAAAAATATAAACTGTTGCCGTCAGGAGCCCATGCAGGGAAAGTCTCGAAGATGGAATCACCACTAATAGACTCAGCTGTTGAAGTTTCATTCTTTTGCGTGTCATAAAGAATGATATTAGATTCTTGGTCAAAAACCTCTAATGGTTTCTCCCCTTGATGATAAAATACTTGGAATGTTTTATTTGAAGCAAAAGCTACAAAACGTCCATCTGGATGCCACATCGGATAAACTCCCTGCTTTCTTAAAGACAATTTTGTCAAATCGACTTTATTGACTTGCCCGTTCTTATAAAATACCGTCCCGCCATTCTTTCCTCTGACATGAAACAAAAAAGTATCAGGAGAATAGTTATAAAAAGAATGACAATTCAGACATGCATTTTCCGCTGTCTTATTACTCACGAATACTTTTTCCTTGAATGAAGATAATTGCCTTTCACAAAGTTCTATCCGTTTCCAGCTTTCGTATCCGGGCTCTATCAAGCGGTATGCTATATAAGGATCTATATCATCTGTTGCAATGTGGATGGGGAAACTCTGATATCTAATACCATTAGGATGCTCCTTCGTCCATACGGAAACTGTTACTTGAATATCATTACCTTTATTTTCTTTCAAGAGAGTAGTCCATTTCTTTGAGAAATCAATCAGCCTTTTTCCAAAGAAAGAAATGACTTCGCCTTTTGCGTCTTTTACATCGACTTGAATTGCCTCAGCATCAGCTACGCTAAAATTTAAAGGAGCAACAGAATATGGTACAGTTACATCAACATAATCCGGAAAAATATTAGGATATGTGTCAGACACTTCTTGAGTTATTCGTTGGTGCTGACAACTACTCAACAAAACTATCAAAATAACTATACAAGATTTAAAATCCATTATGGGTAAAAAGTTATTGCTACAAATATAATAAAAAACGGGCTTTAGCAAAAACCAAAGCCCGTTTTATACTCATATTAAATTATTTTTTCAAATTCGGATTCAAATCTTGATCAACTGCCGGATAAGGAGCATAAATATTTTTAGCTTCCGAGAAAGAACCTTCCGGAGATATTGACTCCTTAATAACAACGCCCGGAACAACTTCTACACCGGTGGTATGATCTTCTTGACGATCAGCCCATACCTTACCTAACAAACTCATACGCTGCAAGTCCATACGACGAGTCTGGCAAGCCATCCAATAGCCTGCAACCTCCCATCCATGTTCTTTGAAGCAAAGTTCCGCGAAATCATCAGCTGATAAAGAACCTGCTACTATAGGATTTTCACCTGCACGAACGCGAACTTTATTCAAGCATTCCAAAGCCTGAGTATTAACAGAGCCTGTCGCACGAGCAGAGCATTCTGCATACCACAAAAGAACCTCTGAATAACGGATACAAAGAACACGTTTTTCTGTACAAGCATGGTCAACAGAAGGAGTTGCGCTGCCACCATACGTATAATCAAAATCTGCTGTACCATTATTTGAAGCACAGAAAATTTGATAACATGGATGAGCCTCAGGAATGATAAAATTGCCTTCCGGATCTTTATCCCAGAAATTATGCAATTGCCCTCTATAACCACCTACGAGTACCATAATTTTAGGCATGAAAGTTGCGTCCTTACGAGCTCCTTCCGGAAAATCCTTCCAGAAACGTAAAGCACCCCAACCGTCTCCCCAACCACCTTGGGACTCGAATACATTACTCTTACCTGTTTCATTATCTTGTGACCAAGTAAAAGCCGCGCTCTTATTAATACCAACAACCGTTTCATTGTTATAGTTATGGCTTAATGAATAAACCTGACTATATTCCGGTAACAAATTGTATTCGAAAGTACCACTGTTGCTACCATCAATAACCTGCTTTGCCACATCTGCAGCCTTAGCGTAATATTCTGTTCCTTTATTCAAAGGCCAACCTGCCATATTCATATATACGCAAGACAACGTTGCCATAGCTGCCTGTTTAGTTATATAAGTAGCTACTCCCTGATAAGCACGAGGAGCTGCAGTATACTTGGTAGGCAAATTAGCAACACAATACTCCAAATCAGAAACAATTATATTATAAACATCCTGAACACTTGACAACGGAGTCTCCTGAGAAATCTCATTAGTCAAATTCAATGGTAACTCACCAAACAGGCGTACCAAATAGAAATAATTATATGCTCTCCAATAATGAGCTTGTCCCAATGCAATCTTAATCTCTTCTTCCGAAACAGGAGTTTTTTCTGCGTTAGCAATCAAATAGTTTGCTGCTTTAATTATCGCATAAGAAGTATCCCATGCCGTAACAACCGTTTTATTATCATTAACCATAACAAATCGGTCATACTGTGCATAAGCTTGCTTGTTTGAAGCCGGATGGGTAGTTAAGTCATCTCCCATCCATGCCGGTCCGTATGCATTCGTATTGTTGGCAGGGTCATTAACTTTCTTCCAAAGGGCAGTTACTGCCATATCCAAATCACTCTGTGATGAGAAGAATGTGTCTGCAGATAACTTACCTTTCGGATCTTCATCTAAAAAATCACTGCACGATGTTGCAAATAAAGAACTTATGAGCAAGCATCCAATTAATATTTTATTCTTCATAATTATATACTCTTAATGATTAGAAATTAAACTTGGCTCCAAGCGTGAAGGTACGTGGAGTAGGATAACCACCCATATCAACACCGCTTGTTACGTCAGCATGTCCATCTGAGAAAGAATAAGCTGCAGGGTCCATACCGCTATAGCCGGAAATAGTAAACAAATTCTGGCAACTTAAAGACAAGCGAATATCAGCAAAATGTGTAACCGATTTCTTCAACGTATACGACAAGCTTAAATTCTGTAAACGCAAAAAGTCGGCATTCTCCAGATATTGAGTTGAATTAGGATACATATTATTTGTCGTACTTGTCTGAGAAGCGCAATACGGATTCTCTTTATTCTTATCCCAATTGTTATAATAAGCATCACGAATAGTGATAAAACGAGAGTCACCAACCATATTCTCACCGGCAAAACGAACAATATTCAAACGTTTAGCTCCAAGAGAGGCATTGAAAAATACATTCAAATCCCAATTCCCGTATGATAAAGAGTTGTTCCAGCCGAAAGTCCAATCCGGAGTTGCTTTTCCTGTTAATATACGGTCATTACTATCAACCTTTCCATCGTTATTGACGTCACGATAAATATTATTACCGGTATTTTTATCAATGCCATCCCACTGATACAAATAGAATACACCCATAGGATAGCCTACCTGTGCACGAGTTACACCATCGGGTGGAATCATACCGGCTGCAGGGGTAGTACCTGAAAGATATTCATCACCTGCCAAATCGATAACCTTATTCTTATTATAAGTGCCGGTCAAAGTAAAGTTCCAATTAAACTTATCACTTTGAACAGGACGAGCATTAATAGCAGCTTCAAAACCATGATTCTTGATTTTACCGGCATTCACCCAGTATGTACCACCTCCGTCATAATGAGGGATCTGTTTCTGTAACAATGCGTCGGTGGTAGTTTTGGTATAATAATCTAAGGTAAAACTCAAACGACGGTCTAATACAGAGAATTCAACACCCAAGTCGAACTGTTTAGTCTTTTCCCAAGTCAAATCCGGAGTTGCCAAACTATTCAACCAATAACCGGAGTAATTTGAACTTGCGCCATAACCATAGTCTGCAGCAGAAAGCATACCCAATGTTTCATAAGAACCTAAAGCCTGAGAACCCACAATACCATAGCTGACACGAAGCTTAATGTCTTGTATTCCTTGAAAATCTTTCAAGAAACTTTCATTACTTGCATTCCATGCAAGAGCAATTGATGGGAAATAGCCCCACTTTTTCTTTGTGAACTTAGAAGAACCATCGGCACGGAATGTACCGGTTAACAAATAACGATCACCGTAGTTATACATAACACGGCCAACTCCTGATAACAAAGCCCAATCGGAATAGCCGTTATCGCCTGTACGAGTAGCAGCCAAATTATAGTTCCAATAGCCTACGCTTTCTGTCAGTAAATCTTTGCCGTTTAAGCTCATCGAACGACTTTCATTCTTTGTGATTTCCCAAACGCCTGTTGCAGTCAAGCCATGTTTTCCCCACTGACCAACATAAGTCAGGTTGTTAGACGATTGCAACTGCATGTTCTGATAATCATAATTACCCATGGAGTTTCTTTGTTCAACTCGTTTTGTCGAGAAAGAATATGACTTGTAATTACGGAAATCCATACCATTTGTAGTAGTGAATGTTAAACCTTTAAGGATGTTGAAACGTAAATCAACCATAGCATTTACGGTATTGATTACGACATCAGAACCCTCTTCTTTGGCAATACCATAAGGGTTACGACCGATAGCATTATAGTTATCGAATGCGTACGATCCATCTTCAAGATACATATTCATTGAAGGAGAATAACTGATAGCCTGCCAAATAGGATTAGCCTTGCTTGCCGACCAACCGCTTGTGCTGTAACGATCGCCATGCGATACATTCACATCCGCCGTAACATGGAACCATTTTGTTACATCAGAAGAGACATTAACACGACCGGTGTAACGTTTATTATTACTGAACACAAAGATACCGTCCTGGTTCAAATAATTTCCGGAAATATAATATTGAGTATCTTTATTTCCGTTGGAAATGGCAACTTTATAGTTCTGCGTAACAGCTGTACGGAACATAGTATCCTGCCAGTCAATACCGCCTCCATTCTTATACGACTCTAATTCCGCTGCAGTGAATGCGTTCGGATTGCCTTTTATATCCATATATGCTTGAGCATATTCATAAGCATTCATCAAATCGTATGTTTTGTATATATTGGAAATTCCTACCTCTGCGTCAAATGAAATGATCTTCTGGTCGGCACGACCTTTTTTCGTAGTAATCAAAACAACACCATTTGAACCACGAGAACCGTAAATTGCAGTAGAAGAAGCATCCTTCAACACTTGAATAGCCTGAATATCATCGGAATTGATACCTTCCAAACCCGATTCACGAACAATACCATCAACTACATAAAGCGGATCGTTACTCTTATTAACAGAGTTAGCACCACGAACACGAATCTTGACAGAACCACCCGGTACACCGGAATTCTCAACTTGCACACCGGCCAAACGTCCCTGCAAAGCCTCAGATACATGCGTAATAGGCTGGTCACGGAAATTCTTGTCATCAACTACAGCAACAGCTCCGGCCAAGTCGGCCTTTTTTACTGTACCGTAACCAATAACAACTACCTCTTCCAATGCTTCCGAATCCTCAGACAAAGTAATCTTTAAAGTACGTTGATTGTTAACGGCTACTTCCTGAGCGGTATAGCCGATATAAGAAACGACTAAAGTAGCATTAGACCTCACATTCAAAGTAAAATTACCGTCCATGTCGGTAATTGTTCCATTAGTTGTACCTTTTTCCAAAACGTTGGCACCAATAATCGGATCACCATTAGAATCAAGTACTTGTCCTTTTACAGTAATTGCCTGTTGGACAGCTTCAATTGCATCTGAACTCAGACTCGTTGCGTTTACAGCACTGAATGAGCTACCAGCAATCAAACATACGGACATTCCTAAAGTTTTTAAGAATTGACCGCGTCGCAGAAATATATTATTCCCGCCAGTCAAATGATTGTTGTTCATACCATTGTGATTAATAAATTGTGAAATTAAATTATTTCCATCATAAAATCCGGACGAAATATACCTTCATCCTGACAATACATATTTACACCTATAACAACAATATACAATACTAATTAAATAAAAAAAGATAAAAAATTATCCACTTTTTATACTTTCACACATATCCCGTGGCAAATGTAGCATCTTTTTCACACATTGTGCAATACTTATCGAGTTTTTTAACATAACTAATTCTATATCCCCTTTTGTAGGTATTTTTAAGTCAGATACGTATCGAAAATTCATAAAAAACATTACCTTTACAGCCGTAAAACTGTAAATCATCATGGATAAATACGAAATACTATCATGTCAGAATAGAAATCTATTTCCTGAAAGGCTGGACGAAATAAAAGTTCGTACGCTTTCCTACCTGAGTGAGGAAGAAAAAGAAGGACGCCATTTACAATATTCTAAAATATTCCTCAGCGATGCTCAAAACCAATATTTGCAATTAATAGCATCTCCACTTTACACCGATATACTGAGGCATAAGGCTTGCTCTATCATCGAACAAGCCCCACTCGACGGGTCGAAAATCTCCATTCTGCTGAAGACTTCCGATGCAGATGCCCCATTCATATTCCAATCATACCGCTTGAGTAAGGAGGATGCCGCATGTAACAATTCATATCTGGAACTGACCATTATATTCGAAAAATATCTTAAAACACTAAAAGCTAAAGGCTTGGACATGGCAACTCACTTGGTTCGTACATGGATCTACGTCAGCGATATAGATAACAATTATAATGGTGTAGTCAAAGCCCGAAATGATGTGTTTAAAAGTTATGGACTGAGTACGGATACTCATTTTATTGCCAGTACCGGAATAGGAGGTAATACCGAGACTCAAAATGCCTTTGTGGGAATGGATTTTCTTACTTATCCGCATATCAAAGAAGAAGACAAACTCTATTTAAAAGCATTGGATCATTTAAGTCCGACACATGATTATGGTGTTTCTTTCGAACGGGGAACTCGCTTAGAACTATCGGACAAGTACATTTATTACATATCGGGTACCGCCAGCATTGATAAAGAAGGCAATACCATTAATATAGGAAATCTGTCAAAGCAAACTGATCGCCTGATTGAAAATATCAATGCCTTGCTGAAAGAAGGTGATGCCACACTAAATGACGTTCGTTATTTCATCGTTTACCTGCGCGATGTGTCAGATTATCTGGAAACGGAACATTACATGAAGAAACATTTTCCACATATACCTTATATCATAGTAAATGCTAAAGTGTGCCGTCCGTCGTGGCTCATCGAAATGGAATGTATTGCCGAGAAAGCTAAATAAAGCAGTCAAAGTCTTTTTTATTGTTCATGAAATAAAAATCAAAAAGTGACGCGGATGAATCGCTTGGTTCATGCGTATCATTTGCTAAACTCATGCGTATGAGTTGATCGATTCATCCGCATGAGTTGAACGGTTCATACGTATCACTTCACACATTGATAATCATCAATCACAAAGATAATAGTCATCATTCTTTCATAACACATTTAAAATTCATAACTTAACGAGAGAGTAGCCTGCATATTCTTCGGATGCTTTCCTAAGAAGCTTTTGTTAACCGTATTTAGCAACCCGTATTGGAAATCGGCTCCTATTATATAATGGTTATTAAAACGCAAATCAATTCCGACCTGAAGCCCAACATCAAACCGGTTCATCTTCGGTAAAGTGACCGGTGTTCCTGAATTAAAATACACAGCCTCATCATAAGTGCATTCTTTATCAAAATGATTTGTTTTAAATGTACCCTTAAACTTATTAAATTCAGGCACTTCCATCTGTGTTTTACTGCTAATTCCGTATGCCACATACGGACCAAACTTCAATGATATATTCCGATAATCACTATCATCAAACAGTTCTATGTTATACAAAACCAAAAATGGAACTTCTATATAATCCATGTAGGTTCCCAATTTTGCTTTCAGCACATTATCCTTTATTGATTCCGGTCCGTATGCGCCATTCCAGTTAAAACCTTTTCTGGAATAATAGATCCCGGGAGAAAACAACCAGAAATCGGAATCAAAGATATCAAGATATACGTCTGCACCGGCCTTATAAGCAAAACGCCACTTTACCTTCTCTGATGTTGAGAAATTACTCACTCCCGCTCCAGCACGCACACCCCATCGAACAAACTGGGCCGAAATATTGGTTGCACACAGCAAACATATCATTCCGAATAAAAACTTTTTCATATCTACTACTTTTTTAGCTTAAACACACAAGATAAGAAATAACTGCATATTCTTTATACAAAAATATGAATTTAAGCCTAACTTTGCAACAGAACAAAGAAAACAATCATGAAATACCTTGAAGTTACGTTTACCATTGAACCTTTTAACGAGAATTATACTGATGTACTTTCTGCCATGGCAGGAGAGATTGGTTTCGAGAGTTTCCTTGAAACAGAAAGCGGTATAAAAGCATACATTCAAGACACTCTTTATAATACCAATGCGCTGAAACAAATGGTAGAAGAATTCCCATTACCAAATGTAAAAGTGATTTATTCTGTTGCAAATGCTGAAGATAAAGACTGGAATGAGGAATGGGAAACGAATGTATTCCAACCGATTATCATCGATAATCGGCTTTGCGTCCACAGTTCAACACATACCGATACACCAAAAGTGAAATACGATATTGTCATTAATCCCCAAATGGCTTTCGGGACCGGATCACACGAAACAACCCGGAATATACTTTCCGAACTGTTAAATATGGATTTAACCGGTAAAACAGTGCTTGACATGGGATGTGGAACAAGTATCTTAGGCATTCTTGCTTCCATGAAAGGAGCTGAAAGTGTCACCGGAATCGACATTGACGAGTGGAGCATTAACAATTCGAAGAAAAATATCGAACTGAATCGCTTACATAATATAAAGATAGAACTGGGTGATGCCGGATGTCTGAAAGAAAAACAACCGTTTGATTTGATTCTTGCTAATATTAACAGGAATATTCTGCTAAACGATATGCCGCAGTATGTCCACTGTATGCATTCAGGATCAACATTGATCATGAGTGGATTTTATAAAGAAGACCTACCTCTTATCCAACAAAAAGCCCAAGGTTTAGGCCTAACTTTCGACCATTCAAAAGAAAATAATAATTGGGTAGTTGCGGTCTTTAAGTGTAAGTCGTGAGTATCCAACAGCTATTCATTTACACGCTAAACCCTAAAAATCTTTCTTCAACGTCATAGATTTCAAGTCATGCAACGAACCATTGAATACGTTGAGGTCAACCTTTTCCTGAATTCCCGGAAGGGTTCCCACATCGGTATGCTGCCAAAATTTCCATTGCCCTTGATATTGAACGGAATCGACATAGTAATGAGCTATCCAATATGGATAAGAATTAAAAACAGAATCGTTGAGATACTTCAACTTAAATTTATACGAAGCATAGATAATAGGTTTTACCCTGTAATGTTCTTCAATGCGCTGCAACCATATCCGCACATCATTGCGGAACTTTTGCAAATCATCCCCTTTCTTCTCTATATCAAGCACCGGAGGTAAGTCGAGAGAGTCAAGATCTGCATTGGCAATAAAGAAATCGGCCTGTTTAATCGGGTCACTCTTCGGATTAAAGAAATGATAAGCCCCACGAATAAAATCATGAGCACGGGCAGAATCAAAATTCGACCTAAATGTACTATCTTCCAAATCACCGCCTTCAGACGCCTTCATAAAAATAAAACGAATGCCGAACGGGCCCTGTTGAACATCATCCAACTGATTCCAATTAATCTTCCCCTGATAATGTGAAAGATCGATGCCATGAATATAATCACCCGACGGCATACATACACCATAGGCTTTCTGTCCATAGCAAGGCTTCCAACGGTAAGAATAAGGACGAATAAAGAAATAAAAGAATACCGTAAGAAATACTACCGCAATGAAGACGGATAAAACATAAAACAACCACCTTGGAAGATCCTTCGAAGAAGTGCGACGCGATTTACGCCTTTTCACCAACTTTCTCTTTACAGTCTTCCGATTATTAGTTGTTTTCGATTTACGTCTCAACTTGTTCATTTAGCATTCCTTTCGTTTTGCTCTTATCACAGATTTCTTTAAAGAATTCTATTTTATTATAAAATTAAAGGTGCATCAAAAGTAATGAAATTATCTCATACTTTTTGATGCACCTACTTATTTTTTATAAAGGTCTCGGAGTTTAACATTTATCCAATCTCCGATGCCTTCGATGTTTCCAAATTACTTCTTAAAAGCATTTTTGTTCTCCAACTGTAAAGTTTTGGTTGGTTGGTCACAAACCTCAGTCGGTCCAAAATACTGAATAGGTCCCGGATAAACATAACAAGTTTCCTTTGCCCATTTCTCGCGCAAAGAAGCAAATTTCTTGAATGGTGCACCATTAAGCTCAACGAATGCTTTCTGGATAACAGGTTTCATCTTACCGTTACGGCGCTCCATATTCATCATAGCTGTAATAGGAATACCACCGGCAACCCAATCAGTTGCAGGAGCAGTCAAGTTACGAACAGAAGCCATATAACCGGTCTTACCGTTAGCTATCAACTGAGCAGCGGTGTAACCCAAAGAGTAGCAATAATCTGAATCGAAATTAGATGGTGTTGCGCAACGACCTTCATAACCGAAGAAATGATGCAGAGCAGCGAACTTGCCGACATACTTACCTTCTTTCTTCCAAGCGGCCAACTTCTTGCCTACCATATTACTCAACAATTTCTCTGTTTCAATTAAAGAAACCTGAACATTTCCATGAGGGTCACGGTCCAGAGACAACTGACGAGCCACCTCTTCAGGAAGAGAAGCGTAAATCTCAGCATTTTCTTTCGACAACTTAGAAATAATATACTCACGCTGTTTTGCAGGAGCTACCTCTGCAAACTCCTTACCATTCTTTGCAAGGAAATCGTTCAATTCAGCGATCAAGCGTTCAACTGCAGGAATAAACTCAATTAAGCCCTCCGGAACTAAAACTGTACCGAAATTATTACCATCGGCCGCACGGTCAGCAACAATCTGAGCAATGTAAGTTACAACATCATCCAATGTCATATCCTTTTTCTGAATTTCCTCAGAAATCAAGCAGATATTCGGTTGAACTTGTAAAGCACATTCCAAAGCGATGTGAGAAGCTGAACGGCCCATCAATTTAATAAAGTGCCAATACTTACGAGCAGAATTACAGTCACGTTGAATATTGCCAATAACTTCAGCATACGTTTTTGTAGCAGTATCGAAACCGAAAGAAGTTTCAATCATCGCGTTCTTCAAATCACCATCAATAGTCTTAGGACAGCCTATTACCTGAACACCATATTTCTGAGCAGCATAATATTCAGCCAATACACAAGCATTCGTATTAGAGTCATCTCCACCGATAATAACGATAGCTTTGATTCCCAACTCACGGATAATCTTCAAACCACTCTCAAACTGATCAATAGTCTCCAATTTAGTACGGCCGGAACCAATCATATCAAAACCACCGGTATTACGGTAGTCGTCGATAACCTTTGAAGTCAACTCAATATAATTATGTTCAATCAATCCGCTTGGTCCCATCAAGAATCCAAACAGACGATTAGATCTATTCAAATTCTTAATGCCGTCAAACAAACCTGAGATTACGTTATGACCGCCGGGGGCCTGACCTCCGGATAAAATAACGCTGACATTAAATGCTGGCACTTTTTTCTTTGTACCTTTTACGAACTCAATCAAAGGCATACCGTAAGTATTAGGAAACAGCTCCTTAATCTCTTTCCTATCCGCAACAGACTGTGTAGCTTTTCCTTCTTGTACTTTTACCGGACCCTTCAATGCTTCCGGAAGCTTTGGCTGATAAGCAGCACGGGCAATTTGTAATGCACTTTTCATTCTCATATTTCTATATCAATTTTATAATGTAATATTTCCTATTTTCTTAAAGCTCTGCAAATTTCGCTTTTTTTTCGGAAATATAAAAAGGAAGACTGATAAAAAATGCCTATCTTTACACCGAATATATTAATCATCATAAAAAAAATAGATTATGGCAAAAAGAAGATTATTAAAGAAAAAACTTTCATATATTGCCGGTGAATTGCTCACAGCAAGCCTCGTCGATGGTGTTAACCGTGAAAAAGTTGTTGAATCAGTCAGTAACGTTTTGAATCTTATACCTCGTGTCAGCCATACAGAACCTGGAAATGTGAAAGGCTTTTATAAAACTTTAATGACTGACTTGGATAAGGAGATTCAGGCTGTAGCCAACGAATTAAACAAGGTTGCAAGCGCTAAATAATGAAGAATCGCTTTTTTGAGTTCATTTTTCATAAGGTAATGGGGTGGCATGAGCGTGTCACTATCACCTTACCTGAGAAATGCATTATAGCAATCGCCCCTCATACATCGAATTGGGACTTTATCATTGGTGAAATGTTTATTCATTATTATGGATGGCGTTCAGGTTTTATGATGAAGAAAGATTGGTTTTTCTGGCCCATGGGACCTATCCTTAAAAAAATGGGCGGTGTCCCCATAGACCGTAATAAAAAAGGATCGACAGTAGAACAGACCATCGAGATAGCAAAAGCCGCAAAACGATTCCATTTAGGTATTACTCCGGAAGGAACCCGAAAGCCTAATTCAAACTGGAAGCATGGCTTTTATTATATTGCGGTAGGAGCAAATATTCCTATTATACCCATTGCTATCGACTATCGAACCAAGGCAATTGTTGCTGAACAAATTTGGCAACCAACCGGTAATGCTGATGAAGGGATGAAGAAACTGAAACAATACTTTGCCCAATTCCAAGGAAAACATCCTGAGAACTTCAAAATTTAATGAGGAAACTCTTTTCATTCTTAAAAAATTCTATCTTTGTAAAAAGGACTATTTTGTAACAGCTATGTATACCATACAAACGAACGTTTCCGGCACAAGAAACATCAATATCTCTGATGAGAATCTTCAAACCATCGACAAATATGCTTTGTTCGATCAACTGATTGATAGTAACGGTATTGTCGATGAGTCTGTATTAGAAAAACTCCGGCTTAACATCCGCTCACTCATTGTAGGTGTGGAAGGTAACTGTAAAGATCTTCTTGATCTTTGTATTGATGTCATTTATCATGATAACATGAAAGCCTTAGGCTTGAAAAACTTAGTCGTTCTCTATACCGATTGGAAAGCCAAACTGCGCACCCAACCGGCTGAAGAAATGGAAAAAGAAGCTTAATTTGAAAAAATACGAACTAACCGATTGGTTACCGACAACCAAGAAAGAAGTAGAACTGAGAGGGTGGGACCAGTTAGATGTAATCCTCTTTAGTGGTGATGCCTACGTCGATCACCCTTCTTTCGGAGCTGCCGTAATCGGAAGATTACTCGAGTCCGAGGGACTAAAAGTGGCCATTGTGCCACAACCCAATTGGCGGGATGACTTACGCGACTTTAAGAAATTAGGGCGTCCCCGTCTGTTTTTTGGAATTTCACCAGGCTGTATGGACGGTATGGTAAACAAATATACAGCCAATAAACGATTACGATCGGAAGATGCTTATACCCCCGACGGACGTTTTGATATGCGTCCGGAGTGCCCGACTATGGAATATACTAAAATCCTAAAAAGGCTATTCCCCGATGTACCGGTTGTATTAGGTGGCATAGAAGCTTCGTTACGCCGTCTTACTCATTACGATTATTGGCAAGATCGGGTCATGAAACCTATTTTATTAGATTCCGGAGCAGACTTATTGATCTATGGTATGGGAGAAAAGCCTATTACAGAGTTAGTTAATCGGCTGAAAAAAAATCCTAATGAAATGCCTCACGACATACTCCAAACTGTATATATCGTAAACAAAGGCACACAACCGGAGCCTATCCCCGACCATCCTGCCGACATTATTCTCTATTCACATGAAGAATGCCTTCACGATAAGAAAAAAGAAGCAGAGAATTTCAGGTATATTGAAGAGGAGTCTAACCGATACACTGCATCCCGCATTTTAGAGGATGTAGATAATAAGACAGTTGTGGTTAATCCACCGTACCCGCCCATGAGTCAGGGAGAACTGGATATGTCGTTCGATTTACCATATACACGCATGCCTCATCCTAAATATAAAGGAAAGCGCATACCAGCTTATGATATGATCAAATTCTCGGTCAACATGCATAGAGGTTGCTTCGGAGGCTGTGCTTTTTGTACCATTTCTGCTCATCAAGGTAAATTTATTGTCAGCCGAAGTAAGGAAAGCATATTGCGCGAGGTAAAACATATCATTGAAATGCCCGACTTTAAAGGATATATCAGCGATTTAGGGGGACCGAGCGCTAATATGTATGGCATGCATGGAAAGAATCTGAATGCCTGTCAAAAATGCAAACGACCGTCTTGCGTTAATCCGGAAGTCTGTCCGAATTTGAACACCAGCCACCAACAACTTTTAGATATTTATCATACTGTGGATGCATTACCGGGCATTAAAAAATCTTTTATCGGAAGCGGGGTACGCTACGATTTAATTCAACATCAAACAAAAGACCCGGAAACAAATAAGATTAATGCCCAATACGCGAAAGAACTTATAGTAAATCATGTCAGCGGTCGATTGAAAGTCGCGCCCGAACATACCAGTGAACGAGTCCTACAAGTTATGCGAAAACCATCATTCAATCAGTTCTATCAATTTAAACAAACATTCGATCAAGTAAATAAAGAATATCACTTAAAACAGCAACTTATTCCTTATTTCATCAGCAGCCATCCCGGTTGTACTGAAGAAGATATGGCTGAGTTAGCAGTTATCACAAAAGATTTGGACTTTCACTTAGAGCAAGTACAAGACTTCACTCCTACTCCTATGACCGTTGCTACCGAAGCATGGTACACCGGATATCACCCGTATACATTAGAAAAAATATATTCTGCTCGTACCCAGCGGGAGAAGTTAGCACAACGAATGTTTTTCTTCTGGTACAAGCCTGAAGAGCGGAAAGCAATTATTAATGAACTACAAAAAATAGGACGTCCTGATTTAATTGAGAAACTCTATGGAACGAAAAATAATTCTTTCAAAGAGTATAAGCATAAAAACGAGCGTCAAAAATGGCATCGAAAACGCTAAAAAGCGAATCCCCCTTTAATCAAGAAGTTACATTGTTTATTATTTCAAACTTATCTGCATCATTCCCAACAGGGAAGCGTTTACGAAATACATTTAATTTTTGTATGTCTATATCCAACGAAACGATGCTTTCTTCATTTCCACACTCCACCATAGCCTTACCATAAGCATCAATAATTGCACTACAGCCATTATAATTTGTTACTTGATCGGAACCAACACGATTTACAGCAATTACATAACACTGATTCTCTATTGCTCTGGCTCTTATCAATGTACGCCAAGCCTCTATACGCAAAGCGGGAAAGTTGGCTACGTAAAGTATAGCATCATAATCACCTTTATTCCGAGAAAAAACAGGAAAACGAATATCATAACAGGTCTGAAGCAACAAACGAAAACCTTTAAATCTCACTATCACTCTCTCTTCTCCTGCCGAGAAATAGGTCTCTTCATGACCATAAGTGAACAAATGTCTCTTATCATAATACGATATTGTTTTATCAGGGTGAACAAAAAAAAAACGATTGTAATGCTCTGTATCTGTAACTTTCCATGCCAAACTGCCTGCAATGGCAAACTGATGAAGACTTGCCATCTGTTGCATCCAAGAAGGAGTTTGTCCATCGTCAAAAACAATCATGCCATGATGGTCGACCGTACAAAAGCCCGTTGAAAACATTTCCGGCAGTACAACCAAGTCTGTCTTTAATCCATCCAACATAGCTTCTAATTTTCTCCGATTCGCAGCGGGATCGGATAGGATGATATCTTGCTGTATGATAGTTACATTCATTTAATATGAAATATTATCAAGTTTACCCATCTCTTTCGCTTTCACCGGAGCCGTGAATAGCTTATTTAACTCCTCATCCGTCAACTGATAAGTTGGATTGAACGCATCGGAATTCATATATGTCAGTATGCTGTTATATAACTGTCGAGCCTCAGGGTACTTCTCCTGACTCTCCAAATCAGTCATACAAACCAACAATTTGCCCTTCTCGATAGAAAATTCAAATATCAATCCCAACTTATGATTCCTTTCAATATTATCAATGACCTGAACGATAGGTTTATAGCCGTTTTTCACCTGATCAAGAATCAGCGGACGGCTATTCTTCACCATGGGATACCACTGCCAATTTGTATATGCATCGGTTGTAAATGAATTAAACAGAGGATGCTCAGGATCGGTCAGAATACCCATTGTTCCGGGTGATTCCGGACGTTTAACACGCTCACTGATGGTCTTAAACATGCGATAGTTCCAATAATCCGTTTGGAAAAGTCCCCCTACCGTTACCTCTTTATACTTATCCAAATTAGGAAAATAAAGAACTTTTTTACCATTTTTCAACTCTGAAAGTAAACTCTTCGTCAGCTGATGGGTTACTTTTACTCCCTCAGGCACTTGTATCTCATAAGCCGGTTCAAACACCCAGATAGGATAACTATTCCGATATTCCGTCCCATCCAGTCTTAATAATAAAGTTGCTTTCTTAGGAGCTTTCACTTTGGAGATATCCGGTGTAATATTTCCAATAAAGAACAGACCTCCCTGCTCTATGTTGACATCCAATACACCATCGTCCACCACCGAACTGTCCGAGAGCAATTGCCAAATAAGGTGTTTACCTTTTATTTCCTCTGCCGAGTAATTCGCAATCTTCACTTCCGCTTTCATCGTCTCATTCTGATAATAAGTCAGATTTGAAGTTATCAGCATAGGTACCACCTGATTACAAAACTCTTTAAACTTTTTCGGCTCTATTAAGCCTTTACTATCCATGAACGCGTCCAATATACCTACATAGGCAGAACCTTGTCCCGGATAATCCTGCAAGTCAAGCAACTGAAATCCTGCCATACCTTTGGTACGCAAATCCATCTCAATATCCGCGCGATAAAGTTCTACTGCCCACTTTCCCGATGCTTCAAAAAATGCTTTTGCCTGATCTGCCATCCCCACATCTTCCAAACGTTTCCTAAAGATTTCTAAATTCCACGGTTTTAAGTTCCCCGTATATTTCTTTATCTGCTCATAATTCGGATATATCTGGAATTGTCCCGTTTCATGACTGATAACAGGCACAGCGCAATGGGCCACTGCCGAATCAAAATTCATGACGGTATTGGGATAAGTAGCATTGATATAACCGCCATCATCGGCATCGGCAAATGAAAAAGAACCACGAGTATGAGTCTTCCGACTATTATCCCCGGGAATACGACATGTAGTAAAGAAATCATCCCAAGTGTCATATCCTTGATAGCCTAAGAAATTGTTGGAACCGGAAGAAAACAAATGCCGATTATCCTGTTCCCGGAAATTTGTTACCAATCTCTCCATCACAGCCTTATCACCCGACAATTCATTCCCCAAGCTAAACATAACAAACGAAGCATGATTTGAATACTGTTTTTGAATATGCTCCCCCTCTTTTAACAAGAACGCTGTTAATGTACTATCCCGACGATTCAAGCTTCCCCAAATAGGAAGCTCCGGTTGCAAATAAATCCCTTCCATATCAGCTGCTTCAAAGCAAGCCTCCGGAGGACACCACGAATGGAACCGATAGTGGTTTATACCGTACGACTTTGCTATCCGAAAATAATGCTGCCAAGTCTTTACATCCATAGCGACATGTGCTGTCAGAGGAAAGACACAGGCATCGTGCTTGCCACGCAAGAATACCGTCTTTCCGTTGATGGCAAACTGAGTTCCTTTGACCTTAAAATCACGTATGCCAAACACTTTCGTCTGCTCGTCATTAATCTTCTCACCGCTTATTCTGACCAACAGTTTATACAAATTAGGCTCATATTCACTCCACGTTAAATAATTATCTTCCAAAGGCAAATCCACTGTTACCTTATTCCCCTCTAATGTTATTTCCTTTTGTATCTTCAGTACACTGCGTTTTTCCGTGTTGATGGCATTAGCATAAAGAGTGACATACAAAGTCTGATGTTGCTTGGGCAAGCTGCTTAATGTGAATTGAACTTCCACCTTTTTTTGTTCTATAGAAGGATATATCTGCAAATCGGAGATATAAACCTTTGGACGCGCTTCCAACTTTATATCACCGATGATGCCGTTCCAATTGGTCTGAGTGGACTCCACATAAGCGTGAGAATTAGCCATTACCGCGGCAGGAACAGCATTTCCGTTATCTACCATAATGGTCAGCTTATGAGTTCCGGGCGTCATCCGACTCGTCAGGTCATAAACTTGCTTTGTAGAAATATCGTCCGACGCTCCTGCCCAATCATTATCTACCCAAACCTTCGTCGGCTTCGTCCGCTCCAAAGTCAGTAGAATATTTCTATCTTTCCAATAAGTAGGGATTTCAATGGTCTTGCTATACCACGCCTTTCCTACATAATAGTATTCACGCGAAAGATTAGAAGTTTCCTTATGATGGGTATTCAAATTACCTTTCTTCCGGTTATCCATCGTTCCCGGCAAGTTGATATGATCGTTCAGTTGCACACTAAACCAAGCCTGTTGCTCACCCACATTGGTAGAATCCGACTGAAACGACCATATCCCCGCCAAACTCATTTCATACTTCGAACCTGCCTTACATCCGCCCAGTAAGACTGCTATCAAAGCAAACAATAAGAGCTGTAATTTCCTCATAAGAATCCTCTTTTATAACTCTGTAAAGTTAAGAAAAAATCTGCTTAAAAGCAAATTAAAACAGCTTTTTCTACTCTGAAAGCAACATCAGAAAACATCCTTTGAAAGGCTGTATTAACATTATTCCCATGAACTACCAATCTCTTTTAATAAAACAGTTCAATGTCATTTAAAAATATAGAGAAAATTATAGGATATTATAAAATATTTTCCGTACCTCTGCAGTAAAATTACAATAAAATGAGATGTATTTAGGAGAGTTGATTTCTATTGGTGTCGCCTTTTCATGGACCATCACAGCATTGGTCAGTGAGGTGGCAACCAAGCGCATGGGAGTCATCGTGGCAAACGTATGGCGTTTGTTACTGGCATTCCTCTGTTCCGCAGGACTCTGCCGGTGGTTCATGGGTGGCGCGATGCCCGTGTACGCCGATGCCGGCACATGGGGATGGTTGTTGCTGTCGGGAATCGTGGGCTATTTCTTTGGCGACTGGTGCTTGTTCAACTCTTATCTTTGGATAGGGGCACGTTATGGACAACTCTTCATGACTCTGGCACCAATAGCGTCTGCTTTCGCCGCGTGGATATCTCTCGGCCAGGTACTTTCGTTGAAGGCTGTCATCGCCATGACAGTGACGTTAGCAGGCATTTTCATCAGCATCCTCGGACGTGCTGAGGGCAGTGGCAAGCTCACGCTGAAACTACCGTGGCATCCTCGGACGTGCTGAGGGCAGTGGCAAGCTCACGCTGAAACTACCGTGGCATCCTAAGTTAATATGCAAATAAAATAATGAAAAAATGAAGAAAAATAATTCACATGTAGCCTTAGATGCTCATAATGAGCATCTAAAATGGACTTCCATACCCAGTGCCAGTTCTATATGTATG
>NZ_JAJLQX010000050.1 GCF_021295095.1 Phocaeicola oris
GGCGTAATGGACATTTGGTAGGCTGAAACCTCTCAAATGTCCTTTATTCATTACCTTTGCAGCATTTGAAAGCTTATGAATAAAAAAACTGTATATTCTGTAACAGTTCAAATGTTAAAAAGAATGGTCATCGGCGTAACGTCCAGATGTACTTTTGTAGGGATTGTGGCAGGCAATTTCAAAGTGGTCAGCGTATAGACAATGTTTGTTTATGGAGTGACTATCTGACCGAGAAACGAACTATTTCTGAGCTTTCCACTCTTCACAAATGTTCAGAAAGAACCATACGCCGTAGGCTAAGTTCAGTGGCAGACAGCTTTACTCCCATCTATCCTGAATCTGCAACAATAATACTGGACACGACCTACTTCTCCAAGACCTTTGGTGTGATGCTCTTTCAAGATGCCGCATCAGGCAGGATACTTCATCGTAGGTTTGTCAGGAACGAGACCAACAAGGAATACCTTGAGGGACTCAGATGCATTGAGGAGGGTGGAACTCGGATAAAGGCAGTGGTGTGTGATGGACATGTCGGGCTTTTACAAGCTGTGACATCCTGCCCTGTACAGATGTGTCAATTCCACCAGTTGCAGATAGTCAGAAGGCTTCTTACCAACAATCCGCATTTGCCCGCAGGCATCGAGCTGCTGGCATTAATGAGAAGCATGTTCTCTATCGGGAAAGAAGAATTCACATCAGGCTTTGATAAATGGTGTGATGAATGGAAAGAGTTCCTCGATGAACGAACTCTACTAGTCTCAGGCAAGACAACCTATACACATAGAAGGCTGAGAAGTGCAAGGCGTTCGGTGAAGACACACCTTAAATGGCTCTATACGTATGAAGAATATCCTGAATTAGAGATACCCAATACAACAAATCTATTGGAAGGATTCAACTCACAACTTAAAAGGGCATTGCGTAATCATAATGGAATGAAGGAGGTTAATAAAAAGAAGTTCATAGATGGGTTCCTGAATATAAAAAAGTAGGCTGGAATTACCAGCCTACCAAATGTCCATTACTAAAACACGAGAGGTTTTCAGCCTACCAAATGTCCATTACGCC